>CAJUTH010000005.1 GCA_910589275.1 uncultured Dorea sp.
CATCGGAGAAGCATCGGAGAAGCATCGGAGAAGCATCGGAGAAGCATCGGAGAAGTATCGGAGAAGCATCGGAGAAGCATCAGAGAAATATCGGAGTATCGGTGGGAGTAATCTGAGTGAGACACAGGGAAAAATACTTGGATTACTATCACAAAATCCGCAGCTATCTGCGAAAAAGATCGCATTAAAAACTGGCGTTTCGAGCAGGAATATAGAATCCAATATCAAAAAGCTGAAGGAGCGGGGGGTATTGATCCGCCATGGTTCGCCAAAGAATGGATATTGGGAAATTTCCGATGGAAAGGAACAGGATTTAAAATGAAAGCAGAGAAATTATTAGAGGTTCTGCATCTCGCGGAGCGATTGAAGGTACATGGGAAGATCATGAATACGACCTGAATCTTTCTTATGCCTATGACAAGGTGGAATTTTCGGAGTATCTTAAGGAAGTGCGGGAGGTTATCCGCCGGGAAACGATGGAAAAGATTGGTTCGGCGGATTCAGACGGCGGAACGGCCTTGAAATAACAATATATCATTTAGGAGTGTTCAGGCTATGGCATGGTGGATGGCGGCGGCTGCCGCGGCGTTTTTTGTAAAAGGGTTATGCGGATTTGCCAACACCCTTGTTTTTACGACCATATTAAGCTTTGGGAATAACAATATCCATATTTCCCCGGTAGAGCTTTTGTTAGGGTATCCGTCGAATCTGATTATAGCATATCAGGAAAGGAAGGCTGTGAACTGGCGTATCTGCGTTCCCCTCTCGCTTCTGGTTCTCGCGGGAAGCCTGCCGGGAGCCTTTCTTCTGGCAAATGCAGACGCGGGCGCGGTGAAAATCCTGTTTGGTTTTTTGATCGTGCTTGTAGGCGCCGAGATGCTGGTAAGGGATTGGAAGCCGGAAAAGGGGAAGGAGCAGAGAGCGGTACTAATCGTAATCGGGCTCCTGTCCGGTCTGCTCTGTGGCCTGTATGGGGTGGGAGCGCTTCTGGGGGCATACGTGAGCAGGGTGACGAAGGACAGTCATGGATTTAAGGCAAATATCTGCGTGGTCTTTCTTGTGGAAAATACAATGCGTATCCTGTTCTATGCTGCATATGGGATTCTGGATGTTCCTGCGGCGGTTCAGGCAGTCCGGCTTGCGCCGTTTATGCTGGCAGGTTTATGTTCCGGGATCGTCTGCGGCAGGAAGCTGCCGGAGAGTGCCGTGAAACAGGCGGTGGTCGTCATGCTGATTCTGTCGGGGCTTGCGCTGATCTTCAAGAATTTGTAAATAAAGGAGAAATGGATATGGTGAAATAAATATCGCGGAATTAAGAAAGCAGGCGTCGGCGCACAGCACCGGCGCCTGTATCTGCGTCCTGCGAAGCGCCGCAGGGGAGCGTCTCTTCCTTTTTATAGAGAAAGTGAATAAGTGCGGCTGTTGATGGGGTTTATCAATTTAACTTTCCATTTGCCCTATGATAAAATAGAATCAAATACAGCGGTTTCTTTTTGCCATAACCGGAGTACCGAGGGGCGGCTGAGATAGCTGTATAATACATTTCGGGAGAGAGTTTTATGTCGTTTAAAAATCCGCAAAATACGAATGCCCAGACGGATAGGCCCCAGCAGAGCCGTCTTACAAGGCAGCAGCTAAAGGAATTGGAAGAGAAGGAAAAGACGGCGTGGCAGAAGGCGCTGGACTGGGTGATCATGGTTCTGCCGCTGCTGTGCGGCGGCGCGGCCATTCTGGAATACTGGATGATTCCGAATGGGAGCCCCAATAAAAATCCCTATACCTACGTGGGATTTCTTGCGGTCCTTGCCGGCTTGTACCTTTTGTATCTTTTGTTTGCCGCCGGGAAGAAGTTTGCGGGGGACAAGAGCGTGCTGGATAAGCTGCGCTACCGGGCGCCGCTATTTTCGGCGTTGTTTTTACTGTTTGCAGGCTATGATTATCTGACTCTTAAGACAGGGGTTTTAAGCCAGCCCTTTGTGCCCTGTCTGAATTATATTATCAATATCGCGTGGATTGACCGGGCGTATTTATTTGAATGTACGCTTCATACGCTGCGGCTGTTGTTTCTGGGATACTTTATCGGCGTCGGGCTGGGTCTGGTGACGGGCATCGCCTGCGGTTATTCGGAGAAGGTGCGTTACTGGATCAATCCTATTATCAAGTTTCTAGGGCCGATCCCTACCTCCACATGGATTCCCATTGTAATGGTGGTGGCGACTTCGCTGTTTAAGGGCGCTGTGTTTATCATTGCCCTCGGTTCGTGGTTTGCGGTGACGGTTGCTTCTATGACCGGGATTTCTAATGTGGACAAGGATTTCTTTGACGCGGCAAGGACCCTTGGAGCCAGCTCAAGGCAGTTAGTATTCCGGGTGGCGATTCCCCATGCGATGCCGTCGATTCTTCAGGGCTGCACACAGGCGATGAGTTCCGCCTGCGTGGCCATCATGATCGCGGAGATGATGGGCGTTAAGGCGGGGCTTGGCTGGTATATGAACTGGGCCAAATCATGGGCGGCCTACGATAAGATGTTTGCCGCGCTGTTTGTGATCTGTTTTATATTTACGGTGGTCACAAAGGTTCTGGATTTGATTAAGAGGCGCGTATTAAGATGGCAGAATGGAGTTGTGAAATAGATGGCGGAGAAAAAGGTTGCTTTGGAGATGCACAATGTATCGAAAAGCTTTGCAAAGGTAGAAAATGATGAAGTAACGCATGCGTTGAATGAAATCAACCTGCATGCAAGGAGCGGAGAATTTGTCAGTCTGGTAGGGCCTTCTGGCTGCGGCAAGTCAACGATCCTCCGTTTGGTGGCCGGCCTGATCATGCCGACCACAGGGAAGGTGACCGTAGATGGGAAGGAGATTACGGAGCCCTCCCCGGAGCGCGGGATGATGTTCCAGAAATCTACGCTGTTTCCATGGCTGACGGTCGAGAAGAATATTGCGTTCAGCCTGAAAATGCAGGGGAAGCTGAAGGGAAACGAGGAGAAAGTGGAACGCATGCTGCGTGTGATCGGTCTGGAGTCCTTCCGCAATGATTATCCGGGACAGCTCTCCGGCGGTATGGCTCAGAGAGTCGCGCTGATGCGCTCCCTGATCAATGAGCCGGATATTTTGCTTCTGGACGAGCCGCTGGGCGCGCTGGATGCATTTACAAGGATGAATATGCAGGATGAGATCTTAAAGATCTGGCAGGAAAAGGGGCAGCTTGCCCTGATGGTGACCCACGATGTGGATGAGGCTGTCTATATGGGAACCCGCGTGATCGTTATGGATGCGAATCCGGGACGCGTGGTGGCGGATATCAAGGTGGACGAGGAATATCCGAGGGACCGTTCTTCAAAAGCGTTCGTAGAATACCGGAACGAGATCTTGAACCGCCTGCATTTCGGAGGGCAGAGGTAGAAGCCCGATTGCCGTGTTCCGTATGATCAGAAGGAGTTTTATGGGCCTTCTGATTTTTATGGATAAATATTTTAATAGAAGGAGAACGATGTATTATGAAAGCAACGAAAGTGAAACGTCTTGCAGCAGCGGCTATGGCGGCGGCTATGTGCATATCGCTTGCCGCATGCGGAACAACACCGGGGGAACCAGAGAGTAAGGAAGAAGAAACTTCCGGCAATGAGGATGCGGCGGATATCGAGCGTCCGGAGGCTGTTTCGGAAGAAGACTGGGAGGCGATGAAAAAGGAGCCTGTATTTGGAACGGAGATCAATTACCTGTTTAACGGCGGCGCCTGCGTGTCTGCAAAATATATGGCGGAGGTTCAGGGATACTATGAGGAATACGGCATCAACGCTACTTATTTAGAGGGCGACTCTGTGGTAACCACCGTGGGCACCGGTCAGTGTATGTGGGGAACCGACCACATTGCGACGATGCTTGTTCCGGTAACAAATGGAGTGGACATGACCTTTGTCTGCGGCGCCCATATTGGATGTAAGTCGATCTTTGTACCGGCCGACAGCGAGATTAAGACCGTGGAAGACTTAAAGGGCAAGACCATTGCCATCCATGACGGCCTTGGCAATTCTGACCAGAATATTACCTACCGCCTGTTAGACGAGTACGGCATCGACCCGACCACAGAGGTGGAGTATCTTGACATTGCCGACAGCGCCGCTACGGTAGCCGCAATGGACAACGGCGAAGTGGACGCTTCGATTTTCTCCGATTACTTTGTGCTGGCGAACTATCCGGAGGATATGCGCATGATCTGCTCTATCACATACAGCCCGGAATTTCAGGATGAGCCATGCTGCGTAACCGCGATGAATAATGACTTTATTGAGAAGAATCCGGTACATGCGAAGTATGTTGTGAAGGCGATTAAGCGCGCCGGAGAATTTAACCGTCTGCATTCCGAGGAAGCAGTTCAGGCGATGTTCGATACGGATAAGATGACGGGCGAAAAAGAGAATCAGATGATCTTCTGGGATTCCCTTCATTTTGGGCTGTCTGATGCGTTCACAGAGAAGGCGCTCCGTGAAATCGCAGACGACTATATCCGTCTTGGAATCATTGAAGATAAAGACATGACGACAGATAAGGTAATGGAACTGGCGTGGACGCCGGTCTGCCCGGATGAGGAGATCGAGGGGCTTACCGTTGGCGACCCGGTAGAGACAGAGGGTGCGGGCGCACCTGTAAAACAGAATGAGAACCCGGTCGTATCCGATACCTTTGGGCTGGCAAAATAAGCCGGATCCTTTCGTATGACAGATGATAAATAGCAGAACATTAGAAAATCCATCAGGCGGAAGAGGTGTTTCGCCTGATGGATTTTTATCGGATCTAGGAAGTTATTTTCTTATATACTTCTATAAACTCCTCAGCCAGAACCCGGAAGGTTTCCGCGCTCATGAGCTGGTCTTCTGCGTGCATCAGGATTAGTCCCGACTCGTTCAGCTCGCCCCTTGCATCCTGCGCCAGAAGGTCTGCATGGATGTGGTGCCCTTCCGTAAAGGCTTCGTCTCCCTGTTTCATCTGAGCTTCGGCCGCTTTGAAGTCTCCCTCTTTTGCGCACTGTACCGCGTGGATGAAGCAGGATCTTGCCGTTCCTACATATGTAATAATTCCAAAACATGCTGTTTCAAATTCCGCCGTCATTTTTTTCCTCCTTATTTTACCAGTCGTCGTCGTTTGTTTCTTTTTCCGCTTCCGCCTCTTTTACCAGATTCATCTTATCAACCTTCCGGATAAACGGTAAATATAGGAAGAATGAAATAATGAAAATGATAAGCTGCAGCAGCGCCGTTCTCCAGCCGCCGATCAAGAATCCTGAGATAATCGGAGGGCAGGTCCACGGAACCTGCGTCGCGCCGTAGAGCGGGCACAATCCGGTATAGAGCGCGGCATACTGCAGTACGCAGGAGATCACAGGCATCACGATAAAGGGGAAGGCCAGTATCGGATTCATCACGATAGGAATACCGAACAGGATCGGCTCGTTGATGTTGAACAGCGCCGGTACGAGTTCCAGTCTTCCCAGTGTTTTCATCTGCTTTGACTTGGCGAGGGCAAACATGTAGATGACAAGCCCGATGGTAATGCCCGCCCCGGTCATATTGATAAACTGGTCAAAAAACTGCATGGTTACGATGTGGCCTCCGTTTGCCACCGTCAGCTCGATTCCCTGATCGATCAGCGCCTGATTTTCAAGGCTGTTGGCCTGAAGGATTCCAGTCATGATACCGCCCACAATGGTGGAGCCGTGTACGCCGAAGAACCATAAAAACGGAGTCAGGAAACACATCAGCACCGCGCCGCCGATGGAATCCGTCATGCTCTGGAGCGGGGTCTGGATCACATTGTAGATGGCTTCCATCGCCGTCGTGTGGAATCCCATGGAAAAGATTCCATGTATAACGGTCGCGCCGATTACGATGACCGCTCCGGGAATCAGCGCCGAAAACGCATTGGACACGCCTTCGGGAACACCTGCCGGCATTTTGATCCGTATATTCCGCTTCATGAACCAGCAGTAGACGGCCCCCACGGCCAGCCCTACGATGATCGCGCCTACCATGCCTTTTCCGGCGGTCCAGCCTTTATCGATAATGCCGCCCACCACGTCTCCGCTTTCCGTTACGATGGACGCAGGGGTCATCATGATAAATACGCCCAGCGCAACGATGGCTCCGCTCAACGGCTCCTGTCCGTCTAATTTGATATAATTGTAAGAAATGCCGAGGACGGCGATCATTGCGCTGATATTGAAGGTCGCGCCGTTGGTCTGTTCCAGTACGGCCTTTATCCCGGATGTCTCAAGGGCGTCCACAACCGCCTGAATCGGGAAGTTGGTAATGATCAGGAATACAGAGCCCACAATCAGAAGCGGCATAGAATAGACCATACCATCCTTGATTGCCTGTATTCCTTTCGTGTTAATAAATGCCATAATCTTGGGGATTATTTTTTCATTCATTAGTTTCTGCATATCTCATTTCCTTTCTGATACTTTTATCTTTCTTTATCCGCAGCCAGCTTAAACGCAAATTTCAGGACGTTTAATCCATTGCACATACCGTAATCCGCCATGGGGATCACATCCACCGGGACTCCCTTGGGGCCGCAGATTTCCTTTGCCTTGGCGATCTGATATCCCACCTGCGGGCCAAGAAGGGCAACGTCGGCCTCGTCTGCTAACCGCTCCATATCGAGGATCGGATAAGCCTTGATATCTACTTCTTTCCCTTTTTCTAACGCCGCTTCCTCCATTTTTTTCACAAGCAGGCTCGTTGACATTCCATTTGCACAAAACAGTCTGATTTTCAGCATTCTTTACACCCTCCTAAAATGAATTTTTATAATTGTTCTCCATTGCTCTCAATAACCTTCTTATACCACTGGAAAGAATCCTTTTTTATCCGCATAAGTGTACCGTTCCCCTGATTGTCTTTGTCCACATAGATAAAGCCGTAGCGCTTTTCCATCTCGCCGCTTCCCGCGCTTACAAGGTCGATGCAGCCCCACGGGGTATAGCCCATAACCGGGACGCCGTCCAGAAACATTGCTTTTTTCATCTCAATGATATGCTGTCTGAGGTACTCCATCCGGCCGGGATCATGAACTTTTCCCATTTCCAGTTTATCGTAAGCCCCGAATCCGTTCTCGACAATAAAGATTGGTTTGCGGTATCTCTGGTAGAGCAGGTTCAGCGAATACCGGAGTCCCTGTGGGTCGATCTGCCATCCCCAGTCGCTTTTTTCCACATATGGATTGGGGGCAAGATAAATACCCTCCGCTGCTTTTACGCTGCCTTCCGTTTCCACGCTGCTTATCGTACTGCTCATATAATAGCTGATGCCGATGTAATCTACGCACCCTTCTTTCAGACATTTCAGGTCGTCGGCCGTGATGTCCAGACAGATCCCTTTTTCTCTGCGGAAAGCTTCCATATAAGCCGGATATTCTCCGAAGACATGCAGATCTCCATAATAATACAGCCGGTGCGCCATGGCGGTCTGGGCCGCAAGCTCATCCTGAGGGGAGCAGGTTCTCGCGTAGTAGGGAACCATCGCGAGCATACAGCCGATCTGGAATTCGGGATTGATCTCATGGCCGGTTTTTACCGTGATAGCGCTTGCGGTCATCTCATAATGTACCGCCTGTTGAAGAACCGTCTGCACGTCTTCCCCCTCCCGGTAGAGGATTCCCGAATTGGTCCAGCCGCTCCATGGATTCTGGACACTGGACTGGTTATTGATCTCGTTAAAGGTCATCCAGTATTTTACCTTGTCCTTATAGCGTTTCATAACCGTTTCGGCAAAGGTAACGAAAAAGCCGATCAGCCTGCGGTCTCTCCAGCCGCCGTATTTGCGGACGAGGTGCAGCGGCATTTCAAAATGGCTTAATGTGACGATAGGTTCGATGTTGTATTTTAACAGTTCGTCAAACAGTTCGTCGTAGAATTTAAGTCCTTCCTCATTTGGCTCGCTCTCGTCCCCATTCGGGAAAATCCTTGACCATGCGATCGAAGTCCGGAAGCACCGGAATCCCATCTCGGCAAACAGACGGATATCTTCCCGGAACCTTGTATAGAAATCAATTGCCTGATGGTTCGGATAGTAGCGGTCCGGCAGGATTCCGTCCGTAATCTCCCGGTCCTTCCCATTTGCTCCCGCGGTCATGACATCCGCGATGGAAATTCCCTTCCCCCCTTTTTCGTATGCTCCCTCAAGCTGATGCGCGGCAACAGCGCCGCCCCATAGAAAATCACATGGAATCTTTTGTTTTTCCATACCCTCCTAATCTCCTTTTTATAAAATAAGCCGGCAGAATGTATTAGTTGTTAGCAGTTCGTTTGGTATACATTCTGTTAGATTCCACATAAGCGCTCATGTATCATGCAAATCTTACCATATCCCTGATTCTTTTCAATTCTTTTCCGTGGTTTTGACATATATTTGAAAAAATATCATTTGTTCCATAAAAAAAACAGACATGCCGCGGCATATCTGCCTTGTTTTTTGTATCAGGATTCTATACATAACGAACTGCTGTTAAGTATGTCCGGGAGGACACGGCATGAAGCAGAAAAACATAGCTGCTACGGATGGCGGCGTCCGGGTCTATCTTAATTGCACAGTCTGGCAAGATATTCTTAACAGACGCGGATGGAAGAAAATGTTAAAATGCGTTGCTTGCGGCAACGGATAGTTTAGCCTACAATAATGGTGAGAAACGAAAGGAGGCGGGTGAGAATGCTCAACGAAAATATGAAAACAATTAGAAAATCAAAGGGACTTTCACAACAGGAGCTTGCCGTCAGGCTGAATATCGTGAGGCAGACAGTTTCTAAATGGGAGCAGGGACTGTCAGTTCCCGATTCGGATATGCTGATTTCCTTGTCGAAAGTGCTTGAAACACCTGTAAGCACGCTATTGGGGGAAACGGTTACCGAAACAGAAACGGATGCTTTAAAAGCCATTTCAGAAAAACTGGAGGTGATAAACTTGCAGTTGGCACAAAGGAAAACCGCGAGAAGAAGAGTGATCCATTGGCTGCTTATTTTGTTATGTGTAAGTATAGTGTTTGTTTTTGCGATCTTATTGGTGTTGGAAAGCCCTTACTTGGGGTGGAATTACAGTGATCCCGAAACCGCTGTTTTCGGAGCGGCGTTTCATCTATTTGAATGGCTGTTTGTCAGAACGGCACCGATGCTCCTGATTGGCGTGATCATTGGAATTTTCTTAACATCAGCATGATTTCAGGTACTTCTGGATTTCCGCGGCCAGCGTCTCTAACAGGTATACTGCCGGGATCTGGGAAATAAGCTCGGTATTCCCGGCTTCCGACGCTCTGCAGATCTCCGGCATATAGACAGAAAAATTAACGTCCGCCATCCGTGCGGCCGGGCATTGCTCCGTATTGGTAAAACTGATCAGGGACGCGTCCGCTTTTTTATAGCTGTGCATCAGAGACACGGCGTCTTGGCTGTTTCCCGAAGCGGATAAAATCAGGACTGCGATTCTTATGTTTCCGCCCGGGCAGATGGTTCCATATCCATGCTGCGCAGGAAACGCCGCCTTGCCGATGCTGCAGAAGAGATAGGCGCCGTACTGGGTCAGAGTTTGGCCCTCCCGGTCCCCGGAAAGGATAATCTGGTCCGCGTCTGCGCAGATCTTTGCCGCCCGGGCCATCTTTTTTGCAAAGGTGCCGTCCGCGGCGGAATTTTCGATATACTGGACTGCCGGAACCGCGTCATATCTTCCCGTCCGGCTCTGTCTGTTATGCTCCTGCCTGATGCGGTATTTCAGCTCCGTGTACCCGTTACAGCCAGCCTTCTCGCAAAAACGGAGTACGGTTGCGGCCGAGACTCCGGCCTCCTTCGCTAACTGCCGGATATTCATATCCGGCGCGGTATCAAGATGGGCGGCCACATAATTATAGACCCGGAATTCTCCCGGCTTCATGGCCCGGATTTGTTCGTAAGAAAAAAGGGACATATTCGATCCTGCCTTTCTTAATCAGACGCGTCCCGGCCGTCGCTGTTATAAAGCTTTTTGGCCAGCGTTTCTAGGATGTAGATTACCGGGATCTGGGTCGTTACATTTCTGTCGTTGACCATCTTTTCGGTTACATGGTAAGTAATATTACAGTCCGCCATTTTTGCCAGAACGGAATTTGCATTATTGGTAATCGCGATCAGGGTGCATCCTCTCTGGTGAAGGTGGGACGCGATATAGACCGTCTGCTTGGTCATGCCCGACTCGGACAGGGCTACCGTAACGGTATCCTCCGACGGATTTTGGAGGATGGGAAGCCACGGATCGTCGATGAATAAACTGAAATACCCCACATTGGAAAAATATCTGGCGCCGTATTTGCCCAGTATCCCGGAAGAACCGATGCCGATAAAGATGATGCACCGGGATCCGGCCAGATACTGATGCGCCCGGCCGATGCTCTCCTGAAAATCCGGGGAGTGTATGCTCGCCAGAAAGCCCTGCAATTCTGATCCGCCGTCGTCCTTAAGAGCCTCCCGTTTCCCTTTGAGGAACTCCTTGTACATCAGCTTAAATTCGCTGTACCCGGCCGCTCCGTTTTTTTTGCAGAAACGCAGAACTGTGGCCGTAGAGACGTGGGCCATATCGGCTAACTCTTTGATGGTCATTCTGCCGATCCGGTCTTCATTTTTCACAACACAGTCATAGACTGCAAAATCAAGTTCTGTAAAGCTTTCCATCATTTCTCTTGTAAACATATTCGTCACCGCCATTATCGTTTCCAAATGAAAATTCATAGCCAATTAGAGTATACCATAGAATCCTCGGAGTTACTACACAGTACTTTGCATTCACTGCAAAGTACGTGAGAAAGTGATTCTGTTTCCGGCTAATAAATGATTGAAATATATTGTGTAATATAGTAAAATTTAAAGAAAATAGCGGAAATATTTTATGCAAAATTTATAAAAATAAAGGAGGTAGATTTATGAATCAATGTTATGGATGCAGCACATGTAAGAGCGCGGACAAGCCTTTGGAGGAATTTATTGCGGGTCTTCCGATGGAGACGTCCCATCACAGGGTGGAGGGCCAGAGTACCAAGTGCGCGTTCGGACTGCAGGGCGTGTGCTGCAGGCTTTGCGCCAACGGGCCATGCAGGATTACCCCGGAATCGCCGAGGGGGATCTGCGGCGCCAATGCGGATACCATCGTCACCAGAAACCTTTTGAGGGCGGTGGCCTCCGGCTCCGGCTGCTATATCCATGTGGTGGAGAATACGGCTCTGAACGTGAAGAATACGGCTAAGACCGGAGGGGAGATTAAGGGGGTTCATACGCTGAACCGGTTAGCGGAACTGTTCGGCATTGAAGAGGCGGATGACCATAAGCGGGCGGAGGCTGTGGCGGACGCGGTATTAAGGGATCTGTACCTGCCGGAGTACGAGAAGATGAAACTGACAGAGAAGCTGGCCTATGCGCCCCGGTATGAGAAGTGGGAAGCGTTAGGGCTCCTTCCCGGCGGCGCCAAATCCGAGGTGTTTCACGGAGTTGTGAAGTGCTCTACCAACTTAAACTCCGATCCGGTGAATATGCTGCTGGACTGCTTAAAGCTTGGCATTTCCACGGGAATTTACGGATTGGTACTTACGAACCTGCTCAACGACGTTGTGCTGGGCGAGCCGGAGATCCGCTTTGCCCCGGTGGGTCTGCGGGTGATCGATCCGGATTACATTAATATTATGATTACCGGACATCAGCATTCCATGTTTACCTTCTTACAGAACCGGCTGACGGATGAGGATGTGAAAGAGAAAGCTAGGAAGGCGGGAGCGAAGGGCTTTAAGCTGGTGGGCTGTACCTGCGTGGGACAGGATTTACAGCTTCGGGGAGCCCATTACACGGAAGTATTTGACGGCCATGCGGGGAATAACTATACCAGCGAGGCGATCCTTGCGACCGGCGGCATCGATGCGGTGATCTCGGAGTTTAACTGTACCCTTCCCGGCATTGAGCCGATCTGCGACGAGCTTTGGATCAAACAGATCTGTATTGACAATGTGGCGAAGAAGGCGAACGCCGAGCTGAAGGAATTTGATTTTGAGAACCGCCCGGCGGTGACCGACGAGATCATCGACGAGATTGTGGAAGCTTACCGGGCGCGCCGGGGGCATGTGCCAATGAATCTTTTGAAAGAGCACGGTTATGAGAATACCCTGACCGGCGTAAGCGAGGTGTCCCTTAAGAAATTCCTCGGCGGAAGCTGGCAGCCGTTAATCGACCTGATCGTGTCGGGGGATATTAAGGGCGTGGCAGGCGTGGTAGGCTGCTCGAACCTGACCGCCGGGGGACATGACGTGCTTACAGTAGATCTGGTGAGGGAACTGATCGCGAAGGATATCATTGTGCTGACTGCGGGGTGTTCTTCAGGAGGAATCGAAAACTGCGGACTGATGACGCCGGAGGCGGCGAAGTACGCGGGTCCGAAGCTTCGGGCAGTCTGCGAGAAGCTTGGCATTCCGCCGGTACTGAATTTCGGTCCCTGCCTTGCGATCGGCCGTCTGGAAATTGTTGCTACGGAGCTTGCAGAGGCGCTTAAAGTAGATCTTCCGCAGCTTCCTCTGGTGCTTTCAGCAGCCCAGTGGCTGGAGGAACAGGCTTTAGCGGACGGCTGTTACGGACTGGCTCTCGGCCTGCCGCTGCACCTTGGCCTGCCGCCGTTTGTGACCGGAAGCAAGGCAGCGGTTCAAGTATTGACAGAGGATATGAAAGAACTGACCGGAGGGCAGGTGATCATCAACGCCGACGCAAAAGAGTCCGCAGACATTCTGGAAGGAATCATACTGGAAAAACGTACGGGGCTCGGAATTTAGAAAGGAGCGGAGAATATGAGACGTATTATAGTAGAGTACGAAAAATGCGACGGCTGCAAGAACTGCTCCGCTGCCTGTATGCAGGCGCACCGGGAAACCGGCGGTACGATTTACGATCTGGATCTGACTGATCCGGGAAACGAGTCAAGGAACTATATTTTAAAGGATGAAAAAGGACGGTATAAGCCGTTGTTCTGCCGTCACTGTGATGAGCCGGAGTGCGTGAAATCCTGTATGAGCGGCGCGCTCACAAAGGATCCGGAGAGCGGCCATGTGTTTTACGATGAGACAAGATGCGGTTCCTGCTTTATGTGCGTGATGAACTGTCCATTTGGCGTGTTAAAGCCTGACAGAGTAACGAAGAGTAAGGTGATTAAGTGCGATTTCTGTGTAAATGCGGGAGGTGAACCGTCTTGCGTCGCTTCTTGTCCAAAGAAGGCGATTCATGTAGAGGAGGTGTAAAGGGATGAAATATGTGATTGTTGGCGTGGGAGTCGCGGGCGTTGAAGCAGCGAGAGAAATCCGGAAGAAGGATGCGAAAGGGGACATTCTTATGATTTCCGCGGATGCGCAGATCCATTCCCGGTGCATGCTCCATAAGTTTATCGCGGGAGAGAGGGATGAGAAGGGCCTTGATTTTACAGAGCTGGATTTTTTCGAGAAATACCGGATCCTGTGGAAGAGCGGCGTCCGGGTAAAGGAGGTCTGTCCCGATGGGAAGGAGGTCCTTTTGGACGACGGAGAGCGGATCGTTTACGATAAACTTCTGCTTGCAAACGGCGCGGACAGCTTCATCCCTCCGGTGGGGGATTTGAGGAAGGCTTCAAATGTGTACGGACTGCGGAACTTAACGGACGCTCAGGCAATCGTGAAGGAGGCGGAAGGCGCCAGAGAGATTCTGGTTATCGGCTCCGGCCTTGTAGGGCTGGACGCGGCTTACGGCCTTCTTGAGCGGGGAGGGAAGCTTACCGTGGTGGAGATGGCGGATCAGATTCTGCCGGTGCAGCTAGACGCCCACGGCGCGGCTGCCTATCAGGAGCTGTTTGAGAAGGCAGGCGTGCGCTTTGTCCTCGGCAGGAAAGCGTCGGAGGCGGTCTGTGAGGCGGACGGCAAAATCCATAAGGTAACGCTGGATAACGGAGAAGAGCTGGCCTGCGATCTGGTGATCGTTGCGGCCGGGGTGCGTCCTTCGCTGGCCTGTCTGGAGGGAAGCGGCATTGACTGCGAGCGCGGCGTTACGGTGGATTCCTGCATGAGAACCTCCAAGGAGGATATTTTCGCGGCAGGCGATATCACGGGCCGTTCCGGGATCTGGCCGAACGCGGCGGATCAGGGAAGGATTGCCGGAAGGAATATGTGCGGCGTAGAAGCGGAATATACGGATACCTATGCGTTGAAAAATACCATTAATTTCTTTGGTCTGGTGACGCTCTGTGTGGGAAGGATCCGGCCGGAGGAGGGCGACGATATCCGGGTGAAGGAAGACAGAACCCAGTACAAGCGCGTGATCTTAAAAGAAGGAAAGGTGGAGGGGGTACTCCTTCAGGGAGATATCGCCCACGCGGGCACGTGGCAGTACCTGATCAAGAACCGGATCGACGTGAGCGGGATTGAGAAGGACATTTTTCAAGTGAGCTATGCGGATTTTTATTTCACCGGCGAGAAAGGCGAGTATGTCTGGGCATAGGGATCCCAAGCAGCATACGAAAGGAAAAGTGCAGATCACATACGATAAGAGGAGATAAGAAAAATGACAGAATTTATGTCGATAGCAAAGGGATGGTCTGTCGGGGCGATCGTGTTCCGTATGGTGTCTGCATTCCTGATGGGAACCATCATTGGTGTAGAGAGAGGGATTAAACGCCGGGGCGCGGGAGTCAAGACCCATGTGCTGGTGTGCCTCGGCGCCGCGCTGGTGATGATGACCGGAGAATATATCTATTTGAATTTTGACGGCCATACGGATATAGCCCGGATCGGCGCGCAGGTAATCAGCGGAGTCGGTTTCCTTGGCGTCGGCACCATCATTGTTACCGGAAAGAACCAAGTCCGGGGGCTTACAACTGCGGCTGGGTTATGGGCCTGCGCCTGTCTGGGTCTTGCGGTAGGAATTGGGTTTGTGGAAGGCGCATTTATCACGCTGATTCTCGTGATGGTAACGTTAAAGTTTCTGATGAAGGTGGATATCTGGACCCATATGTATGCCAGAATCTTTGATCTGTACGTGGAATTTTCTTCCATAGAGAATGTGCCGGAGGTTCGGGAAAACATGCAGAAAATGGATGTGAAGGTCTGCAGCTTTGTGGTGACCAAGAGCAGGATCAAGGGCGAAGGCCCTCATGCCATTGTCTGTATCGAGGTGAAGAACCGGAAAAAGCGGATGGAGGTTATTGACGAGATCCGCAGGATGGAGGGCGTGGAATTTTTGGAAGAACTGCAGTAGCTGCGCCTTTCTCGCTCTTTATGCTTAACGAAATGTGAAAAGACGAAAAGATCCTCCTTGGAAGGATGCGCTAAAATACGCAGGGTTCCAAGGGGGATTTTCATGGTTACGGGCGCAGTCCCATGCCGCCCTCCAGCGTAATGGTTTCGCCGCTCATGTATTTGAAGTCAGGAGAAGCAAGCTGTACGCAGACGCGTCCGATTTCCTTTTCCGTATCGCCGTAATGACCGATTGGCGGCATCTTCACATTCTGCTTGAAAGCGTCCGGGTAAGTTTTTTCGAAATTCTCAAGCTGCGCGGTCCATGCCAGAGGACAGATAATATTGACATTGATATTGTCCCTGCCCCATTCGGTAGCCGCTACCCTTGTGAGGCCGCGCACGCCTTCTTTGGCTGCCGCGTAAGCGCACTGTCCGAAATTTCCGAACAGCCCGGCGCCGGAAGCGAAGTTGATCACGGAGCCTTCTGTTTCCTTCAAATACGGATAGCAGGCTTTCATATAATAAAAGGTTGCGTACAGGCCGGAATATAAGGCCAGATCAAACTGGTCCGTGGTATGCTCGGCCAGCGTCACGCCGGAGGCGGAGGCCTGCGCGTTGTTGATAAGCACGTCGATCCGTCCGAATTTCTCCATCGTCTGTTTTATCACGTTTGCCACGACCGTTTCATTGTCGGAGCCGGCGGATACGTCCGCCTGAACTGCCAGTACCTGAATGCCGTAGAGCCTCTCCAGTTCCTCTTTCGCATCTTCTAATTTCTTTACGTTACGGCCAGTGATCACTAGGTTCGCCCCTTCCTTGGCGTAAGCGGTCGCAATGCCGTATCCGATGGAGCCGCATCTGCCGTCGCTTAAGACCGAGCGTCCCCCACCTGTGATAATCGCTGTTTTACCTGTTAAAAATCCCATAGTAGTTTCCTCCTTTATTCATGTTCTTTTTGAATCCTATAAAAATAATCATAACATATTTTTAGAAAATAAACTAGTGTGTTAACCGACTGCAGTTTGGATAAATATCAGGAATTTTTAATTGTATTTTTGGATGTCAATAGATATACTATATTTAGGACATGTTTACCCTCGTTGTACAGAGAAACGCGCTTACACCGGGGGATATGAAAAAAATATAGAAGTAAGGAGCAGAAAGATGCAGAAAACGGAATGGAAAAAGGATTATGAAGAATTTGAAAAAGTAACCAGACAGTTTTATGCAGGCGAGATTACGGTACCCCAGTATAAGGGATTTTCCGGCGGGTTCGGAAGCTATGCCCAGAGGGGCGGAAAAGTGGGGATGTTAAGGCTTCGCCTGCCGGGGGGAAGGCTCTCAGTGGACAAGCTTGGATTTGTGGTTCGGTCGATGGAACAATATAAGATTGATAAGATCCATCTTACAACCTGCCAGACGATTCAGCTCCACAATCTGAGCGCGGATGCGGTCTGTGATTTGGCCGTTGCCGCGCTGGAGTACGGGATCGTGACAAGGGGCGGCGGCGGAGATTTTCCGCGGAATGTGATGGCGTCGCCTTTGTCCGGCGTGGAGAAGGGGGAATATTTTGACGTGCTTCCCTATGCAGAGGCGGCGGGCGAATATCTGATGGGGCTCATCAAGACGGTGAAGCTGCCTAGGAAGCTGAAAGTATGCTTTTCAAACTCTCAGGCTAACCATACTCATGCAACTTTCCGGGATCTTGGATTTGCCGCAAGAAAGGACGGCCTGTTTGATGTTTACAGCGCGGGCGGTCTGGGGAATAATCCCAAAATGGGCGTTCTGACGGCGGAGGCGGTTCCGGGAAACCAGATTCTCTATTATATAAAGGCTATGGTGAAGCTGTTTACTGCCTATGGAAATTATGAGAACCGCGCGAAGGCGAGGACCCGGTATATGCAGGAGGTATTGGGCGGTGAATATGCGGAGGCGTATCGAAAGAAGCTGGCAGAGGCAATGCAGGAGGAGAATCTGGACATTCAGGCGGCGCAAGTGGAAGTTACGAAGAAACCGGACGGTATCCGGGTGGAGGATAGAAGGGCGATCCCCCAGAAGCAGGAGGGACTGTATGCGGTGGAATACCATCCGATCGGAGGCTGTCCGGCTCCTGCAAAGCTAAAGGAGCTGTATGAGGCGGTGAAGGAAATGGATCAGGTTGAGCTTCGGATCGCGCCGGACGAGAAGCTGTATGTGATCAATCTTACCGGGATTGAGGCGCAGAAGATCCTTGCGATCACGGAGGATAGCGCAAAGTCCGCATTTGAGGCATCCGTTGCATGTATCGGCGCGTCCATCTGCCAAGTTGGGCTGAGAGATTCCCAGAAGCTGCTTGCACAGTTAGCGGCTGCGTCAAGGGAATGGGGATATGAGGACGGCGTGCTGCCCAAGATCCATATTTCCGGCTGCCCATCCTCCTGCGGAACCCATCAGATCGGAAAGATCGGACTGCGGGGCGCTATGAAAAAGGTGGATGGAAAACCGCAGCCTGCATTTGTACTTACGGTAAATGGAAATGACGAAGAAGGGAAAGAGCGGTTCGGGGAACAGATCGGCACGATCACAGAGGCCGAGATCCCTGAGTTCTTCAAGGAGCTTGGAAAAGAGATTTCCGATGCGGGGATGAAGTTTGAACAGTGGTATGAGGGCCATGCGGACAGGTTCAAACAAATTGCAGAGCCTTACGCAAGGGTATAGATGTGTTTATAAAAAGAGGAGAAATTCAACGTATGTGTTTTGAATTTCTCCTCTTTTATATTTAACGTCTTGATATGATAATTGATAAAGCTGTTTCTCCCATAAAATACTCTTTAAGAGCTGAAAAAAACTTTTTCATTATAACTCACTTCCTTTACGTATTGATTTTTGCTCTGTTAAAATATTATCATAAAGAGATGAGGATGTAAAGATAAAAATTTAACAATAATATAATGAATGTTACTATCAAAATTGAACATATTAATGATGGCAGTGGTGAGTGCTATAATGGAGGCGAGAAATTTGCGGAGGAGTCTGTCCTTTTGCAGCAAATGGGGGTGACCGATGAGATTCGGAATATGGAGGGCATAGAATTTTTAGAGAAACTTCAGTAGAAAGAGAGAATTGTATACAAAATCCACAAAAAAAATGCTGTTTTAAAAAGAGTTTACAGCATATTTTCTGTGGATTTTTTTGTTGGAAAAAATATGCTATTTTTTTACATTCCGGGCGAAAAACTGCTTGTTAATTACTTATCAATATGCTATCATAATTGAGGGTAAGAGCAGAAAACGACATATTTCTGTTATCTTATCATAGACATAGAAAAAACAAAGATAGAAGGAGAGAAAACATGAACAGCAAAATTACTATCATCGGAGCGGGAAGCGTTGGTTCAACAATTGCGTACACATTGTCCGGAGAGGACATGGCGTCTGAGATCGTCATGATCGATATCAACAAGGAGAAGGTAGAAGGCGAAGTAATGGATATCGAGCAGGGTACATGTTTTAGGGACCCGATCTCCATCGTTGCAGGCGACTATAAGGATGCGAAGGATTCTGATATTGTGATCATCACATCAGGCATTGCGCGTAAACCGGGTCAGACAAGAATCGAACTGGCGCAGACCAACGTTGATATATTGAAGCAGATTACGCCGGAGATCGTAAAGGCGGCGCCGAACGCGCTCTATATTATCGTAAGCAATCCGGTTGATATTATGACCTATGTATTTACCAAGATTTCCGGACTTCCGGAGAACCAGATTATCGGTTCCGGAACCATCTTAGATTCTGCACGCCTGCGCTGCGGCCTTTCCGAGCATTTCGGCGTTGCCCAGAGAAATATCCATGCCTATGTATACGGCGAGCATGGGGACACTTCCTTCGTTCCGTGGTCGGCGGCCAGAATTGCGGGCGTTAACGTAGACGATTACTATGAGATGATGCCGAAGATGGGCAAGGAGGCGAAGAAGCTGGACAAAGAGGCAATGCTCACTTACGTACAGAAGTCCGGCGGCGAGATCATTGCCAATAAGGGCGCTACCTTCTATGCGGTTACCAGAGGCGTGTGCAGATTATGCGGCATCCTGATGGCTGCTTCCGAGTCTGTTTCTACAGTATCTTCCATGATGCACGGAGAGTACGGCATTGAAGACGTATGCCTGAGCACCCTTGCATTAGTAGGACCGAACGGCATCCAGAGCAAGATCCCGATGGCGCTTACCGATGAAGAGGTTGAGAAGCTCAAATACAGTGCAGACGCGCTGAAGAAGGTCATCGCTCAGATCGACATTTAAATCTTATATTTTTATAGAAAGGACAGCGAGAACTATGAAGTACAGTTATTATCCGGGATGCACTTTGAGGACAAAGGCAAAAGATCTGGATGTTTATGCAAGGGCTTCAGCAGCGGCGCTTGGAATCGAACTGGAAGAGATTACAGACTGGCAGTGCTGCGGCGGCGTATATCCCCTTGGTACTGATGAGATTGCCACGAAGCTATCCTGTGTCCGCGCCCTGAACGAGGCGAAGGAAAAGGAACAGACGCTGGTAACGATGTGTTCTGCCTGCCATCATGTGATGAAGCGTGTCAACGACGACATGAAGAATGTGGAAGATATCCGCACTAGGGCGAATAATTATATGGAACTTGACGAGCCTTATGCGGGCGAGGCAGAGGTTCTTCATTTTCTGGAGGTTCTCCGCGATAAGGTTGGGTTTGAGGAGCTGAAAAAGAAGGTAGTGAACCCTCTGGCTGGTAAGAAGATCGGGGCCTATTACGGCTGTCTGCTCCTTCGACCCAGTAAGCTTCTTGCCTTTGACGACCCGGAGAATCCGAAGATCATCGAAGATTTTATCCGCGCAATCGGGGCGGAGCCGGTGGTTTACCCCTATCGCAATGAATGCTGCGGCGGTTACATATCCCTGAAGGAAAAGGAACTGTCAAAGAGTATGTGCGAGAAGATTATGGAGAGCGCAGAAGGTTTTGGGGCGGAACTTTTGACCACGGCCTGTCCTTTGTGCCTGTATAATCTGAATAAGAGTACCGGCGCGAAGCTCCCGGTCGTATATTTTACAGAGCTTTTGGCAGAGGCGCTCGGAGTGAAAGATCAAGTGAAAGAGGAGGTGCAGGCGTAATGAGTTCTGAGAAGAAACAGGCGGAGCTGATCAAGGAAATCAGCGGCGTTAATCCGCTGAAATGTATGAAGTGCGGCAAGTGTTCCGCATCCTGCCCGTCCTATAACGAGATGGATATCAAGCCCCATCAGTTTGTATCCTATGTGATCAATGAAGATATCGAGAGTCTGGTAAATTCTAAGTCTCTCTGGAAATGCCTCTCCTGCTTCGCATGCGTGGAGAGATGCCCGAGGGATGTGAAGCCGGGCAGGCTGATCGACGCTGCAAGGCAGGTTGTGGTGCGCCAGAAGGGACAGAACTACCTGTTAGCGGACGAGATTCCGGAACTTTTGGATCCGGAGCTTCCGCAGCAGTTGTTAGTCAGCGCATTCAGAAGGTATAGGAGGTGAGTCTAAGTGCAGAGGATCGGAGTATTTGTCTGCCACTGTGGAAGTAATATTGCCGCGACGGTAGATGTAAACAAAGTAGCAGAGATGGCTCTTATGGAGCCCGGCGTTGTCCATGCCGAAGACTACCAGTATATGTGTTCCGAGGCTGGACAGGCGAAGATCGCGGCGGCGATCCATGAGAAGAACTTAACGGGGATGGTGGTATGTTCCTGTTCGCCCCGTATGCATGAGGCGACATTCAGGAAAGCCGCGGAGCGCGCGGGGCTAAATCCGTATATGGTTGAGATAGCCAATATCAGAGAGCACTGTTCTTGGATCCATAAGGATATGGAGGAGGCTACGAAAAAGGCGGTCATCCTGATGAGGGCGGCGGTTGCCAAGGTGAATTTAAGCGCGCCCCTTCAGCCGGGGGAGAGCCGGGTAACCAAGAGAGCCCTTGTGATCGGCGGAGGTATCGCTGGGATCCAGACGGCTCTGGATATTGCGGACGCAGGCTACGAGGTGGATATTGTGGAGAAGACGCCGAGTATCGGCGGAAGGATGTCCCAGCTTGACAAGACCTTCCCTACGCTGGACTGTTCCGCATGTATCCTGACGCCGAAGATGGTGGAGGCATCCGCCCATGAGAAGATCAATATTTATACATATAGCGAAGTGGAGAAGGTCAGCGGATTTGTGGGAGATTTTACGGTAGATATCCGCAAGAAGGCCAGAAGCGTAGACATGGACAAATGTACCGGCTGCGGCGTTTGTCAGGAGAAATGTCCTTCTAAGAAGGCGCCCAGCGAATTTAACAGAGGGTTAAATACCAGAAGCGCCATCTACACCCCGTTCGCACAGGCAATCCCGAATGTTCCGGTGATCGACAGGGAAGCCTGCATCAAGTTTAAGACCGGAAAATGCGGCGTCTGCTCTAAGGTATGTCAGGCAGGAGCCATCGATTACGAGCAGAAGGATGAGATCGTTACGGAGAAGTACGGCGCAATCGTGGTTGCAACCGGCTTTGACACCATTAACCTTGATAAGTATGACGAGTATGCGTATAGCCAGAGCAAGGATGTGATTACCTCTCTGGAATTGGAGCGTGTGATGAATGCGGCTGGTCCGACCCACGGGCATTTGGAGCGCCTTTCCGATGGAAAAGCCCCGAAGGAGATCGTATTTATCCAGTGCGTGGGAAGCCGCTGCGCAGACGATCGGGGCAAGCCTTACTGCTCTAAGATCTGCTGCATGTACACGGCAAAGCATGCTATGCTGATCCGGGACAAATACCCGGATGTGAACGTAACCGTATTTTACATCGACGTACGTACGCCGGGCAAGAATTTTGACGAGTTCTACCGGAGGGCCGTAGAGCAGTACGGAGTTAATTATATTAAGGGACAGGTAGGAAAGGTTATCCCGCAGCCGGACGGAAAGCTTCTGGTGCAGGGTTCCGACTTACTTGACAACAAACAGATTTTAAAAGAAGCGGATATGGTAGTGCTTGCAACGGCCATCGAGCCGAACCCGGACGTGCGTAAGATCGCGACCATGCTGACGGCAAGCATCGATACCAATAACTTCCTGACGGAAGCCCATGCGAAGCTCCGCCCGGTAGAGTCGCCCACCGCGGGTATCTTCCTATCCGGCGTGTGTCAGGGGCCGAAGGACATCCCTGAGACGGTTGCACAGGCGGGAGCCGCCGCTGTGAAGGCCATCGGGCTTCTTGCGAAGGATAAGCTGCTGACCAATCCTTGTACCGCGCAGGCGGATATCTTACTGTGTAACGGATGTTCCACCTGTGAGAATGTATGTCCGTACGGCGCGATTACCTATGAGGACAAGGAAGTCAACGACCACGGCATCCGCGAGACGCGCCGGATTGCGGTAGTCAACAGCGCGCTGTGCCAAGGCTGCGGCGCATGTACCGTTGCCTGTCCGTCAGGAGCTATGGACCTACAAGGCTTCTCAAATAGACAGATTATAGCGGAGGTGGATGCAATATGTCGTTAGAAAAGAAAGAATTTAAACCAAAGATCGTCGCATTCTGCTGTAACTGGTGCAGCTATGCAGGAGCTGACTTGGCTGGCAGCAGCCGCCTGACCTACCCGGCCGATGTAAAGATTATCCGCGTTCCCTGTTCCTGCCGCGTCAATCCCATGTTCATCCTAAGGGCATTTGAAAAGGGCGCGGACGGCGTGATCTTATGCGGATGCCATCCGGGGGACTGCCATTACAGTACCGGTAATTTCTATGCAAGAAGGCGTATGACCTTGTTGTTCTCCATGCTGGATTACATCGGCGTGGAAAACGGGCGTACCCGGGTAGAGTGGGTGTCCGCCGCGGAGGGCGTGAAGTTTTCTGAGACGATGAACAGCTTTGTAGAGAAGATTTATTCTCTCGGCGAGAATGTAAGATTGGGGGATTTAAGATGCAAGAGCTAGTAAACCGTGCAAAAGAGCTGCTGGCAGACGGGACTGTGGCACGGGTTCTCGGCTGGAAGGCCGGAGACTTGCCTTACAATCCGGAGCCGGCTTACTTTGAGACGGCAGAAGAATTGGACGATTTTGTATACAACGGCTTCTGCGGGGCGAATTTAAGTAAATATATGATAGAAGCATCCAAATTGGAAGGGAAGACCATGGTTTGTCTGAAGCCATGCGATACCTACAGCTTTAACCAGTTAATCAAAGAGCACCGCGTAGACAGAGACAAGGCGTACATCGTAGGCGCAGGGTGTAAGGGGAAGCTGGATATTGAGAAGATCAAAAAGAAAGGGATCAAAGGAATTGAACTGATCGAAGGCGCAGAGCTTACCGACGAAGCGGATACCTTAACGATTCAGACCATTTACGGCAATAAAACTGTCGCGTATGCGGACGTTATGTTAGAGCGGTGCCATGTGTGCAAGGGCAAGGAACATATGGTGTACGACGAACTGATCGGCGATTCCAAGGAGACCAAGGATGCGGAGCGTTTTGACAGGGTGGCAGAGATCGAGGCCATGAGCCCGGAGGAAAAGTTTGCGTTTTTCCAGAAGGAGCTTAGCAAATGTATCCGCTGCAACGCCTGCAGGAATGTGTGTCCTGCCTGTAGCTGCCGCAAGTGCGTATTTGACAGCACCAAGTTCGACAGCTCCCAGAAGGCCAATGTGGATTCCTTCGAGGAGAAGATGTTCCATATTATCCGCGCCTTCCATGTGGCAGGAAGATGTACGGACTGC
This sequence comes from uncultured Dorea sp., assembly GCA_910589275.1. Classification (GTDB taxonomy): domain Bacteria; phylum Bacillota; class Clostridia; order Lachnospirales; family Lachnospiraceae; genus Claveliimonas. The sequence goes on from CAJUTH010000005.1 coordinate 23,963, forward strand.
GGCGAGTGCAGCCGCGTATGTCCGCAGGGCATTCCGCTCCATCTATTCAACCGGAAGTTTATCAAGGATATTGACGAGCTGTACGGCGAATATCAGGCAGGGGCAGATACCACGTCGAAAGCACCGCTCACCAACTATACGTTTGAGGACGCGGAACCAAGTATTGTAGGAAAGAGGGGATAATGTATGTATAAGATAGCAAAAGAAAATCTTTCCGCATTATTCCGGTTAATCGCGGAAACCAGAGAGCTGTATCTCCCGGTGAAGACGGCGGGACAGACCAACTATGCGGCGTGGAGCGAGGACGCGGAAGTTGACCTTGATACCTTGAAGACTGTGAAATCAGCAAAAGACGCATTTTTCCCGCAGAGCGAGGGCCTTTATACCGTGAAGAAAGAGGGAAAGAAGATTTCTGTGGAGCCGGAGGCGCTAAAGGAGCAGGATTTTGTGGTGTTCGGTATGAAAGCCTGCGACGTGAAGGGCTTAGAGGTACTGGATAAAGTATTCTTATCCGATCCGGTGGATACCTTTTATGCGGCAAGGAGAGATCATGGAACCATCGTTGCCATGGCCTGCCATGAGCCGGAGGAGACTTGTTTCTGCAAGGTATTCGGCGTGGACGCGGCGGAACCGAAGTCGGACGCAGCGGTATGGACGGTAGGAGAGGAACTGTACTGGAAAGCGTTGACCGAAAAAGGGGAAGCTCTTACGGAATCTGTAAAGGAGCTGTTGACCGATGCAGACGAAGCGGCGGTTGAGACAGAAAAAGAGGCAATCCATAAGATTGTGGAGAAGCTTCCCTATATGAACCTTTCTTTAGAAGGGTGGAACGGGGACGCCCTTTCTGAGAAATTCGACTCTCCCATCTGGGAGGAATTATACAAACCATGTCTGGCATGCGGCACCTGCACCTTTGTGTGCCCAACCTGCCAGTGTTACGATATCAAGGATTACAGCGCGGGGGATAAGGTTTCCCGTTACCGGTGCTGGGATTCCTGCATGTATTCAGACTTTACGATGATGGCCCACGGCAACAACCGTACCAGCCAGATGCAGCGGTTCCGCCAGCGGTTCATGCACAAGCTGGTGTACTATCCGGCGAATAACGACGGAATGTACTCCTGCGTAGGGTGCGGCCGCTGTGTGGAGAAATGTCCGCAGGCTCTTAATATTGTGAAGGTCATCCGGGCGTTTCAGAATCAGGGAGGTGTGAAATAATGGGCGAATGTACATGTCATAAGAATTATACATTGGATACGCTGATCCCAAAGGTAGGCGTGATCACGGATATCCGTCAGGAGACCCCGGACGTAAAGACCTTCCGCGTCAATGCGCCGGAGGGCGGCAAGCTCTTTGAGCATATGCCGGGACAGTGCGCCATGGTCTGCGCGCCGGGCATCAGTGAGGGTATGTTTTCCATTACTTCCTCTCCGACCAACAAGGAATATCAGGAATTCAGCATTAAGAAATGCGGCATGCTGACCGAGTACCTTCACAGCCTTGAAGCAGGCGATCAGATTACCGTCCGCGGGCCTTACGGCAACGCGTTTCCGGTAGAGACAGAGCTTAAGGGGAAGAACCTTCTGTTCGTGGCCGGCGGTATCGGGCTTGCGCCGCTTCGTTCCGTGATCAATTACGTGTTGGATAACCGGGAAAATTACGGTACCGTGGATATTGTTTACGGTTCCCGTTCAGCGGACGATTTAGTACAGCTAAAGGAGATTCAGGAGGTTTGGATGAACGCCGAGGGCGTAAACGTGCATCTGACCATCGACAGAGAGCAGGAAGGCTGGGACGGCCATGTTGGATTTGTTCCGAACTATGTGAAGGAGCTTGGATTTGACACCAATAAGACCGTGCTTGTGTGCGGGCCGCCGATCATGATCAAGTTCGTGCTTGCAGGGTTAAAGGAGCTTGGATTTACCACAGAGCAGGTATATACGACGTTAGAGCTTCGGATGAAATGCGGCGTGGGCAAATGCGGACGCTGCAATATCGGTTCTAAGTATGTGTGCAAAGACGGTCCGGTGTTCCGCTTTGATGAAATCGACGAGCTCCCGAATGAATACTAAGAAAGGATACGAATAACATGGAAAATATGGTAAATGTATATTTTAGCGGTAAGAGATACAGCGTACCGGCAGACCTTACGATCATGACCGCCATGGAGTACGCTGGTTATACATGGAAAAGAGGATGCGGCTGCCGTCATGGTTTCTGCGGAGCCTGCGCTACCGTATACCGGATCAAGGGCAAGAACGAGTTAAAGACCTGCCTTGCATGCCAGACGCAGGTAGAGGAAGGCATGTATGTGGCAAGCATTCCTTTCTTCCCAACAGACAAGAGAACCTATGACATCGAGGAGATCAGGGCTGATCAGCGGATTATGATGGAGCTTTATCCGGAGATCTATAGCTGCATCGGCTGCAATGCCTGCACCAAGGCCTGCACTCAAGACTTAAACGTGATGCAGTACATCGCTTATGCGCAGCGGGGCGAGTTTGAGAAGTGTGCGGAGGAATCCTTTGACTGTATCGGCTGCGGCTGCTGTACCGTAAGGTGCCCGGCTGGAATCTCTCATCCCCATGTAGGCGTTCTGGCAAGGAGGCTTACAGGAAAATACATCGCGCCAAAGACGGAGCATTTAGAGGAGCGTGTAGAGGAAATCAACAAAGGCGAGTATGACGAACTGATTGAGCAGATCATGCAGAAGCCGATTACAGAGATGCAGGAACTTTATAATACAAGAGAGATTGAGAAGTAAGGGAGGGCGGAACATATGTATACACCATATCCAGAGAATATGATGGAATCCATCAAGAAGGTAGAGGCGACGAGAGCGGAGCGTATGTCGAAAGAGCCAAGGCGCCTGACTGCTGATGAAAAAGACGCGCTCCTTAAGGAATTTCATCCGGATTATAATCCAGATGCCTTTGCGGAGATTAAAGTAGGTCCCAACAAGGGACAGAAAGCTCCGCTTGAGCTGGCAGAAATGCTTCATTCCACAAGCCGTCTGGTAACGGAAAAAGTTGATATTACGAAGGTTGATTATGACGTGGACGTGTTGGTGATCGGCGGCGGCGGCGCCGGTTCCTCCTGCGCCATTGAGGCGCACAATGCGGGAGCTAACGTTATGATCGTGACGAAGCTTAGGATCGGCGACGCGAATACGATGATGGCCGAGGGCGGCATTCAGGCTGCGGACAAGGAGAACGACTCTCCGGTACAGCATTATTTAGACTGCTTCGGCGGCGGACATTTTGCCGCAAGGCCGGAACTGGTAAAGCGCCTTGTTATGGAGGCTCCGGATGCCATCAAATGGCTGAACGAGCTGGGCGTTATGTTTGATAAGGCCGCGGACGGACGCATGGTAACCACCCACGGCGGCGGTACTTCCAGAAAGAGAATGCATGCCTGTAAGGACTACTCCGGGGCGGAGATTATGCGCACCCTCCGGGACGAGGTGTTAAACCGCCAGATTCCGGTGGTAGAATTTACCTCTGCGGTAGAGATTATCAAAGATGAGAAGGGTCAGGCCGCGGGCGCGGTGCTGCTGAATATGGAGACAGGAGATTATTCCGTTGCAAGAGCGAAGACCGTGGTCATCGCTACCGGCGGCGCGGGAAGAATGCACTATCAGGGCTTCCCCACCTCGAACCATTACGGAGCGACGGCTGACGGGCTGATATTGGGATACCGGGCGGGAGTGCCGCTTCTTTATCAGGATTCTATCCAGTACCATCCTACGGGCGTGGCTCATCCTGTGCAGATCCAAGGCGCTTTGGTTACGGAGAAAGTACGTTCCGTGGGCGCGCAGCTTGTGAATGCTAATGGTGAGGCTTATATCCATCCATTGGAGACTCGCGACGTCAATGCTTCCGGCGTAATCCGGGAGTGCGAGGAAGGCCGCGGCGTGGAAGCGCCAAGTGGACAAAAGGGCGTATGGCTGGATACGCCGATGATCGAGATCCTTGGCGGGGAGGGAACCATCGAGAAACGGATCCCGGCGATGTTCCGTATGTATATGAAATATGGGATTGATATGAGGAAAGTTCCGATATTGATCTACCCGACTCTCCATTATCAGAACGGCGGACTTGAGATTGATGGGGAAGGATTTACCAAAAACATCCCGAACCTTTTGGCAGCGGGAGAGGCGGCAGGCGGCATCCATGGAAGGAACCGGCTGATGGGCAATTCCCTTCTTGATGTAATCGTATTTGGCCGGAACGCGGGCAAGAAGGCTGCGGCAAAGGCGAAAGAGGTAGAGCTTGGCGTGATGAACCTTGACCATGTGGCGGATTATGATAAGGCGTTAAAAGAAGCCTCCATAGCTACAGAAGAGGTATCGCCAAAGCTTCTTCCGAAATATGCCCGCCACGAGAGATAAAAATTCATATAACGAACCCCGGCGCTGTATTAGTGCCGCGGCGGTACCATGACAGCCTGCCGGGGAGTTTCAGGTAGATATTTTTATAGAAAATATAAGGAGAGAAACAATATGCGTGAGATAGATGTAAGCAGAATTACAGACGTGGTGGAAAAACTCTGCATCGCGGCAAACGAGCATCTCCCGGAGGATGTGAAATGCGCGATCAAGGATTGCCGCGCCTGTGAGGACGGCGAGATCGCAAAGGGTGTCCTTGACAATATTATCGAGAACTTTGAGATTGCCGATAAGGAGTGCGTGCCGATCTGTCAGGATACCGGCATGGCATGCGTATTCCTTGAGATCGGACAGGACGTGCACTTGACCGGCGGCAATCTGGCGGAGGCCGTTGACGAAGGCGTGCGCCGGGGCTATGACAAGGGATACCTTCGGAAATCCGTGGTGAAGGATCCGGTGCGCCGGGGCAATACCGGGGACAATACGCCGGCTATGCTCTATACGGAGATTGTGCCGGGCGAGGAAATCAAGGTAACCGTTGGCCCGAAGGGATTCGGAAGCGAGAATATGAGCCAGATCAGGATGTTTAAGCCTTCCCACGGCTTACAGGGGATCAAGGACTTTATCCTTGAAGTGGTAGAGACCGCGGGACCGAATCCGTGCCCGCCTATGGTTGTGGGCGTAGGAATCGGGGGAACTTTCGATAAGGCCGCCCTCCTTGCGAAAAAGGCGCTGATGCGCCCGATAGATTCTTCCAACCCGGACGCATTTTACGCAGATCTTGAGAAAGAGATGTTGGAGAAGATCAACCAGCTCGGGATCGGCCCACAGGGCTTTGGCGGCAAGACCACGGCTATCGGGCTGAATATTGAGACGCTGCCAACCCATATTGCAGGCATGCCATGCGCAGTAAATATCAACTGCCATGTGACGCGCCATAAAACGGAGGTGATTTAGATGGCGGCAAGAAAGATTACATTACCGCTTACAGAGGAACTTGCTAAGAGTTTACATGCAGGAGACAGTGTACTGGTAACCGGGACCATCTATACTTCCCGGGACGCGGGCCACAAGCGGATGTGCGAGGCTCTTGCAAAGGGAGAGGAGATTCCCTTTGATCCGAAGGACGCTACCATTTACTATGTAGGGCCGACTCCGGCAAAGCCGGGGCAGGTGATCGGTTCCGCGGGTCCCACCACCAGCGGCCGGATGGACGCTTACGCGCCGACGATGATGTCGGTAGGCGCTAGGGGCATGATCGGAAAGGGCGCGCGCCTTCCGGAGGTTGTGGAGGCTATGAAGAAATACAGCGGCGTATACTTCGGCGCCATCGGCGGAGCGGGCGCCCTTCTTGCAAAGTGCATCAAGAAGGCGGAGTTGATCGCTTACGAAGATCTGGGAGCGGAGGCTCTTCGGAAGCTGTACGTGGAAGATATGCCTTTAGTCGTAATCATCGACAGCGAGGGAAATAACTTATACGAAAGCGGACGCGCCGCATACCTTGAGGAACACAAGTAGAAGGGAGCCGTAAGATATGGAGTTATTTGGAGGAATATTAGCAGTAAAGGCTGTAGTATTTCTTACATTTTCAGTCTTTGCAATTGCCGCTGTCGGTTATACGATCGGAAAGGTGACGGTGAAGGGGATTAATCTGGGAACAGCCGGAGTGTTTATCGTGGCTCTGGTGTATGGATGCCTGCTGTACGGAAAGCTGTCGGATAATCTGATGGCAGGCGATGCGACCTTCGCTGTGGAGGCACTGAAAATCGTTGAAAATATGGGGCTTATCTTCTTTGTTACTTCGGTAGGCTTTATTGCGGGACCCAATTTTTTTGGAAACCTGAAACGGAATTTTAAGTCTTATGTACTGCTGGGAGCAGTCATTATCCTTGCGGCGGCCATTACCTGCGTGGCCTGCATCTTGATCGGCGGCCAGTTTACCGAGCTGACCCACGAGCAGTTCCGGGCGATTCTGGTAGGGATCCTGTCCGGAGCCCTTACCAGCACGCCGGCGTTCTCCGCGTCAAAGGCTGCCGTGGGGGCGAATTTGGAAGCGCTGGTATCGGTGGGCTATGGCATTTCCTATCTGTTCGGCGTTGTGGGCGTGGTATTGTTCGTGCAGATCGTGCCGAAGCTTATGAAGGCGGATATGAACGCGGAGGTGGAGAAGATCTCGGCAAAGGAAAGCGGCGGAGGCAGGAGAAAGAACCTGATCCTGACGGAGATCGATGAATTTGGCTTTATGGCGTTTTCTCTGGCGGCGATCGTGGGAATCCTTGTGGGAAGCTTAAGCTACAGGAATTTCTCTCTGACGACTACCGGCGGATGTCTGCTTACAGCCCTTGTGTTCGGACATTACGGACACATCGGGAAGATATCCATCGTGCCGAAGAACTCTACGCTGAAAATGTTAAGGGAACTGGGGCTGATGCTGTTTCTGATCGGCGCGGGAGTATCCGGCGGAGCGAAGTTTGTAGAATACTTTGAACCGGTGTATTTCCTGTATGGGGCGATCATGACGGTGCTTCCGATGATCGTTGGATTTATCATCGCGAAGAATATCTTAAAACTGCCGCTCCTGAATAATCTGGGCTCCCTGACCGGAGGCATGACAAGTACCCCGGCTCTTGGGACGCTGATTAATATGGCCGGTACGGAGGATATCGCGTCGGCTTACGCGGCCACTTATCCCATCGCGCTGATCGCGGTGGTGCTGGCGTCGCAGTTAATTATTTTGTTCTGCTAAATTGCAGTTAAATATTTTAAAAGAACCAAAAATCACAGAAGTCAATTTTTTGATTTCTGTGATTTTTAATTGAATTTACTTCTCATTCATTCTATGCACATTAACTGTTTTTCGGTTTTTCCATCAGAATCCCTCATTTTTTCACTATAGTTTCTTTTTGGTTACTATGGCACAATAAAGTGCGTACTTTACGTTTTCGTTCTGCGGATATATTATTATCTTGCAAGCGGGAAAAATAAGAATTAGTATGAGTTATTTAGGCAATAGAAAGGGGGATTTTATGACACAGAAAGACAGGATTCTTTATCTGATAAATTATCTTATAAAGGAAAATGATGAACTAAAATCATTAGATATTCCGGCAAAGGATGCTGCAAGAAAGCGTCTATTGCGTTCTCTTATGAATATTCGCCCGCCGAAACCAGCCGCAAAGGAATTTTTGAAAGTACAAGATGAATATTTGCAAGAGGAACAGGCAGAGAAAGAGATAATCTCTTTGGCAGATATTTCATACGGAAAATCCGGTATTTACTTGTGGCAGGGAGATATTACACGTTTATCTGTAGACGCTATTGTAAATGCTGCTAATAGTGCTATGCTGGGCTGCTTTGTTCCCTGTCATGGATGTATAGACAACGCTATTCATTCTGCAGCAGGCGTGGAACTCCGTTTAGAATGTTCCCGTATCATGGAAAAACAGAAAATGGAAGAACCTGTGGGGAAAGCTAAAATAACGGGAGCCTATAATCTTCCCTGTCGTTATGTACTTCATACCGTCGGCCCGATTATCTATGGAGAAGTCACGAAAAAAGATTGCAGCTTGTTATCGGACTGTTACCGATCCTGTTTGGAACTTGCAGCAGAATATCAGTTGAAAAGCGTTGCTTTTTGCTGTATTTCTACAGGAGAATTTCATTTTCCAAACGAAACAGCCGCTAGAATAGCAATACAAACGGTAAAAGATTATCAGAGAAAAAATCCAAGCGATATGGAGGTGGTTTTTAATGTTTTCAAAGATTACGACTATGAAATCTACAGACAGCTATTGGAATAATATCGAAAAAGTGAAAATAAAAATCCAGAGCGCCGACGCTATCTTGATTGGCGCAGGTGCGGGGCTTTCTACTTCTGCAGGATTTACTTATTCTGGGAAGCGGTTTGAAGATAACTTTCCGGATTTTATAAAACAATATGATTTTAAGGATATGTATTTGGCAGGCTTTTATCCTTATAAAACATTAGAAGAATATTGGGCGTATTGGAGCCGTTACGTTTTTATTAACCGTTATGAAAATGCACCTAAGAGTGTCTATAATGATCTATATAATCTGGTAGAAGACAAGGATTATTTTGTTTTAACAACAAATGTTGACCATTGTTTTCAAAAGGCGGGTTTTGATAAGCGCAGGCTATTTTATACACAGGGCGATTATGGGCTATGGCAATGTTCAAAACCTTGTCACAATAAAACTTATGATAACGAAGCCATTATTAAAAAAATGGCTGCTGAACAGAAAAATATGCGTATTCCGTCCGAATTGATTCCACGCTGCCCGGTTTGCGGCGCGCCTATGTCAATGAATTTACGGGCGGACAATACTTTTGTTGAGGATGACGGCTGGCATATGGCGGCAGACAGATATCAAAGCTTTATACGAGGTCATAAGAATCTGAATATTGTATATCTGGAATTGGGTGTGGGCGGTAATACGCCGGGAATTATTAAGTACCCATTTTGGCAAATGACATACAGCAATCCTAATGCCGCTTATATATGTATCAATTTGTCAGAAGTCTATATTCCGACAGATATCAGGAAACAATCTATCGGTATTGCCAAAGACATTGGAAAAACGCTGAATGACATAAAGAATGGCTCGGCAGAACAAACAGTAACCTTTGTTGAAAAGCGTTTGACTGCATTATGAAAACTGTTTGAAAAATAGATGCAGATAGAGTATACTATGGGAAACGGTATATCTGCGGAGGTGTGATGATGAAGAAGCCATTGCCGATAGGTGTTGATAATTTTGAAAGAATGATAACAGATGGTTATTACTATATTGATAAAACCATGTTAATTAAGGAATTGGCTGATTTAAAAGGGGAAGCAAATTTGTTTACACGCCCAAGGCGTTTTGGAAAGACGCTGAATTTGAGTATGCTCCGATATTTTTTTGAGGATACGGGAAATGAAATAAAAAATGAGCAGCATAAAGCTCTTTTTCAGGGAATGAAGATTATGGAGGCTGGGGAAGCGTATACGAGCCGTATGGGAAAATATCCTGTATTTGAGATGACATTGAAATCGGCGAAGCAGGAGGATTATGATACGGCATACTATATGATACAGACGGCGGTCAGCACAGAATTTGAGCGGCACAGGAATATCATAGAAAACGGAAAAGAGGCGTTGTCGGCCAAAGAATATGAGCGGTATAACGCTGTTGCGGATGGAAAGGCGGAGGAAAAAGAAGTGAGAAATTCCCTGCGGCTTTTCTGTCAGTGCATGCATAAGATTACTGGAGAAAATACGGTTATTCTGCTGGATGAGTATGATGTGCCCCTTGAAAATGCGTATTTCAGGGGATTTTATGAAAAAATGATTGGTTTTATCCGTGCGCTGTTTGAAGCGGCGTTAAAGACGAATCCATATTTGCAGCTTGCTGTTATTACAGGGTGTCTGCGGATTTCAAAGGAGAGTATATTTACCGGGTTAAACCATCTCAATATTATTTCTGTGCTTGATAAGAGATACAGTGAGCATTTTGGGTTTACAGAAGCAGAAGTACTCCGGATGATGTCTTATTATGAGGCAGAAAACCGTTTCTCGACAATGAAGGAATGGTATGATGGATATACATTTGGGAATACGGAAGTTTATAACCCATGGAGCGTCATTAAGTTTATGTATGATTTGTATGCGGATGTGGATGCATTTCCCCGTCCCTACTGGATCAACACCAGTTCCAACGACATCATTAAGGAGCTGATTGCCAGGGCTGACCGTGAGACGAAAGGGCAGATTGAGACGCTGTTAGATGGAGGGACTCTGGATATTCAGGTGCATGAAGAAGTTACTTATGGGGATATGCATGATAATGGGGAGAATCTGTGGAACTTCCTTTATTTTACAGGATATCTGACAAAGGAAAGCGAATATTTCAAGGAGTCGTCTATCTTTTTGCGGGCGCGGATTCCTAATATTGAAGTGAAGACGATTTATCAGAACACCATTTTAAACTGGACGAAGGATATCATAAAGAAGGAAGATTTTCATGATCTGTACCGGGCAATGGAGGAAGGCGATGCGCCGAGGATGGCTGATATCATAAACGGCCAATTGTTCCGTACGATCAGTTTCTATGACAGCGCGGAAAACTTTTACCACGGATTTCTTACTGGTATCTTAAGCAAGAGTGAGAATTATCTGGTAAAATCCAACCGGGAATCGGGAAACGGACGATCGGATATTGTGGTAAAGAGTCCTTCGTTAAGGGGCAGGTCGTTTATTTTGGAGGTAAAAGTCTCCGACCGGGTGGACGATTTGGATGAAGACGCAGAAAAAGCGCTGCAGCAGATTTATGAGAAGAAATATATGGAGGAGCTGCGCACAGAAGGATACCGGAAGATCGACTGCTACGGGATGTCATTTTTCCGAAAGGACTGTGAGGCGCGCTTCGGAAAGGGGATGGGTATTTGAGGCGCCCATCCCCTTTAAAGGGAACATTTGACTATTTTTCAATATGCTTTTTCAGCATAAAGTAGACCGGCAGCAAGATTACGCAGAGCAGTAAGGGGTAAAAAAGCGACAGCATAGCTACTGACAGGGAACAGATCACATTGCCGATTCCCTCAATAGAGGAAAGCGCGGCGGAACGGATGCAATTGATCATTCCGATGATAAAACCAAGACAGCCAAAGACGGTGGAAATAGCTATTATCATGCTGACGGCATGGTAGCTCTCCCGGTAGGCGGCGATAGAATTGCCTCTTTTTCCAACTGCAAATAAAAGGGCTCTGCCGAAGGCCCTAAAGGATTTTGTGTAGAACAGGATCCACAGGCAGGGAAGCAGAACGAACACCAGGGTAAAACTGTCGTAATAATTCATAAAGCTGTTTTGAAAACCGATTCCGCTGATAAGAAGGATGATAATGCCCAGCATAGCCAGTAAGGCGCAGGTAGAGAGTGCGACAAGGCCGTACATCTGCCGGGTTCTGGATTTCAGATTTTTAAGAAAATCAATCTCATGGTCTGTCGGCGGAATATTTATGGAAATGTCTGCGGTCATTTGTTCATAAATGCCGCGGCATGTGTTGCATTCATTTAAATGTTTTTCAATTTCTTTGTTTGTCTCTTTGCTGGTCAGTCCGTCAATATAGGCTGGCAGCAGGTCTTTTATGATATTACACTTCATTTTGAGTCCTCCATTTTTTCCATTATTTTTTGTTTTGCCCGGTAAAATGTGATATGGGCCCAGTTCTCGCTTTTTCCCATGATTTCGCCGATTTCCCTGAAGGAAAATTCTCCGGTCAGACGCATGTGGACTAGTTCCCGCATAGGCTCCGGCAGCGCGTGGATTGCCTGATAGAGCGCAGTTTTCTCCATGTAGAGCAAAGCGGAGTTTTCCGGCGATTCCTGAGAGGGGATCGTATCGGTAAGCGCGACATGTTCCCATCTGGAATGCTTTTCCAGCCACTGATACCAGAGATGTCTTGCAATCTGGCAGAGCCATACGGATAGCTTACAGTTTCCGTTATAGCGGTGGATTGTCCGCATGGCGCGGAAGAATGTTTCCTGCGTCAGCTCCTCTGACAGATTTTCATCATGGGATAAACTTAGCAGGTGTTTGTATACATCCTTTGAGTGTTGTATGTAGGCTTGTTCAATTTGTTTCAGGGTACTCACCTCCTTGGCGGTAATTGAGAGTCTGCAGATTGAAATCTGGCATATCTGCAAATTATCTGTTCATTTATATATCCGAAAAAACAGAGCTTCGTTACAAAAAAGCGGGAACTATTTTTAAAATATTTTTTTTGGAAAGCTGTAAAGCATAAATATAATTGATAGGAAGCGCTATCAGTAATATAATAGCATTGGAAGCATGGAGAAATCATTTTATTTTCGTAGGATACCCACAGCATTTTTGGAGGGGATCCGTAGCGGACAAAACAATTAAAAAATGAAAAATAGAAAGAATTATTTAAAATCGAGATGCCAAAATTATCAGCATAAAATAAAGGGCGAAAGAAAACGAAAGGACATATGAAATATTAAGAAATTATTTCGTTTGTTTTAAAGGATTTTTTGAGATTATTGTGATAGATTAAAATAGTTAGGAAAGGATGGGGAGAATTATGCTTATAACTATAATTCCGATTATTTTAATCTTAGGGCCGGTGATGGCTTACCAGTTTGTACAGCGTCTGTGCGGGAGGAGAACCACGGCATTTCACTATATATGGACGTATATCATGATGCTTTATATACGGATTGTTTTTTACCTGACAGGGACAGGTACGGTATGGAGTATCGTGGAAAAAGGCGGACTGGCTCCTGCGCTGGAAGAGGCGCGTATTAATCTGATACCTTTTCATTCGGAGGGGCTGTTCACGTACTGTACCAATGTGATCCTGTTTATGCCGCTTGGTTTTCTCCTGCCCTATCTATGGAAAAATTATAGAAATATTGGGAAGACTGCCCTGACAGGCCTGTTTTTTTCCGCGCTGATTGAGATAGCACAGCTCCCGACCAGCCGCGTTGCGGATGTTGATGATTTGATGATGAACACGCTGGGAGCGGCGTTGGGATATGTGGCGTGGAGGCTGATCGGAGGGCATTTTTTCAACAGGAAGGAAGAACAGAGGGTGATTTCCCTTGGTAATTCAGAGCCGGTGATATATATTGCGCTGGCATGGAGTTTTATGTTTTTGTTCTATAACTGGAAGTGGTTTATTTAAGGTAACTTTGGGAGAATGCGGGATATGCTGAGAAAATACATTTTGTTCATACTGGCCGCCATCTGTATTTCCTGCCTGTCATCCTGTTCTAATCCGGCGGACAGCGGGGAGGATATCAGAAGCAGGATCACAGGGAAAACTTTCGTCTATGAAGGTGAGGGCTTTGGCGGCGATTTTACGATTGAGATTAAGGAGGACGGCTCTTTTTCCTACTATGAAGGGGCCTTAAGCAGCTATATCGGAATGGGGAAATGGACGTTGGACGGCGATATCCTCTGTCTCTCGGACAGTGAAAGAGGGGGGATGCCGCTTGTGAATTATTTCCGGGTTGATGAAAATGATCTGGTATTTTTAGCGGAGGATTCCAGCGGTTTTGCAATCGTTGAAGTGTCGGAGGGGGAACGGTTTTCAGGAAGAGATCAATGAACAGAAGGAGCGATACAGTATGTTTTCCTATGAAGAAATACAGACGTACAACGAGACGGATATCTGCATCTATAAATATATTGTCTCGAACATGGACAAAGTTCCGTATATGACGGTTCGGGAGCTTGCAGGGGAAGTCCATACCTCAACTTCGACGATCTTGCGGTTCTGCGGCAAAAATAATTTTGACGGTTACGCGGAATTTAAGGAGGCGCTGAAAGAGGAAGCTGCCAGACAGCATACCCGGCCGCCGCGAGAGGATCTGCGGGAACTGTCTGCTTTTTTTGCAAGGGCGGCATCCAGTGCGTTTGAGGAAAAACTGGACTTTGCTGTTGAAGCTGTAAGGAAGGCGGATCTGGTCATTTTTATAGGGATGGGGTCTTCCGGCACGCTGGCGAAATATGGCGCAAGATATTTCTCGAATCTGGGGTATTTTGCGGTCGGCTTGGAGGATGCGCTTTATCCGGTGGATGCTTTCCGGCTTCCGGGTGCTTCGGGAAAGGCGGAGGGAAGAAGCGGCGGATGGGAAAATACGGTGGTTATTGCAGTTTCGGAGAGCGGGGAAACGGATGGGCTGCTGGAGGCGGTAGGACGGTTCAGACAGAAACAATGCCAGATATTAAGTATCACCAACTCGCCGCTGTCAACTTTGGCAAAGCTGTCAGACTGGAATTTCTCCTACAATCTGGATCCGGTTCGTATCAACGGAGGGTACAACGGAACAACGCAGGTTCCGGTTATTTTTATCATCGAGGCGCTGGCAAAGAGAATATAGATCACAGGGAGTCCGTCTGGCCCGGAAGAAAGGAAACAGCCTGTTACTTGCTTTGTGACAGGCTGTTCTTTAGTATGGTAATTGATAGATCGAAACAGGGCATACAGAACATACGGAGGTGGAACTGTGAATGAATTAGAGAAGTGTATGGCGGGGGAATACTATGACTGCCACGATGAGATTTTTCTGGGCTTTAAGGCGCGGGCAAGAAAGCTGCTGAAGGAATACCATGGGCTTGCATATGAGCAGAAGGAGGAAAAAAGGGAACTCCTAAAGCAGCTATTTGGAGGAATGGGGGAGAATGTATCGGTGGGACAGCCCTTCCTCTGTGATTATGGGCGGAACATTTATATAGGAAATCATGTTTCGGTAAATATGAATTGTACCTTTGTGGACTGCAATACCATAACGATTGGCGACCATGTGCTGATTGCCTCTAATGTGCAGCTTTATACGGCGGCGCATCCGGTATCTCTGGCGGAACGTCTTACCCCGGGCTGGGAACCGGGTTCGGAGCAGTATTTCTGCCGCACCTACGCGCTGCCGATTCGGATTGGGAACGGCTGTTGGCTGGGCGGAGGTGTGATCGTCCTTCCGGGCGTAACGATCGGCGACGGTTCAGTGATTGGAGCCGGAAGCGTTGTCACAAAGGATATCCCGGAGCATTCCCTTGCGGTAGGGAATCCCTGCCGGGTCATCCGCAGAATCGATGAGGAGGAGAGCCATGTTAAAAATAGCGGCCTTTGATCTGGACGGCACGATTGCAGATACGATGCCGCTTAGTATTGAGGCGTTTTGCGAAAGCGTTTCCGGGTATATGGACCATGAGCTTACGGAAAAAGAAGTGGTTGAAACATTTGGCTTAAATGAGACTGGAATGGTAAATGCAATCGTCCGGGAAAACCGGGAATCGGCAATGCGCGATTTCTATGAACGGTATGAAATTCTCCACCGGGAGGTGACGGAACCATTTCCCGGTATTCTGGAGTTATTTGCATTTCTCAGGGAAAAGAACGTCATGCTGGCTCTGATTACAGGAAAAGGGGAAAGGAGCTGCTGCGGAAATATTCTGTTTCCAAAGAGGAGTTCTGTTATATCGGGGACGCGCTTGGGGATATCGAAGCCTGCCGCAGGGCGGGCGTAGAGTGCTGTTCGGCGGCGTGGCAGGAAGCCTGCGATCCTGTGATGTTAGAAAAATACAATCCCGGACGGGTCTTTTGCAGCGTCGGGAAGCTGCAGGAGTATCTAATACGTCGAAAATTAAGTTTTCTCTGTAAGCGGAGGTTGAGTGATTTGGGATGAGAAGAATGGAGGCAAAGGAGGGAATAAAAGTATGGTTCAGGTTTCATTTGTTGTTTTTATCATTTCATTCTGTGTGTTTGCTGGTATTATGATACGTGAGCCGAGAACACTTTGGAGCGGTGCGTCGCTTTTTGGAATGATGTGCTGTCTGGCTTTATTTTTGTTCTTTTTGCTGGCTCAGTATTCCCAGTGGCTGCTTAACCACGAAGGGATGATAGCGGTTCTTGTCTTTTTCATTGTGGCAGCGGCGGCCTGTGTGGTTGTATTTCCGCTGTTTTTGATGATTCTGTTTTTTGTGGAAGGAGTCAGGAACATCCGGCATGAAGGCGCGAAGCCTTCGAATATGCTTTCCATGCTGTTTGCGGTTCTGTTGTATGGATATGTAATTGTCTGGCCGTCGGTGGGGAATCTGGGAAAGGATGTTTTTGGAACGGCAGTTTATCAGGCTGTCAGTTTTACTGCATTATACTTGCTGGCGCTGATGGCTATGTATACGTTATCCGGGATTCTCAACCTGATCCATCTGAGGAAAAGCAGGAACGCGGATTATATTATCGTTCTGGGCGCCGGGATCATCGGCAGGCAGGTTCCGCCATTGCTGGCTGCCCGGATTGAAAGAGGGATTGAGATTCTGCGCAGCAATCCCCATGCGATGCTGATTATGTCCGGCGGGCAGGGACCCGGGGAGGATATTCCGGAAAGCGAGGCTATGGCGGCTTACGCGGTGGAAAAAGGCGTGGAGAGGGAGCGGATTATTATGGAAAGGGAGTCTGTGTCAACAGAGGAAAATTTGCGGTTCTCAGCGAAGCTGGCAGAGAAAAAGGATGCGAAAGTCGTGATCGTTACGACGGCTTACCATGTATTCCGGGCTTTGATACTGGCAAGGAAGCAGGGAATGAAATGTGTCGGGTTCGGGGCGAAAACAAAGTGGTATTTTACGCTGAACGCCTTGATCCGTGAATTTGCCGGGTATCTGAGCCTGACTTGGAAGAAGCATGGGATAGTAGTGGGCATAGCGGCGGCGATGATTATGGCGGGAAGTTTTTGAATGTCTAAATCTGCCATCTTTGAAACGGCGTCTAGTCCGATAGCCGGCTCGTCCAGATAACTTCCTCCTTGGTAATTATGAATGAGTGAAAAATAATGTTATTTTTTAATCGCTTCTTTTTGTCGTGCATGGTTTGTGTTATATTATAATTATGTACGAAAAGGTATACCATTAGAAATAGACGGATGCTATAGATGTTTTTAAGGAGGAGGTGATGGCACAGCTTGATTTGTCCGGAAAGCCGGATGGAATAGGCGTGCCTAAGCAGATGAAACAGCAAAGAAAATCAGGACAGCAAATTTTATATGCATTTCTTTTTTTGGCAGCTATGCTTGTTTTGTTTTATTTCTATACAACGCAGAACAAGGCGCGTATTCAGGAACAGAACCGGATTTATGCGGAGGACTGCGCCCGGCAGATGGCGGAGAGAATAGAGAGCGAATTTGATAATGCGCTGCAGCGTATCGAAAACAGCGCCTATTTGATCAGCGCGGGCGTGGATAAGGTGGAAATTAATACAGATGTGCTGAAAGAGATGGAGGAAAATACAACCTTTGACGCCATCCGTTTTACCAATGCAGAGGGGATGAATCTTGCCTCTGACGGGGGAACTAACAATAGCTTAGACCGCGATTATTTTATCAAGGGAATGAGAGGGGAGAGAGGGATAGAAACGGTGGAACAGTCCCGGCTTACAGGGAAACCGATGATGGTCTTTTATGCGCCTATATACAGTGGGAAAGATATTGACGGAATGTTTTTGGGGCTGTATTTTGCGGAGGATTATCTGAGGGATATTCTTTCTGTCAATTATTTTGGCGAGACTGCCGATGTATATCTCTGCAGTCAGGAGGGACAGGTGATTGCCAGTTCGGAGGAGAAGGATTACGGAGACGATCTTTTGGACTCCTTTATCGAAACAGGCGTTATTGACGACGGGACTGCCAAAGCGGCGCGGACAGTATTTACAGACGGCGGCGAAGTGGCTCTTTTGTGCAGCGAGGGATG
This sequence comes from uncultured Dorea sp., assembly GCA_910589275.1. Taxonomy (GTDB): domain Bacteria; phylum Bacillota; class Clostridia; order Lachnospirales; family Lachnospiraceae; genus Claveliimonas. The sequence goes on from CAJUTH010000005.1 coordinate 41,616, forward strand.
CAAAATAGACAATCTCAGTGTGATAGATCTGCCGGATTATGATTTTGTCCTGGTGCAGGCGTTTCCGAAAGATGTTACCCAGTCGATGGTAACCCGGGCGAATATGGCTGGTGTAATGCTGGAGATCTGCCTGGTTGTGATGTTTCTGATTTATATTGCTTTTCTGATAGTTCGGGCAAAAAGGCAGAGAAAGGCGCTGGAAACGGAGAATAGAATGATCAGCGATGTGCTCCGGGGTATGAATATGATCTTTTCTTCCCGGTATCTTATGATCAATCTGGAAACCAATTACTATTCTTACATAGCGGGGAGCGGCCCATTAAATCCCAGTATCCCTATGGAAGGCGCATACAGCGAGGTGATAGAGGCCCATGCTGAGGATGTGATCGGGGAGGAAGGGAAAGAGATGTTTCGCCAGTTCTGCCGGCCGGATACGCTTAGGAAAAATCTGGCGGATGAGGATTCCATTGCCCACGAATGTCACGTTCTGCGCAATGGAAAAGAAGAATGGGAGCATCTGATTGTCGCATGCCTAGAGCGCAAGGATGGAAAGCCGGTGAGAATATTGAAAGTCCGGCGCAACATTACGGAGCAGGTACGGAAGCAGCGGGAGCAGACAAAAGCGCTTCAGGATGCTCTAATGCAGGCGCAGCATGCCAATCAGGCAAAGACGACCTTTTTGTCTAATATGAGCCATGACATCCGTACGCCGATGAATGCGATTATCGGGTTCACGACTATCGCCGCCAGCCATGTGGACCGTACGGATCAGGTGCGGGACTGCCTGCAGAAGATCCTATCTTCCAGCAATCATCTGCTGGGGCTGATCAACGATATTCTGGATATGAGTCGTATCGAGAGCGGAAAATTGCAGATCCATAATCAGGAGTGCAATCTTCCGGAGCTGATTCACAATCTGGTAAACATTATCCAGCCGCAGGTCAAGTCCAAACAGCTTGAGATGTTTATTGATACGTTTGAGGTGGCGAATGAGGATGTGATCGCTGATCCGCTGAAGCTGAACCAGATCTTTATCAATTTGATGAGCAACGCGATTAAATATACGCCGGCGGGCGGAACGGTGGCGTTCCGTATTATGCAGCAGACCACTTTTAAGCATGGGTGGGGAGATTACGTTTTTATCATTAAAGATAATGGGATTGGAATGTCGAAAGAGTTCGTGGAACACATCTTTGAACCCTTTGAGCGGGAATCAACCGCCACAAGGAGCGGTATACAAGGTGCGGGCCTGGGTATGGCTATCACAAAGAGCATCATTGATATGATGGGAGGGGAGATCACGGTAGAGAGCGAAGCGGGAAAGGGAAGTACCTTTACGGTAAAGCTTTCACTTCAGCTTCAGGATATTGAGAAAAATGCAGAACAGTTGAAAGAAATGGAAGGTTTGCGGTCCTTGGTGGTAGACGATGATTTCGGCGTCTGTGACAGTGTGAGCAAAATGCTAAAGAGCATCGGTCTGCGTTCTGAATGGACCACTTCTGGCAGGGAGGCGGTATATAGGGCTAAATCTGCCTATGAAGAAGGCGATCCTTATCATACCTATATCATCGACTGGCAGATGCCGGAGACCAGCGGCATTGAGACTGTAAGGAGGATCCGCAGCGTGGTGGGGCAGGATGCGCCGATTATCATTCTTACGGCATATGATTGGTCGGATATTGAAGAGGAAGCAAAAGCGGCCGGCGTTACTGCGTTTTGCGCCAAACCGCTGTTTATGTCAGACTTAAAGTCGGCGCTGCTAGCAGCAAATAATGTAGGAGATGCAGAGCAGACCGACGGGGACAGCGTCTGGACGAGGACGGATTACAGTGGAAAGAGGCTGCTTTTAGTAGAAGATAATGAATTGAACCGGGAAATCGCAGAAGTAATTCTGGAGGAAGCAGGATTTGAGATCGAATCCGCGCCGGACGGAACCGATGCAGTTGCAATGATAGACCGATCTACGGAAGGCTATTATGACGCTGTGCTGATGGATGTGCAGATGCCAGTAATGAACGGATACGAAGCTACCAAAGAGATTCGGGCAATGCGCCGAAAGGATACCAAGAACCTGCCGATCATTGCCATGACAGCGAACGCTATGGAGGAGGACAAGGAAGCGGCGCTGAAAAGCGGTATGAACGCTCATATCGCTAAGCCTCTGGATATCGAGTTATTAATGAATGTGCTGAGCCAGTTTCTTAGCTGAAGGGTAAGGCGAAGATGGGAGGAAGTTCTCTATGACAATGGAAGAAGCGATGAAAAAAAGGCATACGGTGCGTAAATATCTGGATAAACCCCTGCCGGCGGATGTCATAAATTTGCTGAACAGCCGGATCGAAGAAAATAACCGCAGATACAATCTTGCAATAAAGCTGTATACCAACGATTCCTCAGCTTTTGGTGCGGTAATTAAATTGGTATTGGCAAAAGGCGTCAGGAATTATTTTGTCTTGGCGGGACCTGATACCGATAATCTGGATGAGAAGCTGGGATACAGCAGCGCAGACCTGATGCTTTATGCCCAGACACTGGGACTTAACACATGGTGGGTCGGCGGAACCTTTAACCGCAGGAAGGTAAATGCCAAGGCCGGCGAGCATAAAGTGATCGGTGTGGTGGCTGTAGGCTACGGAGCTACGGAAGGAGTGCCGCATAAATCCAAAGTATACGAGGACATCGCCGCTTATGAGGGCGAAACGCCGGAGTGGTTTTATCGAGGCGTAGAGGCAGCGCTGCTTGCGCCGACTGCGCTGAACAGGCAGGCTTTCCATGTGTTGGGAATGGGAGAAGCGGTAAATATTACTTGTGACAACGGCGTATTTTCCGGCGCAGACTTAGGGATAGTTAAATATCATTTTGAACTGGGCGCCGGGGCGGGAAATTTTTACTGGGACCATGCGGAGCGGACGGCATGCGAAACCTGCAGAGGAATAAAGCTGTATGACTCTTTTCCAAGCCCTTCGGTATATTTTGAATGTTTGGAATATATAAAGGGATTGCTGGGCAGTGGAAAGTATGAGATGGCAGAGCAGACCTGTAAGATCGAGGAAGTCATGAAGAACGATACATGGCCGGACGATGTGGTTACCCATGTGATACGCTGCAGGACATGCGGTCAACGGTATTCTTGTACGGCAATAACTTATAAGGGACAGGGAAGTTTTCAAAAAGGAGAGCATTGAGCGATGCGTGAATCTGGGGAAAGGATATAAGGATGGGGATATTAGATTCATTAGTGGGTAAAAAAGACCGCCTCAATATAGAGGAGATCAAAAGCAGAAGCTATCAGCAAAAATATGGGAATGCTTGCAGATTTATCTGGAAAAAATATGTGCCGAAATGTGGGCAGGCAGCGTGCTTGCAAGGAGAATTGCTGCGGGAGATTGAAAAAATCCGTTGTGAAGCCCAAGATAATGGCAATATAAACTGGGATGATGATTATTCTTATTTTTGTGATTTTATACGTGAGTCTTTGGCAGGACAGGCGATGTTTTCCAAAATAGAAAAAGAAGAAATCCATTTGATCATGTCCTATCTGAAGGAATGTGGGGAGTATGCCCAAAAATTCAGAGAGGGTAAAATACCAGAACATAGCATTGATATAGAAAAAATAGCATATGTAAATGATAATCTATACGATATGATCTGCGATAAAATCGGGAAATTGCAGGAAGCGCATTCGGAGCCAATCGTTTATAAGCATTTGGAGCATATAAGGAGGTAGCTCGGAAGGGAGAACAATTATGAGATTTGAACCGTTAGAAGCGCAGGACAAGCTGGGGCGCAGCGTAATCCTTCGGAATGCAGAGGAATCGGATGCGGAAGAATTGATCCGATATATGAAAGTTACGGCAGGGGAAACTCCATTTCTGCTGAGGGAACCGGATGAGGTGCGTTTTACGGCGGAGGAGGAACGGAAGTTTATCAAAAGCTGCATGGATCATCCAAGGGAGCTTATGCTGCTCGCAGTGATAGACGGATGTCATGTCGGTAACTGTTCCTTGATGCGGATCGGGGATTTCAGAAGGCACAAGCACCGCTGCCAGGTGGCGGTTGCCTTGTATCAGGAATACTGCGGAGCCGGCATAGGGGAAATCCTGCTGCAGACGGTGCTTTCACAGGCGCGGCAGGCGGGATATGAACAGGCGGAGCTGGAGGTCGTAGACGGCAATGCGAATGCCACTTTTCTTTACCGTAAGCTGGGATTCAAAGAATATGGGAAATTTCCGCACAGCATGAAGTATGCGGACGGTCATTATGCAGACGCATGCTGGATGATGAAGCAGTTATAAAAATTGGAGAAGGAACGATGAAAAAGAGAGAACAATTGATTCAGATCCGGTTGTCGGATTCCCAGAGAAAGCAGTTGAATGATGAAATTAAGGCATTTTATCTGGATGAGCGGGGAGAAGAAATCGGGATGATCGAGCAGATGCAGCTACTGGAATTATTTGAGCAGAAGATGGCGCCTATTATTTATAACAGGGCGCTGGACGACGCAAAAAAATGGTTTGCACAGATGATGGATCATATGGAGTCAGATTACTATGCGTTGTATAAGAACGAAGACTGAGTATCCAGAAGGCCGCATCTATGAAATGTCTGTTATGGCACAATTAACGGACTGCTAACGTCCGTTGATGTATGGAGCTCTTTGTGTGAGGGGGAGTTTGCCGAAGTAAAGAGGGGAGTTTTAGAATAAAAAATAAGAAATGATTACAGAGGAAATGAAGGAATCTTACTATTTCAGGAGGATATAGATCTTGCCATACTGCAGTCGAGAAGCCCTACCTGCGGCGTGAACCAGATTTACGATGGGAGCTTTGGCGGCAGGCTGGTATCGGGAATGGGGCTTTTTGCAAGGGCATTGAGGCAGAGAGGTCATGCGAAAGGGAAAAGATTATGAGAGAGAAGATCCGAAACGGAATGGAACGGCTGCTGTCGGCAGAAATGGGTTTAAGTCCAGAGAAGCTGAATGAAGCGGGCACGGTATTTTCCGTTTGTACTGGCAGAAAACAGCCGTATATCAAAATACTTGCATATAGAAATTGTGTGGCAGTCTGCACTTCGGAGGAATTGTCTGCGAAAATTCAGGAGCTTTTACAGGGAAAAAGCCGGGACGAGATATTTGAATTACCCTTTGTGTACGGACAGACGATACACTATGTCCCCGACGGAGAAGCTTTGGGCAAAACTTTGGAAATGCCGGGCTATGATAGTGAATTTCTTTATGGAAGGGAGATTCAGGCACTCAAGGGACTGACAGGTTTTGAAAATTCTCTGGCATTTGACAGTAACGGAACGACTCCTGCAAAAGCGGCCTGTATTGCAAGAGACGGCGGAAGAATGATCGGAGCAGCAGGAGCGTCGGAGACATCGGTAAAGGATGTGTGGGAGGTCGGCGTGGATGTTATGCATGGGTATAGAAATGCCGGTCTGGGAACTTATCTGGTGAGGGCGCTGACGAAAGAATTGCTAAAGCGTAAGATTGTTCCGTTTTATTCAGCGTCAGTGACAAATATCGGCTCACAAATGGTGGCCGCCAGATGTGGGTATGTGCCGTTATGGGTTGATACCTATGGAACGATTCTTGACGGAAGTTCAGCGTACGACCACATTGTCTGTAAATTGTGCCTGTGAATGCTAGATATAGGCAGGAGGAATGTTAATCTGCGTTATATCCGGGACGGCGCTGATGGGAAGAGACGGCTTTTTCGGGCGTTTATGCTTTGAAAAATGGAGGAGTGAGAATATGTCGGAGCTGACAAGTTTGAGGAACATTGGGAAAGAAATGGAAAAGAAGCTGACAGCAGTTGGGATTGATTCGGCTGAAAAGCTGACCACCCGGTTGTGGAGATCAGAGAATGAAGTTGGAGGACATTAAGGAATACTGCGATTCAGTTTTTACAGAGTTTTTTCATACTCTTGATTCTGAATGGGCGGGGCATGAAAATGTGGACAAATCCGCGGTTTTAAGGCCAAAAGATGTCATACGGATTGTTTCGCGCTTTGCGCTCCTGCAATCATGCCCAATATTCGGATATCGTGGAGCTTACGCCCCACTTTTATCCTCATATCGGGGTCGCGCATGTACGATGTGGACTCAGACCTATTGACCTTGGCATCATAAAATATCAATATATTCGCCGTTTAGAGCCTTATTCATGCTCCTGACAGCGCAGAATTTGCCGCACATGGAGCAACTGTCTTCCTGTTCGGGAGACCGGCTGTCCCGGATTGCTTTTGCAGTCTCCGGGTCAATAGAGCATGCCCACTGTTTCTCCCAGTCGAAGGTTCTTCTGGCGTCCGCCATTTGGTCGTCGATTTCTCTCGCATGGGGTATTTTCTTTGCAATATCAGCAGCATGGGCAGCGATGCGTGAGGCAATGATACCTTGCTTTACATCGTCGACGTTAGGTAAGGCAAGATGTTCCGCGGGCGTTACATAACAGAGAAAGGCGGCGCCGGAGGCCGCCGCAACCGCGCCGCCGATGGCAGAGGTAATATGGTCGTAACCAGGTGCAATGTCGGTTACAATAGGTCCGAGAACATAGAAGGGGGCGCCCATGCAAATGGTTTGCTGTAACTTCATATTTGCTTCGATCTGATCCAAAGGCATGTGTCCCGGACCTTCTACCATAATCTGCACATCCTTTTCCCAAGCACGCTTAGTCAGTTCGCCGAGGCGGACAAGTTCTTCAATCTGGCAGACATCGCCTGCGTCTGCAAGGCAGCCTGGACGGCATGCGTCGCCGAGTGAAATCGTCACATCATACTCGCGGCAGATATCAAGAATTTCATCGTAATACTCATAGAAAGGATTTTCTTCCCCGGTCATGCTCATCCATGCAAAAACAAGGGAGCCTCCACGGGAAACGATATTCATCTTTCTCTTATGCCTGCGAATCTGCTCGATTGTTTTGCGGGTGATACCACAGTGCAGCGTTACGAAATCCACGCCGTCCTCCGCGTGCAGCCGGACAACATCAATGAAATCCCTAGCTGTCAGCGTGGCAAGGTCACGCTGATAATGAATTACGCTGTCATAAACCGGAACTGTGCCGATCATGGCGGAACATTCCCTTATTAATTTGCGGCGGAATGGCTGTGTGTTGCCGTGGGAGGATAAATCCATGATCGCTTCCGCACCCAGATCAACAGCCGCCATTACCTTTTTCATTTCAATATCGTAATCCTTGCAATCCCGGGAAACACCGAGGTTGACATTGATTTTTGTACGGAGCATGGAGCCGACGCCGTTGGGGTCAATGCACGTATGCAGTCTGTTGGCACAGATTGCAACATGGCCCTTTGCAACGAGGTTTCGTATTTCTTCTTCTGATCTATATTCTTTTTTTGCAACGGCTTTCATTTCAGAGGTGACGATACCGCGCTTTGCGGCATCCATTTGTGTCGTATAGTTTCTCATGATTATGGTTCCTTTCAATCAGATATTTTTTCTTCGGCAAAGCGGGACTTTAAATCAAAATTATGCTGCATCGGTCCCGAGCCCTGTCCTAAATCAAGCTGTGCGGCTAGCGCTCCGGAAATATACTCCTTGGCTCTTTGAATACTTTCGGCAAGAGAAAATCCTTTGGCTAGATTTGATGCGATGGCGCTTGACAGAGTGCAGCCGGTTCCGTGGGAATTGGGATTATCAATATAGTTACCTTCAAACCATGTGCTCCTGCCGTTTGCATACAGTAGGTCGCTGGCGCTGTTTACATTGTGGCCGCCTTTGAGAAGAACGGCGCAGCCATACATATTGCCGATGAGTTTTGCTGCGGAAAGCATATCATCCTTACTTTCAACAGTCATTCCTGAAAGCGTCTGCGCTTCAGGAATATTTGGCGTAACGAGGGCGGCGGCAGGAAGAAGCTTGCGTGTCAGGGCATGCACCGCATCGGTTTTCAGCAGAGAAGAACCGCTGGTCGCCGTCATGACGGGGTCTACTACCACATTTTCTGCCTTATAGTATCGAAGCCTGTCCGCAATCACGCAGATAAGCTTGGAGGAGGATACCATGCCGATCTTGACTGCGTCGGGAAAAATATCTTCGAATACCGCGTCAAGCTGCTGCCCCAAAAATTCAGGCGCCGCTTCCTGAATCGCTCTTACGCCGGTCGTGTTCTGCGCTGTCAGCGCTGTGATAACGCTCATGGCATAAACACCATTCATTGTCATTGTTTTTATATCTGCCTGAATACCGGCGCCTCCGCTGCAGTCGCTTCCTGCAATGGCCAATGCTGTTTTCATAAAAACGCTCCTTTCATTTTTAACATAAGCCAAGCTCTTTTGCTCTTGCTTTTAAGTTTTCTGCCGCCGTTTTCGGATCATCCGCTTTCATGATAGCAGATACCACACAGATGCCGGAAATGGGAATACCCGCAAGGATATCAATGTTATCTCTATTGAGTCCGCCAATGGCGTTAGCGGGTATTGGGACGGCTTTGCAGATATCCCGAAGTGTATCGACAGAAGTAAGCACTGTTTTTACTTTGGTTGTAGTGGGATAAATGGCGCCTACTCCAAGATAGTCGGCTCCCTGATTATATGCTTCCTGCGCCCATGGAACAGTCTTTGCTGTCGCGCCGACGATCTTGTCATCGCCCATCAGCTTTCTTGCGGCTGAAACCGGCATATCGCTGGCTCCCACATGAACCCCCTCTGCATCAATGGCAAGGGCCACGTCTACCCGGTCGTCGATAATAAGAGGAACATGATAATGCCTAGCGATAACATGGACCTTTTCGGCAAGTTCCATATATTCCCGCGTGGTTTTCTCCTTTTCGCGAAGCTGAAGAAGTGTTGCCCCGCCCTGCAGAGCCCGCTCGATACGATAGAGGAATTCTTCTTCGGAGTAGTTCGTGCTGTCGGTTATAAAGTATAAACTTGGATCAAACTTTTTCATTTTCGCCTCCTTATACATACAGATAATCGTTCAGAACCGGCTGCAGCCCTTCCTTCTCAATATCCTTGTACATGTTGTCAAAACTGCGGTTGTCGTCGATTTCAAACTGCTCGTCACCCTGAACGTTGTCTGTCTCTTTACCAGTATATTTACTTTCGTGATCGCCGATGCCGGTGGAAACACCTGCGGAAACTTTCGTTGCGGCAATCTTCACAATACCGTTGCGGAATTTAGCGCTTTCACGCGAGGATACCGTAATTCCAACATAAGGTAAGAAAATACGGTAGGCGCAGAGCACTTGGCAAAGCTGTTTTTCGTGAACGTCTAAGGGACTCAGCTTATCATTATTAATAATTGGCCTGAGTCTTGGACAGGACAGGGACATTTCAGCGTGAGGGTATTTCCGCTGCAGATAGTAAACGTGCAGGGCGCTGGCAAAAGCATCTTTGCGGAAATCCGAAAGGCCAAGCAGGGCAGAGAAGGCAACGCCCCTCATACCTCCGCGGAGCGCCCGCTCCTGTGCGTCAAAGCGGTAAGGCCATACGCGTTTGTGGCCGAAAAGATGAAGCTTCTCATACTTATCCGTATCATAGGTTTCCTGAAATACTGTTACATAGTCGGCGCCGCATTCGTGGAGATATCTGTATTCATCCGTATTGACAGGATAGATCTCAAGCCCTGTCATACGGAAATACTTTCTCGCCAGCTTACAGGCTTCGCCGATATACTCCACACTGCTCTGGCCTCTGCTCTCACCGGTGAGAATTAGGATTTCCTCCATACCGCTGTCGGCAATGATTTTCATCTCTTTTTCAATCTGCTCCATAGAAAGCTTCATGCGTTTAATGTGATTGTAGCAGTTGAATCCACAGTATACACAGTAGTTTTCACAGTAATTGGCGATATAAAGCGGTGTGAACAGATATACGGTGTTGCCAAAGTGCCTGCTTGTTTCAAGCCTTGCCCTCAGTGCCATTTGTTCAAGGAACGGTTCTGCCGCGGGAGAGAGAAGCGCCTTGAAATCCTCAATGCTGCAGGTATCGTGTTCCAAAGCCGCCTTTACATCAACGGCTGTGTATTTGAAATAATCATAGGAGTTCATTTGCGCCATTACATTTGCACACACATCTGACTTGGTCACTTCCATTCCCGGAAGGTATTCCATATGGTTCTTCCGAAATGCGGGATCGGTTTCCAGCCGGTGTTTTTTGGCAAGGGCTTTGGGCGGCAGATGCTCTGCATTCACAAAAAATTGATTTTCCATATCCTTCTCCTTAATCTCTGAGGAATCCGGTCAAAGGGTCAGAAGCCGACGCGCCGCGGGTAAGCACTCTTCCAAGGCCTGCAAGGTACGCCTTACGTCCCGCTTCAATGGCGCTCTTAAAGGCAGAAGCCATCATCGCCAGATCCCCGGCGGTAGCAAGCGCGGTATTTGCCATAATCGCGGCGGCACCCATCTCCATAGCTTCGCAGGCCTGCGAGGGTTTGCCGATACCGGCGTCTACAATGACAGGCAGATCTATTTCATCAATGAGGATCTGAATAAATTCTCTGGCAGCAAGGCCTTTGTTAGAGCCAATAGGAGAAGCCAGGGGCATAATGGAAGCCGCGCCGGCATTCGTAAGATCGCGGGCAGCATTCAGGTCGGGATACATGTAGGGCATGACCACAAAGCCTTCTTTTGCAAGGATCTCCGTAGCCCTGATGGTTTCCTGATTGTCCGGAAGGAGATATTTGGAGTCGCGCATAATTTCAATTTTTACGAAGCGGCCGCAGCCAAGTTCCCGGGCCAGACGGGCAATGCGGACGGCTTCCTCTGCATTTCTTGCGCCGCTTGTATTGGGCAGCAAGGTAATCCCTTCGGGGATATAGTCAAGAATACTTTCCTGTTCCTTGGTATTGGCACGGCGTACTGCAAGCGTGATGATCTCTGCTCCCGCATCTTTTACTGCCGCTTCAATGAGCTTTATAGAGTATTTGCCGGAGCCAAGGATAAAACGGGAATGAAATTCGTGTCCGCCAATCATTAGTTTATCGTTGTTCATTTTGGTTTCCTTCTTTCTTTATCTTTCAGTTTCAAATTGTCCCGCCAGAATCCTAAGCACGGTATGTGCCTGATGTGCGGCACAGAGCATCACACGTGAGGCGACAAGGCTTCCTTCCTCTGCCACATCGCTTGTTCCGTCGCCGCAGATATAAAACCGCTTTGATACTCTGCGGGTCCGGATTGTATTTGCGCTGCCCAGTCCTGCCATACCAGAGGCGGCAACAAGGTATTTATCCGGCATTGCTTCGAGAACAGTGTTTGTAAGCATCGCTTTACATTCCGCATCATCGAAGGCTTCACAGATGATATCCGCATCATCCAGAAATTCTGCCGCCGTATCCTCCGTAAGACGCACGGTATGGGTTTCAACTTCAATATAGGGCGCAATTTCCGCCAGATTTTCCCTCAGTGCATCGGTCTTATTCATTCCAATCTGAGCGGCTTTATACTGCTGGCGGTGCAGGTTGGTAATATCCACACGGTCAAAGTCAATGAGGATCAGCCTGCCTATGCCTGTGCGGGCAAGAGCAAGAGCAATATTTGATCCGAGCCCGCCAAGCCCGCAGATGGCAACCGCAGCCGATGCGAACCGTTCCTGCAGCGCTTTGCCGTGCCGTTTGGATAAAGCCTCATTCCATTCTTTTTTCGTCGAGATCAGCTTAACCACCTCCCACAAAGCTGACAACCTCCAGGCTGTCGCCGTCTTTTAATACGGTGCTGCCATACTGTGCCTTGGGAACGATATCGCCGTTTCGTTCTACTGCAATCCTTTTTGGATCATAGTTTGCGACTGCAAGGTATTCGGCAACTGTCGTCCCCGCCGCATTTAATTCCTTGCCGTTGATCTTTACCATAAAAACACCTCCAATACAACAAAAAAAGGAAGCTGCCGATCTGGCAACTTCCTTCATAGACTTTGTTTTTCCCAATATCCTTGTATCAGGCATCCCTACGTTGGCATTATCCAAATCAGGTTCTCGGTCGAAGGTCACACCTTCCTCTCAGCCTGTAATACAAGCTCCCGGTGATTTAATTATCGCATTCATTATATACCTAACCATTACAAATTGCAATAGGCTTTGAGAAAGAGATTGACATATTCTGAACACTTGTTATAGTATACTTAACAAGGATGCCTATGAATTTGTGAGGTGAAGAATATGAAAAAGCGGTGGTTTATTGTAATAGCGGTGTGCGTATGTATTATTTGTGGTGTCGGAGTGTATTTTGGGCTTCATTACCAGCATACCTCCCCTAAGCGGCTGCCCAGCCAGTACGGTTCTGTAGTGGAACAAGTACACAGCTCTGTTGATAGAGACGTGGACGGCGTGGACGATCAGACAGATATTCTGGAGGGGGCTTTGGAATACATTGCTCTAAGGCCCAAATATAAGAGCAAATATTACCAGACGGGATACCCGGATGATGAATATGGAGTGTGTACAGATCTGACAGCCTATGCGTTAAAACATGCGGGATATGATGTTATGGAGCTTTTGCAGGAGGATCTTGCAAAGAATCCGGAAGGGTATTCCATCGAGGAACCGGACATCAATATTGACTTTCGAAGAGTTAAGAATCTGAAAGTATATTTTGCCCACACGGCAGTCAGCCTGACGCTGGATTTATCGGAAACCGACCAGTGGCAGGGAGGCGATATTGTGATTTTTAAAAACCATATCGGGATCGTATCCGATCACAGGAATCAAAACGGAGTCCCTTACGTGATTCATCACAATGACCCATGGCAGACTGCTTATGAACAGGATATTTTAGAGAGCAGAGAAGATATTGTAGGGCATTATAGGGTATCAGAATGACAGATTTCCTGCATTTTCTGTAAAGTGAGGTAGAAATTATGGTTATCGGAGCGTTTATGGTTCCCCATCCGCCGCTTATCATACCGGAGGTTGGAAGGGGAGAGGAAGAGAAAATACATCGGACAATCAGCGCATATCAGGAGGTGGGACGTGAGATTGCCGATATGAGGCCGGAGACAATTGTACTGATCTCACCTCACCAAAAAATGTATGCGGATTATTTCCACATTTCTCCGGGAGCCGGAGCGAAGGGGGATTTTGGCCAGTTTGGTGCCAGGCATATTGGGATAGAGGCCGTCTATGACAGGGAATTTAGGGAGAATCTCTGTAAATTGGCAGAGGCGGGGGAGATTCCTGCGGGAACAGCCGGGGAGCGGGACAAACGGCTGGATCATGGAACCATGGTGCCGCTGTATTTCGTAAATCAGTATTGGACGGATTATAAGCTGGTGAGGGTCGGGCTCTCAGGCCTTCCTTTTTCTGTTCATTATGAGCTTGGCAGACGGATTCAGGAGACGGCGGAGGTATTAGAGAGAAGAACAGTCGTCATTGCCAGCGGAGATTTATCCCACAGGCTGAAGGAGGACGGGCCTTATGGATACACGAAAGAGGGGCCGGATTATGACAGCCGGATCATGGATGTGATGGGAAGCGCTGAATTCGGAGGGCTGTTTGATTTTTCAGAGGATTTCTGCGACAGGGCGGGAGAGTGCGGCCACCGTTCTTTTGTTATTATGGCGGGGGCGTTAGATAGGAGGGAGGTTTCTTTCCGCCGGCTTTCCTATGAAGGACCCTTTGGCGTGGGGTATGGAATCTGTACCTATGAGGTTTCCGACAGGGATCTGCATAGGAATTTCTTAGATCAGTACCAGAAAAGGGAAAGAGAGCGTCTTCGGAACCTGAGGGAACAGGAGGACGCTTACGTAAGGATTGCCAGACAAACCATAGAGGAGTATATCCGCACAGGGAGAAGACCTAAGCTCCCAGAGGGGCTTCCTAAGGAACTGTACGAAGTTCGGGCAGGGGTATTTGTTTCAATTAAGAAAGAAGGCAGGCTCCGGGGATGCATTGGGACGATAAAGGGTGTGAAAGAATCTGTTGCGGAAGAAATTATGGAGAATGCAGTCAGCGCGGCAGTAAAGGATCCCAGATTCTCCCCATTAGAGCCGGAGGAGCTTGACCTGCTGGAAATCAGCGTAGATGTGCTGGGTGAAATTGAGGAAATCGATTCGCCGGAGAGATTGAATGTGAAGGAGTATGGGGTCATCGTGACAAGGGGATATCGTCAGGGCTTGCTGCTTCCGAATCTGGAAGGTGTTGAGACCGTGGCGCAGCAGATTGCGATCGCAAAGCAGAAAGCGGGGATTGGGCTGGAGGAGGAAGCGGGGCTTGCGCGTTTTCGTGTGGTCAGGCATCATTGAGGGCCGGCGGCCAATACTTCAAGGCCTTTGTCAGTGGATTACCTCATAGCGCAATCGAAGGTATGAGTTCTCCAAAACGGCGCATTCTTGTAATTTTAGTACGCCTAATTTTGATAATTCACTTTCTGACAATAAGGATTTTCCATCAATCAAAGTAGAGGTATCTTTACCGCCGATTAATACGGGCGCAACGACAATATCAATATAATCTATCAGCTTTTCACGGAGAAACAGTGCGTTTAATGTACCGCCGGTTTGTATCGTTATTCTCTCACAGTTATATTCTGATTTGAGTTTTGTTAGAACCTCTTTTAGTGATAGTTTATCTTGATATAGTATATGGAGATTATCTTCTTTTATTTCAAATGCCGGATGCCTTGCATTGGATGTAACCAACACAAATTGTTTGGATAAAGCACAAAAATAACGTATGCCTTGTTCCATTAAATGCCTGTTATCAATTACAACAAAGGATACGGGCGTTTTATTTGGCATATCCGCTGTATTAATGCCGATTTTGGCTTGCACTCTTCCGGAATTAAGCGACCATAAATCGGTTGTCTGCTCTATTTCATAATATTGATGTAATCCTTCTTTGACTCCGGTAATTTTAGGGAAGTCCTTATCCACGTCTAAATGATCTGATGCGCCGGTGCTGATTTTTCCATCAACAGACATTAGCATGAATAATGTTGTAATAGGTCTGTTCATTTTTATTCCTCCAGCTAATATCTCAGCTTGATATTGGATAAGGATACATTCGCCTTATATCCTTTTGTGCGCAGCATATATTCCATACCGTTCTTAGCAAGGTCGATATGGTTCTGGGGTGCTACCATGATTTCTTCAATCGGCAGATTTTTCTCGCTTAAAGGAATCTCAATATAGGGAAGCATAAAGCCGTCTTTTGCGCGGAAATGTACGGTGGTATCTTTTTGCTTTTTGAAGATAAACCGGTATTCTTGTTCTTCTGCGAAGCCTTCGTGCTTGAAAAACATGGCGTACACTTCGATGGTCCGCTGAAATTTTTTGCAGGCTTTCTGGTAGGTTTCGTTCTGCCGGTCCTGTTTTCCCAGCTCCAGAATAGCGTCTAACGGCATTCGGAGAAGATTCGGCAGATAATTGCAGATGTTTTTCCGGATAAGCTGCATCTGCTGTTTTGTGCTGTAAACCACAAGGCCGTGATAGGCGATTTCCGCCGCCTCCTCGATTCGGGCGATAATGTCGTCGCTTCTAAAACCGATATTATAGCCGGTTTTATTGGCGAATTCTGACCACATGGTGATACTGTCCCGGCATTTGGAGAAAGAGAGGACAAAATAATCCCGCTGTTTTTCCTGTTCAGCGTAAATAGAATCCTGAAGAAACATTTCCTTTAGAGCCATCTTTTTGATGTTTTCCTGGCAAATCTTATCGACGATCCCTTGAATATGGGAAAATTCATTGGGGTCGTTTAGGAAATCGCTCTTGGTTGCCCAGAAGCAATTATTGCTTAAGATACCGTTGACGCCGTTGCTTTTGGTGTAGTGGTATAGAATACTGCCTTTTTCCGCCTGCTGGAGCTTTACCTGTTTTCCTGCCATTTTACAATCCTCCCTTTTTTTGTTATTATAATGCTAGGATTGTGGGAGCGCAAAGCGCGAAACAATCCATATGGTATCTTTTGACCCTAGTATCATTATTATAAAGGAAAGTATAGGAAGTATCAATGGTTTCCGTTGCAGAGAAAATCTGAATTAAGGGTGGTGTAAGACAGTGGCTTCTCATAGGAAGGGTTCACAAAAAAAAGTTTCTCATAAGAAAGATTCGAATAAAAGAAGTTCTCAAGAAAGAGGTTTTCGTAAAAAGACAAATAAAGCGGAGATTTCTCCTTTGCTCCTAATTTATGTGGCTGGCGTAATTATATGTATCGTTTATTTCCTTGTCTGCGCATATGCGGCGGTAACTGGGGAGGTAGATTATCTGCAGAAAATGGTGTGGTCGGACAGAAGGAATGTTTTATTGGTTCACCGATGGACGAGACGTGGATTCGCTGTGTCTTTTCTTTGCACGGTGTTTGCCGATCTTGCATTGATGGAGATAAAAGACCGGATGGACAAGAAATTATATGGCAGGCTGACAAAGGCAATGTGGATTTTTCCAGGGCTGGGATTCTTGCTATATATCATGGAAATGTATGGAAAGGCCGGGATATCCGGAGTGATGCTTTTTCCGGTTGTTTGGCTTATTTTGTTTATATGCGCGAATCTGCCGGGGGCGGCCAGCAGATGGATCTGCAGAAATTGTTTTAAAGAGGGGAAAGAAGAATCAAGGGCGCCTGGCGGGAGGAACAGATGGCTGCTGTATCAGGTTGAATGGATCAGATTTTATCCTCTGAAACGGTTGATCCTGTTGTCACTGTGGTTGTTCTGTGTATTCATAGGCATCCGCGGAACGCAGAAAACACTTGTGGGAGAATTCCTCCATGAACATGGGGCTATCGTTATGACAAACGTATGTTGTATACTGGCGGCGGTTACATGTTACCGGGTGATGGTGTATGTCAAAAATTCCCGCCATTGCATGCCCTGCTTGAACCGGGTCTTATCAAAAAGTGAAATGAACCAGTTATTGGATAAAGAACGGTTTCGCCAGGCCGAGTTTCCGTCTGAATGGCTGAAAAAGTACATACCAATATATATGAGCGATAATTGGCTTGTGGCGCGGGGGACTGTGATTTCTAGGAAGCTGGCCGCTTCTGCGTGTATTAGGAGAAGCGGCATAAGCGAGAAGACAGACGTGCTGTTAGAGGTATACTATCGGAATGGGCAGAAGATAAAAGTAAATCTCAATCATTCTCTCAGCCAGGAACTATTTAAGGAGCTGATAGGTGTCCTGTCAGAGAAATGGGATATATCGGAGGAAGAGATGAATAAGGAAGAGGAGAAAAAATATATCGGCCAATTGAAGCAGGAATTTCAGATGAGTTTGCCGGAATGGAGGACGGAAGCAGAGAAAGTCCGCTTTATTTTGCAAAACGATGCGGAATGAAAGGATCCTCTGCCGGCAGAAGCCTGGCAGAGGATCCTTTCATTCCAGCACACATGGAAAAGTATTCTGTGTGGCTGGGATAGTTATTTGCCGGACAGTGTGTTAATGCTTCGCATAAGCAGGAATCCGGCTCATGCCCGGTTCGGCAGAAGCCTGGCCGTCATTCGGTACATCCGCAATCTCGCGATTGCTGAGATTACCTGTTTCCATGGCGTCTGCAAAGTTGATTGGGTGATTGCGCATATGCACCTTAAGCAGCTCGAACAGACGAAGCGTGGGGCGTTTTGATTGCAATACGCCGGATACGTCAATGTATTTGCAGCCAGTCTGTGAAGCCAGTGCTTTTAACCGCTGGTTAATTTGAAATGCGGTCTGGCTGGCGGAGACAATAGGTACAATGTAGATAGAGGCTTTTGTCTTTGTATGAATCATATAGAGCAGCCATTCATATTTGGCGATAAAGTTGTCGATGTCTACATTTTCATCCAGAATATCGATGTCGCCCATATTTACAAAAATCTTACGCGGATTCAGGTCATATAAGCACACTTTTAGGTAGCTTTCGATATGGTCGATGCGCACGTTTTTGACGCTCCGGTTATAGATAGGCTCCGTGATGCGGAAAGCCTGTGTTAACTCGCCTATTGGGAGGGCTGCAAATGTATTGGAGCCAAATAGTACAACGCCGCCAGCTTCTGTAATACTGTTTAATTCACGATAGGTTTCCATTTCGTCTTCTCCTTGATTATGAATTGAGGGTTTGATAGGTGCGGCAGTTTCTGCCTTTTTCGCATTTCCTGAAAGTTGGCTGCTAAGCTTTGTCTTTGCTGCTTGTTCCTGCCGGTCATATCGGCGGTTGACGAAGTAGACAATCACGTTAGCAGATACAATTACCAGATTCAGCAGATATACCACCAGTACATAATTGAATCGGTGGGTATAGATTTTTGCGGTGATTCCGGCAACATAGCCGGTAATGATCAGCAGTATGAACTGCAGGCTCATATTTCTTGCTGATTTAGCCTTGATGTTCTTGGCCAGATTCATAGGCCATGACAATCCAAAACAAACCAGCATAGTAGATTCGAGAAGTTCAGCCATTTTGATTTCCTCACTTTCTTAGATAACATTCGTAACAGTTCGGCCCAGTACTTTGCACTTGCTGCAAATTCCATAACAGTGAGGCCGAAGGCTGAACTGTTACTAACTTTCTTGTTCCTCATATAGTGTAGCATTGACTTACGATTACGTCTAATATATAATATTTATTAAATTCATAATGTGTGTGTTATGAATTTGAGGAGAATTATTTAAAGAAGAATTTTGATGCAATAAAAGATGATCGTTCATATGGCGTATGGATTGTCCGGGATTAGAGAGGGGAGAACATAAATGGAACTGATGCAGATCCGGTATTTTCTGGAAACAGCAAGAACGAAGCATATGACAAACAGCGCGAAGAATCTTCATATTACGCAGCCCGCCCTTACGCAGGCGATACGGAGGCTGGAGGCGGACTTGGGCGTGCCCCTTTTTACGGCAAAGGGGCGCAATATTGTGCTGACAGAGTATGGCAGGTATTTACAGAAGAAATTAGAACCGCTGATGCGGCAGTTTGACGATATTCCTGAGCAGCTTAAAATGATGGTGGCGTTAGAGGGCGAAACGATTCATATGAACGTGCTGGCGGCGTCGAGTCTTGTGATGGAAGCGATCATCGAATATAAGAAAGAGCATCAGGACATTCATTTTCAATTGCATCAGAATGTGGAGAGTGAGCTATATGATATTGCCGTCACGACAAAATTATTTTATCAGGGCGGCGACGAGAAAAACAGTTTTTCCTGTGGGGAGGAGATCTACCTTGCGGTGCCGGAAAATGGGAAATACCAAGGGATGGATTCCATCTGTCTTGTGGAAACCGCCGAAGAGGGATTTATCAGCCTGCTTGGTTCAAGGGAATTCCGTTATATCTGCGACCGGTTCTGCCAGCATGCCGGGTTCACGCCGAAGATTATCTTTGAGAGCGATAATCCCGCCGCCGTTAAGAATATGATCGCGGCGAATATGGGGATCGGTTTCTGGCCGGAATTTACATGGGGCAGCGCCGAGAGCGAGAATGTAAGGCTTTTAAAGATTGCGGAGCCGGTCTGTCAGAGGGACATTATCATAAATTATAACCGGAATAAGACAGATAATCGTAATGTGGTGGAGTTTTTTGAGTTCCTGACAGCGTATTTTGAGGAAAAGAAAGGCTGCCATTTAAGACAGCCAAAAGTTTCTTGACGCTCTTATGTTTCTATATGTTTTTTGATAGCGGCAAAAGATTCTGCGCTGATTACATGTTCAATCCTGCAGGCGTCTTCTACTGCTACCTTCGGGTCTACGCCTAATTTGGTCAGCCATGCGGAGATGGCTTGGTGGCGCTCATAGATCCGTTCGGCGATTTCACGCCCGGATTCTGTAAGGGTAATAAATCCTTCCGGGGAAACGACGATGTGTTCACTCTGGCGGAGCTTTTTCATGGCGACGCTGACGCTTGATTTTTTAAAATTCAGTTCCGCGGCGATATCCACAGCACGCACTACCGGGCGGTTTTGGCTTAGTATTAATATAGTCTCAAGATAGTTTTCAGAAGATTCGTTATTTGTCATCCATCTTACCTCATGTTTTCTTTATTGTTGGTTGTGTGTAAATGGGTCTGTATCGGATGTCAGACCTTTTAATTCTTTTATTACTTATATTATCATATTTGAAAGAGCAGGACAAGGCAGGCTTAGGTGGTTATTGTTCAAACAATACTTTGCTCACGAAGCGAATTTTAAATGGATTTGCGAAAGTTGCTGTGAACGGAGTGATAGTAGCATGGAGTTCGCTATTACTAAAAATAATTCTTGACATCTAATTAAAGTTAGTATATACTAACATTGAATATGTGGAAAGCATTTTCAAAAATATCTAAACGATAAAGAAAAGAGGTTGATCATGATGCCGCTTACTATGGCGAATACAGGAGAGCCGCTGACGATTAAGAAGGTGGGCGGAAAGGAAGAAACCAGAAAATTTCTGGAAAACCTTGGATTTGTTGCAGGAGGAGCAGTTACGGTAATATCGGATATTAAGGGAAACGTAATTGTGAATGTGAAGGATTCCAGAATCGCCATAGGGAGAGATATGGCGATGAAAGTTATGGTTTGATCACCGATACTGTGTACGGGGTATGGAGTATCAGAAAATCAGGGAAAGGAAGAGATATGGATGAAGACATTAAGAGAGACAGCCTGCGGGCAGACGGTAAAAGTGAGTAAATTAACCGGCAGCGGTCCGGTAAAGCGAAGGATCATGGATATGGGAATTACGAAGGGCGTTGAAGTTTTTGTGAGGAAAGTAGCGCCTCTTGGCGATCCGGTGGAGGTGACGGTGAGAGGCTACGAACTGTCGATCCGGAAAGCAGATGCTGAGATGATCTGTGTAGAATAGAACATATTTGAATGCATATTTTTTTGCATACAAGTTAGTAATCACTTACTATGGAGAGCTATGACAAACAAAATATAGGAAGAGGGAAAGAGAAGATGTCAGTAAAAATTGCGCTTGCAGGGAATCCGAACAGTGGGAAGACAACACTATTTAACGCATTGACTGGTTCTAATCAGTTTGTTGGAAACTGGCCGGGAGTTACCGTAGAGAAAAAAGAAGGAAAATTAAAAGGCTATAAGGATGTAGTGATTATAGATCTGCCGGGGATTTATTCCTTGTCTCCTTATACGCTGGAGGAGGTTGTGGCAAGAAATTATCTGATCGGCGAAAGGCCGGATGCGATTATTAATATTGTAGACGGAACAAATATTGAGAGAAATTTGTATCTGTCTACCCAGATCATGGAGCTTGGCATCCCGGTAGTTATGGCTGTTAATATGGCCGATCTTTTGGAGAAAAATGGAGATGTCATCCATACGGATAAGCTGGCTGAAAAGCTTGGCTGTCAGGCAGTAACGATTTCTGCCCTAAAGGGAACAGGCATTAAGGAAGCTGCTGCGAAAGCGGTGCAGTTAGCGGGGGCAAAGAAGGCGGCGGAAATAAAGCATGAATTCTGTCCGAAGGCCGAGGATATCATCTCAGCGGCAGAGTATAAGCTAGAAGGTCTGGTTCCTGAGGAACAGAAGCGTTTCTTTGCAATCAAGCTGTTAGAGAGGGACGATAAGATTGCCTCCCAGATGACCTCTGTGCCGGATGTGTCGGCAGAGATCAGAGAAATGGAGGAATCCTTCGATGACGATACGGAGAGTGTGATCACCAATGAGAGATATGTGTATATTTCTTCTATCATCGGGGACTGCGTGATGAAAAGCAGGAAGGCGGAGATGACTGCTTCAGATAAGATTGACCGCATTGTCACCAACAGGTGGCTGGCGCTGCCGATTTTTGCGGGGATTATGTGGCTGGTATACTACGTGTCCGTTACGACGGTGGGAGCATTTGTCACAGATTGGACCAATGATGTACTGTTTGGCGGGATCATACCGCCGGCGATTGAACAGGTGTTGACTGCTATCCGCTGTGCAGACTGGCTGCAGGGGCTGATCCTTGACGGTATTGTAGCGGGCGTGGGTGCGGTTCTCGGATTTGTACCTCAGATGCTGGTATTGTTTCTCTTCCTTGCATTCCTTGAGTCCTGCGGATACATGGCTCGGGTGGCATTTATCATGGACCGGATTTTCCGTAAATTCGGACTTTCCGGAAAATCATTTATTCCGATGCTGATCGGAAGCGGCTGCGGCGTTCCCGGCATTATGGCTTCTAGGACGATTGAAAATGACAGAGACCGTAAAATGACGATTATAACCACCACCTTTGTTCCCTGCGGGGCAAAGCTGCCGATTATCGCGCTGATTGCGGGAGCGCTGTTCGACGGCGCTTCGTGGGTAGCGCCAAGCGCCTACTTTGTAGGAATCGCGGCGATTATCTGTTCTGGTATTATTTTAAAGAAAACAAGGATGTTTGCGGGAGATCCGGCGCCCTTTGTGATGGAGCTTCCGGCGTACCATATGCCCACAGTGGGAAATGTGTTCAGAAGTATGTGGGAGCGGGGCTGGTCCTTTATTAAGAAAGCAGGTACCATTATCCTGCTGTCCACAATCGTTTTATGGTTCCTTATGAATTTCGGATGGGTGAACGGCTCCTTCGGAATGCTGGAGGCGGAGGAATTAAATCACAGCATTCTAGCCGGTATTGGAAGCCTGATCGCGCCGATTTTTGCACCTCTTGGATGGGGCGACTGGAAAATGACGGTGGCGGCAGTTACCGGGCTGATTGCAAAGGAAAATGTAGTGGGAACCTTTGGTATTCTGTTTGGCTTTGCGGAGGTTGCAGAGGAAGGAAACGAGATCTGGGGACAGCTTGCGGGAAGCATGACGGCGGCAGCAGGATATTCCTTCTTAGTATTTAATCTGCTGTGCGCGCCTTGCTTTGCGGCCATGGGCGCGATAAAAAGAGAGATGAACAACGGCAAATGGTTTGCATTTGCTATTGGTTACCAATGTGTGCTTGCCTATGTGGTATCGCTGGTGGTTTACCAGATCGGAACCGCGCTCACAGGCGGAGGCTTTGGAATCGGCACGGCCGCGGCTCTGATTCTGATTGCAGGTTTCATATACCTTCTGTTCCGTCCATACAGGGAGAGTAAGAGCCTGAATGTGAAGATCAGGGGTATGGCAGGGGCAAAATAAATGTGGTATGATACGAGTACACCATAACGGATGTTAGCAGTCAGTTAAGGATACCTTGACGGATTGTGCAATTTAGATAAGTTCGGACGCGGCCATCCGTGGCAGGTGAATACCGCATGGGCAGGGCAACGCTGCAGCGAACTAACTGCTAACGGACACTAAGCCGCTCAGGAATGCCTTCGCGCCTAAGTTTCCGTAAGTAGTGGATTTCGCTTACGCTAAATGCGCCCTTTAAATTCCCATGCGGTATTCACCTGCCACGGATGGCCGCTGTTTCATGGCTTGCCTAAATGCTATTCCGAATGTCCGCATAGCCGATAAATAGCGGACGGACGCAGAAAAATATACTTAACAAACTACTAATGCCCACTATTGCATATTTGTTTATGGAATTTTGATAAGATGTAGAAAAAATAGTCTCTTACTATATTGGAAATATAGATTTTGAAAAATGTTAAGGAGGATCGTATGGGAACAATTATCGTACTTGCAATCGTACTTGTCATGGTATATTTTGCCGCAAGAAGCGTGATACGTAATAAGAAAGCTGGAAAATGCAGCGGCGGATGCGCTGGCTGCAGCGGAAGCTGCACATGCGGCCAGAGAGAGAAATCCGATTAGCAATGTATTCCGGATAAAGCCGGGCGCAGCCATCCGTACGAAGAAACATCATGTGGGCAGGGCAACGCTGTGGCAGACGAACTTCTATCTGCCATTCAATGTCTGAATGATACTGGTTCTTAAGGCATTTAGAAGACAGCGGATGGAAACCGGAGCCTATGGTTTGGCAGACAATTTAGGAGCGCATTTAATGGAGATGAAATAGCGGCTAACAGGGACTTAGGCACGAAGGCATTCCTGAGTGTCTTAGTCCCTGTTAGCCGGTAGTTCAGCGTAGTGTGCTCCGTCTGCCGAACCATAGGCTCCGGTTTTCATCCGCATCCGCCAAAATCCCCCTTAACGGACTTGCAAATATCTGTCGGTACGCAACTTGCTTCATTTCACAATTTCAACAGTACCCCGATAACTCCGCCTAGGGCAATCCACACCAGCGGATGCAGCTTTTTGCAGATTTTGACCTGCATAACCCCAAAGGAAGCGATGCAGATCAGCGCTCCCAGATAATCAATGGCGGTTACGCCGTTTTCACCCGGGACAGTCAGTGCGATCTTAACCAGTTCCCACACGGCATAGCCGATCAGGGCGGCCACCGCAGGACGGATGCCATAGAATGCAGCCTGCACCGTTTTGTTTTCATTGAAATTTGCAAGAAATTTGGCGATCACCATAATGATAACTAGGGCGGGCGCCACCAGAGACAGAGTAGCCACGACAGCACCAGGGATTCCGGCGGCGTTGTAGCCCGCGTAGGTTGCCATATTGATGCCGACAGGGCCTGGGGTACTCTGGCTGATAGCAATCATGTCGGTAAGCTCCGCCTTGGTATACCAGTCGTATTTTGCAGCCAGATCCATCAGGAAGGGAAGCGTGGCCATGCCTCCGCCGATGGCAAATAATCCGATCTTGAAAAATTCATACATAAGCTGGAAATAGATCATGCTTGTTTCGCCTCCCATCTCTTTGCAAGGATTCCCACTAGTGCGGAAGCAACCACAACCAGCGCCAGCGGGATGGGGGTAAAGCTTGCAGTCAGAAAGCCTGCAAGGAAGAGAAATACCCCAAGCCTATCCTTTACGCCCTTTTGTGCCATGGTAACTACCGTTTGAAGCATCATGGCGCATACCATAATACGGATTCCAGCGAGGGCGTGCTGCACAGCCGGGAGATTGATAAAATTCTTTAAGATTGAAGCAATCAGGCAGATGATGATCAGGGAGGGGGAGACCATGCCAAGGGTTGCGATGACGCCGCCTAAGATTCCCGCTTCTTGAAAGCCCACAAAGGTGGCGGTATTGACCGCGATAATGCCGGGCGTACACTGTCCGATGGCATACATATCAAGAATTTCTTCTTCCGTAACCCATTTTTTGGAATCTACCAGCTCACGCTTTAGCATAGGCAGCATAGCGAGCCCGCCGCCGAAGGTGAGTGCGCCGATTTTAAAGAAGCTGGTGTATAGCTCCAGTAGAATTTTCCCGGATGGTTTTGCATGGTGTTCCTTCATGGTGTATCAATCCCTTTCTAATATTCTTTATTCCCGCGAATCAACGAGCCAAGGCCTGCGCTGGTGAAGCAATGTGCCCAGAAGAACATACTGCATGAAACGTATCGGCCATGGGCGTGGGCTATGCGGGCCGGATTCAGAGAAGCGACGCCATAATCTGTGCGTAGATTTCCTGATTTTTTTTCTGCCAGTTATCGGCGGCAGTTTTGGCCTCCTCCTCGGAGGGGACTGTAACGGTCAGGTCGATCAGAGGAAGGGTATGTTCCATAACCTGACAGTGGACAGAGTATTCCTGATTCGTATTCCGGTAGTAATCGGATTTCACAGAGACTTCGCTTTTTAGGTCGTACTGCTTTTCCGTCAAGTAGTCGTTCACATCTTGACGGATAGCATGCGATATATTTTTTCGAAATAATTCAATGGTTGAAGCCCCATCCTCAGTCAGGTTGTAGAGCGTACGGTTGCGGACGGGTTCTTCCTGAATAAAGCCTGCGTCGATCAGCTCGGAGAGCGCCTGCTGGAGTTTAAAATAGGTGGTATATTCCTTATTCAGCATAAAATCCGAAATTTGTGAATTGGACAGGGGGAAATCCACCCGGTCCAGCATATAGAGGATAATCAGTTTATAGAGAGTGAGTAATTCTGCCATTGGTATAACTCCTTCCCTGCCAGATATCATGGCTTTTGAAATAAGATTGAATCTGATTTAACACGAATCGTTTGTGAACGGTCCATTTCGGTTCGATCAGCAGGGGCTTTGGCCCATCTCCGGTAAGGCGGTGAATGACGATATCAGGCCGCAGCCTGCTGATGCATTTGCCCAGCAGTACAAGATATTCCTCCAGCGTCAGAATGGGAAAAGGTTTCCGCTGATAATAGACGGCTAAGTCAGTCCCCTTTAATATATGGAGAAGAGTCAGTTTAATCCCTTGGATATCCAGAGTGTTCAGATAGTCAATGGTTGCAAGCATTGACTTTGTATCTTCGGAGGGAAGCCCTAATATCACATGGACAATCACGGAAATGCCGATGCTCCGCAAGTTTTTTACAGCCTGTTCAAATACTGGAAGTTCATAGCCTCTGCGGATGAAATCGGCGGATTCCGGATGAATGGTCTGTAAGCCCAGCTCGATCCAGACAGGTTTCCAGTGGGAAAGCTCTGTCAAAAGAGAAAGAACGTCAGGGGGCAGACAGTCCGGTCTGGTTGCAATGGAAAGGACTTCCACGCTAGGATATTGAAGGGCTTCTGTAAAGACCTGACGGAGATGGGACAGCGGGCCGTAGGTTCCGGTATAGGCTTGAAAATACGCGATATAACCGTCTCCCCGGTATTTATCGGAAAGAAGCTTCCGGCCGGAATCTAACTGGCAGGCAATGGACTGGTTCCGGTTTCCGGCAAAGTCCCCGGAGCCGCCCGCGCTGCAGAAGATGCATCCGCCGTACCCCAAGGTTCCGTCCCTGTTCGGGCAGGTCATGCCGCCGTCCAAAGCGATCTTATAGAGCTTTTTTCCATAGGTTTCTTTTAAATAATAGTCGAGGGAATAGTAACGCTTTTCACCCCAGCGGGTTCTTGCCGGCGTCATTTGGCCTGCCTCCGCCTTACCGGATATGTTCTCTGACAGCTTGGCTTACTACCTCCGCCACTTTTGGGTCAAAGGGCTGGGGGAGGATGTTGTCCTCGTTTAATTCGCTGTCCGGAACAAGGCCCGCGATGGCGTATGCGGCGGCAAGCTTCATTTCCTCGGTAATCTGTGGCGCGCGTCCTTCCAAGGCGCCTTTAAAAATGCCGGGGAAAGCGACTACGTTATTTACCTGATTTGGGAAATCGCTGCGCCCGGTTCCGATTACCTTTGCGCCGGCCTCTTTAGCCAGATCCGGCATGATCTCCGGCGTAGGATTGGCAAGGGCAAACAGGATCGCGTCCGGGTTCATGGAAGCCGCCATTTCCTTGGTGACAATTCCGGGTGCGGAGACGCCGATGAAGATATCCGCGCCCACAAGCGCGTCTGCAAGGCTCCCCTGTTTTTCGGACAGATTGGTGATCTCGGCCATCTGCTTCTGCATCCAGTTCAGCCTTGGGGAATCCTTGCTGATGATCCCTTTTGAATTGCACATGGTAATGTCCCGGAATCCATATTTTAATAGAAGCTTTGTGATGGCAACGCCCGCTGCTCCGGCTCCGCTCATAACAACCTTGACGGTTTCCTTCTTTTTCCCGGTGACTTTCAGGGCGTTAATGATTCCGGCTAATACCACGATGGCTGTGCCGTGCTGGTCGTCGTGGAAGACCGGGATGTCCAGAATTTCCTTCAGGCGTTCCTCGATTTCAAAGCACCGGGGCGCGCTGATGTCTTCCAAATTGATGCCGCCGAAGGCCGGGGCGATATTTACCACGGTTCGGATGATTTCTTCCGTATCCTGTGTATCCAGACAGATGGGAACCGCGTTGACGCCGCCAAATTCTTTGAACAGGACTGCCTTGCCCTCCATCACAGGCATGGCGGCCAGCGCGCCGATGTTGCCAAGGCCAAGAACCGCGCTTCCGTCGGATACGACGGCGATGGTATTGGATTTGATCGTGTAGGTGTAAGCAGCTTCTTTATCTTCAGCGATGACCCGGCAGGGCTCCGCTACGCCGGGGGTGTAGGCAATCGCTAAATCTTCTCTGGTATTTACATGGGATTTGGCGGTAGTTTCAATCTTGCCGTTCCAGTCTTTGTGCATTTGTAATGCTTTCTCATTTATTGTCATGTGATTCACCTGTTCCTTATTATAAATATAGATTTGACGCGCACCTGAGAAAGAGGCGGCGCTGATTTCTTTTGCAACGATTATCATAGCATTCTTGGAGGAGTAAGTCAAACTGGAAAGGAAAATTAGAGAGGGGAACGATAGGTTATGGTTGCTGTGAACGGAGTGAACAGTAACGGCATTGAGGCTGTGGAATGATTAACGTAAATATTTTATGGCATTATTTGACATAACATGCTATAATTCTCTTAGTCAGATTAGAGCAGGCAGAGGTAGTCTGCGGTTGTCCTTTCTGGAAACGGAAAGGAGGTCGGTATGAATACGTTAGAAGTGCTTACGTTGGTGCTGGTGATTTTTGCAGCCTTGACATACATAGACAATAAACACAACCGCAAGTAACGGAAAAGGCTATCTTCTACTGCCATAGAGGATAGCCTTGTAATCCGTAATTTTTATGCTTTATAAGTTTCCGATTGAACAACCGTCGGACGTGCAATATCCTTCGGCTTCTAAGATGATTATAAACCAACACTGCGAATTCTGCAAGGGGTTTAGAAAATGGGGGTGCTTCGGCACTCCTGTTTTTGTTGCTGTTCACTCCGTTCTTAGTAACCTGCGCAAACCCGAAAGAAAAAATGATTGCAAAATACTGGAAATCATGTATAATGAATTTATATTTATTTCAAATGAGTCAGTTCCGGCTGTTATTCCCAACGCGATAGATAATATGACGAATTGAAGAAAAGAAAGGAATTATTACATGATGAGAGAGAAGTATGAATCTCTGCCGTTAGCTACGTTAAAAGATCTGGCTAGGGCAAGGGAGATTCCCGGCATTTCGGGAATGAAAAAGGCTGAACTTATTGAGCGCATGCTGGAGGAGGACGTCCGTGACAAGGAGCGCTCTGCAAACACAGGAGATAAGGAAAAGCAGGAAATCCATGATATAGACAAGCTTGACAGCGGCGTTACGGCAAATGGGATCTTAGAGGTAATGGCGGACGGATTTGGATTTATCCGCTGTGAGAATTATCTTCCGGGAGAGAATGATATTTATGTATCCCCATCCCAGATCCGCAGGTTTAATTTAAAGACCGGGGATATTTTAGAGGGGAATACCCGGATCAAGACCCAGCAGGAGAAGTTTTCCGCGCTGCTGTATCTGACGAAGGTGAACGGTATCCATCCGGGGATTGCATGCAGGAGGCCGAATTTTGAAGATTTGATCCCGATTTTCCCCAATGAGCGTCTTTCCTTGGAGTGCGGCAAGACAAGTACTGCCATGAGGATTATGGATCTGATGTCCCCTATCGGAAAGGGGCAGAGAGGGATGATCGTATCGCCGCCGAAGGCTGGTAAGACGACGCTTTTAAAGCAGGTGGCGCTATCTGTGAGGCGCAATAATCCGGAGATACACCTTCTGATCCTTTTGATCGACGAGCGCCCGGAGGAGGTTACGGATATTAAGGAGGCGATCGAAGGGAAGAATGTGGAGGTTATCTATTCGACCTTTGATGAACTGCCGGAGCACCATAAGAGGGTATCCGAGATGGTAATTGAGCGCGCCAAGAGACTAGTGGAACATGGCAAGGATGTTATGATCCTGTTAGACAGTATCACAAGGCTTGCAAGAGCTTATAACCTGACGGTATCTCCGTCCGGAAGAACCTTATCCGGCGGCCTTGACCCGGCGGCGCTCCACATGCCGAAGCGGTTTTTCGGCGCGGCGAGGAATATGCGGGGAGGAGGCAGCCTGACGATTTTGGCTACCGCGCTGGTGGAGACTGGAAGCAGGATGGATGACGTGGTCTACGAAGAATTTAAAGGGACCGGCAATATGGAACTTGTGCTGGACCGGAAGCTTTCTGAAAAGCGGATGTTCCCTGCCATTGATATTCCGAAGTCCGGTACCAGAAGAGAGGATCTGCTGCTTACAAAGGAAGAGCAGGAAGCGGTGGAGTCTATGCGGCGCGCGCTGAATGGACTTCGGGCAGAAGAAGCGGTGGAGAATATCCTAAACATGTTCTCACGGACAAAAAATAATCAGGAGCTAATCCAAATGGTAAAAAAGACAAAATTCATCTAGACATTGATGGGATTTTATGATACAATTACAAAGCTGTTTATGAAACGAAATTTATAAAGCGCACAGCGCGGCGATAACAATAAAGAAGAGGTGAATGAAATGAAAGAAGGAATACATCCAGCATATCATCAGGCAACTGTAACATGCAACTGTGGAAACACATTTGTGACAGGTTCTACAAGCGAGGATATCCATGTGGAAATCTGTTCCAAGTGCCATCCGTTCTACACAG
Source organism: uncultured Dorea sp. (assembly GCA_910589275.1). Lineage (GTDB taxonomy): Bacteria > Bacillota > Clostridia > Lachnospirales > Lachnospiraceae > Claveliimonas. Next base: position 71,771 of record CAJUTH010000005.1, read on the forward strand.
GTCAGCAGAAAGCTGCACAGGCTCGCGGACGTGTGGATAAGTTTAACAAGAAATACGGACTGGATAAATAAGTCGGCAGGTGCAGGGTTGAGGTTCTTGAAATCTCAACCTTTTCTGTTGTTATGTACCTGAGGGGAGCGGCCGCAGGCCATTTCTCCTAGGCATTGAGGTGAAAAGCAATGAAATCTTCAAACATTGGCGGTCAGGCCGTGATGGAAGGTATCATGATGAAAAACAAGGATGAATATGCCGTCGCCGTGAGAAAAAGCGACGGAGACATTGTTGTTAAGAAGGATACCTATCACAGTATCGTAAAGAACCATACGGCGCTGACGAAGATACCCTTTATCAGAGGGGTTTTTAATTTTATAGATTCCATGGTAATCGGAATGAAAACGCTTATGTATTCGGCGTCCTTTTTCGAGGAAGAAGATTCGGAGGAAAAGGGTACGGTTACGGAGGAAGAGGCGGCGAAGAATGAGAAGAAGGAAGAGATTCTGATGACCGGCACGGTGATCGTGTCGGTGATCATGGCGGTTGGTATTTTTATGGTTCTTCCCTATTATCTGTCAAGCCTTTTGAAAAATCTGATTCCTTCCTATAATATAAGGACGGTGATTGAAGGACTTGTCAGGATCGGAATTTTTATTGCGTATATTTTACTGATCTCTAGAATGGAGGATATCAAACGGTTGTTCCAGTATCATGGGGCGGAGCATAAGTGCATTAACTGCATCGAGCACGGTCTGCCGCTGAATGTGGAAAATGTGCGGGTCAGTTCCAGACAGCACAAGCGCTGCGGCACCAGTTTTCTGTTCTTTGTGCTGATTATCAGTATCTGCCTTCTGATGGTGGTCAGGGCGGAATCGCCCCTGATGAGGGTGGTGATACGGATCGCCCTGCTTCCGGTTATTGCCGGTATCTCTTATGAGATTCTGAAGCTGGCGGGCAGAAGCGAGAACCCAATTGTCAACCTGCTCAGTAAGCCGGGGCTTGCGATCCAGAAACTTACGACCAAGGAGCCGGACGACAGTATGATCGAGGTTGCTATACAGGCGGTGGAAGCGGTATTTGACTGGCGCAAATTTGAGCAGGAGAACGATATATGAACCTGAGAGAGGCGCTTAAGGCCGGGGAAAAGACGCTTGCAGAGGCCGGGATCGCTGACGCGCCCACCGACGCCAGACTGCTGCTCTGGAAAGCGGCCGGGATCACGCTGACGGAATATGCGCTGGATCCCTTCCGGGAGATGGGAGAAGAAGAGGTGCGGGAGTATCTGGAGCTCATCGGCAGGCGAAAGAAGCGGATCCCGCTACAGCATCTCACCGGAGAGCAGGAATTTATGGGACTTTCCTTTCAGGTGAACCGGGACGTACTGATTCCCAGGCAGGATACGGAACTTCTGGTCGAGGAAGCGTTAAAGCTTTTGAAACCGGGAATGCATGTGTTAGATCTGTGTACAGGTTCCGGGTGCATTATCATCAGTCTGGAACGGATTGGAAAAGAGCGGGGGCTGGCAGATGAGACCGGCAGCTTTACAGGAAGCGACATTTCCCCCGGGGCAGTCAGGACGGCCATGGCAAATGCCGCGCGGCATCAGGCAAGAGCCCTCTTTACAGAAAGCGATCTGTTTGAAAAGTTGGAAGGAGGATATGATATGATCATATCGAATCCTCCTTATATACGGACTGCTGTGATTGAGGAGCTGGAGGAGGAGGTTCGGTGTTACGATCCGCTTCTGGCGCTGGACGGTAAGGAGGACGGACTGCATTTTTACCGGAGAATCATCCGGGAAGCGGAAGGGTATTTGAATCCAGGCGGCTGGCTTTTGTTCGAGATTGGGTATGATCAGAGGGAAGCGGTAACGGAGCTGATGAAGCAGCAGGGTTACCGGCAGATTCAGGTGAAAAAGGACTTGGCGGGACTTGACCGGGTCGTGATCGGAAGATATGATAGAATGTAGAGGCTTTATCCGGACTGCGGCGGACGGTGCGCCGCGGATGGAGAGGATACAACGGTTACTGGGAACGGACAGTGACGAGTAGGAGGAGAAAGAAATGTTTGACAAATTAGAGGATCTGCTCATTCGTTTTGAGGAGATTTTAAGCGAATTACAGGAGCCGGACGTGGTAAACGACCAGAATCGGTTCCGCAGGCTTATGAAGGAACAAAATGACCTGACTCCGATTGTTGAGGCATATAAAGAATATAAGACATGTAAGCAGGCGATCGAGGACAGCCTGGTTATGTTAGAAGAGGAGTCGGATGAAGAGATGCGGGAGCTGGCGAAGGAGGAACTAAGCGACTCTAAGGCCAGAGTGGAGGAGTTAGAGCAGGAGCTTAAGATTCTGCTGTTGCCTAAGGATCCCAATGATGATAAGAATGTTATGGTGGAGATCCGCGCGGGTGCCGGCGGCGACGAGGCGGCGCTTTTTGCGGCGGAGATCTACCGGATGCTGGTACACTATGCAGAGGGACGGCGCTGGAAAACGGAGATGATCTCCCTGAATGAGAATGGGATCGGCGGCTTTAAAGAGTGCGTATTTATGATTAACGGACAGGGCGCTTATTCCCGGTTGAAGTATGAGAGCGGGGTGCACCGGGTTCAGAGGGTGCCGGAGACGGAGAGCGGCGGGCGCATCCATACCTCTACGGTTACGGTTGCGATCATGCCGGAGGCAGAGGAAGTAGACGTTGTAATTGACGAGAAGGATATCCGTATTGATGTAATGCGGGCATCCGGAAACGGCGGCCAGTGCGTTAATACCACAGACTCGGCTGTGCGGCTCACCCATTATCCCACCGGGATCGTGATTTACAGCCAGACGGAGAAATCTCAGCTTCAGAACAAGGAGAAGGCGTTCCGCCTGCTGCGTTCAAAGCTGTATGAGATCGAGCTTGAGAAAAAGCAATCGGAGGAAGCGGCGGCCAGAAGAAGTCAGATTGGCACCGGAGACCGTTCTGAGAAGATCCGTACTTACAATTTCCCCCAGGGCCGGGTGACAGATCACCGGATTAAACTGACGCTTCATAAGCTGGACGGGATTCTCGGCGGAGATTTAGATGAGATTATTGACAGTCTGATCGCGGCAGATCAGGCGGCCAAACTTGCAAATATGAATGAAGAATAAGCAGGATATAAGAACCTATGCTGGGCCAAATGGTGCAGAGTGGGTTCTTTATGCCTTTAGAACAGGGATTTTAGAAAGACCGGAGGTTATTTGGTATGAATTTTCAGAATAGGGTTAAATCGTCGGTTCTGGCGGTTTTGATGCTTTGTTCCTTGAGCGTGAACTCTGTGGTGGCGGGGGATGCAGGCTGGACGCAGGAGCAAGGTGAGGTGACGATTTTATTTACCCATGACGTCCATTCCAGACTGGATGAGTACAAGGTTCAGGGAGCGAAAGCTTCCGGGGACGGACAGGAGACGGCCGTTGCAGGCGGTTTTGCCCGGTTAAAGACGAAGATGGACGAGCGGCGGGCAGAAAATCCGGCGACCTTTGTATTTGATGCGGGAGATTTTTCTATGGGAACCCTGTATCAGACGATTTATGAGACGCATGCGGCGGAACTTACCATGCTGGGGCGGCTGGGAGTGGATGCTGTGACCTTTGGCAATCATGAATTTGACTACCGGGCTGAGGGAGTATCCAATATGCTTCACAGTGCGCTTGGGAATGCCGAGGAAGATGAAACCCTTACCCTGCCCCGGTTTCTGATTGCTAACATTGACTGGGAGAAGAACAATTCCAAAGACAACCATCTGATCAAGGAAGCGCTGGAGGACTATGGGAGCAGCGATTATGCAGTGATAGAGCGGGAGGGGATTCGGATTGGCGTTTACGGCGTTGTGGGCGAGGATGCGGAGGTTTGCGCGCCGGAGAGCGGCATTGATTTTGACGATATCGTGGAATCCTCTAGAAGAGTGGTGGACGAGCTTCAGGAAGAAGATGTGGATATGATCGTATGCCTGTCCCACAGCGGGACGGACGAAGATGAGGAGGCGTCTGAGGACGAGATTCTGGCGAAGGAAGTGCCGGAGATTGACGTGATTGTCAGCGGACATACCCATACCACGCTTAAGGAGCCGATCGTCTGCGGAGACACGGTGATCGCTTCCGCCGGTTCTTACGGTAGGAACTTGGGAGAGTTAAAGCTGGTTCCGTCGGATAACGGGCGCTGGGAGCTTATAGATTACCGGTTAAATGAGATGGACGAATCGGTAGCTCAGGATGAAGAGATCGAAGGATATTTGAGAGAATACAGGGATACGATCGACGAGGAATATCTGTCTCGGTTCGGATATACCATGGGACAGGTGCTGGCAAAGAACGAGATCGCCTTTACGCAGATTGACGATCTGGGAGCCGAACTTCGGGAGGACACGCTGGGCAGCCTGATCGCGGATTCCTACGTCTATGCGGTAAAAAAGGCGGAGGGAGATTCTTATGTGCCGGTGGATCTGGCGGTGGTTGCCTCCGGCGTGGTGAGGGACTCGTTCCAGAAGGGAGAGATTACGGTATCAGATGCGTTTAATGTGAGCGCCCTAGGGATTGGTCCCGACCGGATCACCGGCTATCCACTTGTGGGCGTATATCTGACCGGGAAAGAGCTGAGAACCGTAGCGGAGATCGACGCTTCGATCTCGCCGATTATGACCTATGCGCAGATTTATCCCAGCGGGATGAGCTGGACATTTAATCCGAATCGGCTGATTTTAAATCGGGTAACGAAGACCGGGATGACAGGGGATAGTATTGGAGAGGAAGGGCCGTTTATTCAGGATAATCTGACAGAAATTGAGGATGATAAGCTGTATCGGGTCGTTTCCGGTCTGTACTGCGCGCAGATGCTGGGCGCGGTAGAGGATCAGTCAAAAGGAATCCTAAAGCTCTCCCCGAAGAACGAAAAGGGAGAGGCCATCACGGATTTTGAAGAATATATCATCCACGACGAGAAAGGCGCGGAGCTGAAGGAGTGGTATGCGCTTGCGGGCTATCTGGAGTCTTTTGAGAAGGATGAAGAGGGAGTACCTAGGATACCCGAAAGGTATCGCGGGGAAGAAGGCCGGAAGGTGATACAGGACAGCACTAATCCAGTGGAATTGTTAAAGAACCCGAACCGATTTGCGGTAACGGTTTACAGCATCGCTTTGCTGCTTGTATTTTTGCTTGTGGTAACAGTGCTGTATGTGGCCGGGAAGTGGAAACAGAGAAGAATGAATAAGGAAATAGAAGAAGGTAGATCATGATGGAGATTGGATTTAAAAAAATTGAACTGCAGGATAAAGAACTGATCAGCCATTTTTTTGCGCATCATACCAGCAGGAGCTGTGAGCGGACATTTACGAATGTCTATCTGTGGGCCAGGTTCTATGACGTAACTTTTGCCGTGGTGGAGGATTCTCTGGTATTTAAGAGCGAGAATGAAGAAGGATGTTCCTTCGCCTATCCGGCGGGAGAACCGGAGCAGGTGAGGCGTGCGATAGAGGTTCTGATAGAATACAGCAGGGAGCGGAACGTACCTTTTAAAATGTATAACGTAACGCCGGATAATTATGCCTGTATCGAACAGTGGTATCCGGGACGGTTCCAGATTGAATACAATGAGGACGTGGCGGACTATGTCTATGAATCCGAGAAACTCGCCACGCTTTCCGGCAAGAAGCTCCACAGCAAGCGGAACCACATTAATAAGTTCAAGACGGTCTATGAAGGCCGGTGGAGCTATGAGCCGATCACTGGGGAGAATCTGGAGGAATGTTTTCAGATGGCCTTAAAGTGGCGCAATGAGAACGGCTGCGAGGATGATGAGGAGAAGAACGCGGAGATCTGCGTAACCTTAAATTCCCTCCGGCTGTTTGAGGAATTGGAGCTTGTGGGCGGCGTATTGAAGGTGGACGGAGAGATAGCCGCCTTTACCATCGGGGAACCCATCTGTGAGGATACCTTCGTGGTGCATATTGAGAAAGCCTTTGCGGATATCGACGGCGCTTATACGATGATCAACCAGCAGTTTGTGCAGCATGCCTGTAAGGATTATCGGTATGTAAACCGGGAAGAGGACACCGGGGCGGAGGGGCTGCGCAAGGCAAAACGGTCGTACAAGCCGGTCTTTATGGTTGAAAAAGGCGTTGTCACGGAGAAACTAGAAACCGATTCAGAAGGAGGAGAGGTACGATGATAGCAGAGAAAATGAAAGGGATGGTGGCGAACAGTTCCGCCATCCGTGCGATGTTCGAGGAAGGAAACCGTCTGGCTGGCATTTACGGAGCGGAGAACGTCTATGATTTCAGTCTGGGAAATCCTAATGTGGCGGCACCGGAGGCTGTAAAGCAGGCGATTTTAGAGCTTCTAGAGGATGAGGATCCGGTGGTTCTCCATGGATATACCAACAGCAACAGCGGCTATGCGGACGTAAGGCAGGCGGTTGCGGAGTCTTTGAACGAACGGTTTGGGACTGGGTTTGAGGGAAAAAATATTGTAATGACCGTAGGAGCGGCGGGGGGACTGAACGTGATTTTAAAAACACTTATAAATCCCGGCGATGAGGTGATCGTATTCGCGCCGTATTTTGGCGAGTACCGTTCCTACACGAATAATTATGACGGAGTGCTGGTGGAAATTTCTCCAAATACTGCGGATTTTCAGCCAAAGCTTGACGAATTTGAGGAGAAGATTACGGCAAAGACGAAGGCGGTTATTGTGAATACGCCGAATAATCCTACCGGGGTGGTGTATTCTGAGGAGACCATCAAAAAGCTGGCGGCGGTTATGGAGAAGAAACAAAAGGAGTATGGCACGGAGATTTACCTGATTTCCGACGAGCCTTACCGGGAGCTGGTCTATGACGGCGTCGAAGTTCCTTATCTGACAAAGTATTATGCCAATACGATCGTAGGATATTCTTACAGCAAATCACTGTCCCTTCCTGGGGAGCGGATCGGATATCTGGTGATCCCGGATGAGGCGGCGGACAGCGAGGCGGTGTTATCCGCGGCAAATGTTGCCAACCGGATCCTTGGCTTTGTGAATGCGCCCACCCTGCAGCAGAAGATCGTAAAGAAATGTCTGAAGGAGAAGACGGACATTTCCTATTATAACCGGAACCGGGAGGCTTTGTATCAGGGGCTTGCAGACTGCGGTTTTTCGTGTATCAAGCCGGAGGGAGCCTTTTATCTATTCGTAAAGTCTCCGGTGGAGGATGAGAAGGAATTCTGTGCTGCGGGAAAGAAATATCATATCCTGATGGTTCCGGGTAGTTCTTTTGGGTGTCCGGGGTATGTGCGGCTGGCATACTGCGTATCTTATGAGACCATTATCAACTCGCTGCCAAAGTTTGCCGAGCTTGCAAAGGAGTATTTTTAAGATGAAAGCATATGAGAAGAATATCCGTAAAGTAGAGCCCTATGTGCCGGGGGAACAGCCCCAGCACAGGGCGGTTAAGCTGAATACCAATGAGAACCCTTATCCGCCGGCGCCGGGAGTTAGGAGGGCGTTAGAGCAGATGGATGCGGACCGGCTGCGGCTGTATCCGGATCCGGAAGCGTCGGCGCTTACGGGGGCCTTGGCGGAGTATTACGGCGTTGGAAAGGATCAGGTCTTTGTGGGGGTCGGTTCGGACGATGTGCTGTCCATGTGCTTCCTTACGTTCTTTAACTCTAAGAAGCCCATCCTATTTCCGGATATCACATACTCTTTTTATAAGGTATGGGCAGAGCTTTACCGGATTCCTTATGAATGCTGCAAGCTGGACGAGGACTTTTGTATAGTAAAGGAAGATTATTACCGGGAAAACGGGGGCGTGATTTTTCCGAATCCCAACGCGCCTACAGGCATTTATGAAAACCTTGCTTTTGTGGAGGATATCCTTTCCCATAATCGGGATGTCATTGTCATTGTGGACGAAGCATATATTGATTTTGCGGGGGAATCTGCCATAAAGCTCCTTGAGAACTATGAGAATCTGATCGTGGTGCAGACTTTTTCGAAGGCGCGCTCCATGGCGGGGATGCGGATCGGCTACGCTATTGCGTCTCCTGAGTTGATTGGGCATCTGAATGATGTGAAGTATTCCTTTAATTCCTATACGATGAACCAGACTTCCCTTGTCTGCGGCGTGGAGGCTGTAAAGGACCGGGAATATTTTGAACAGACGGTAAGAAAGATCGTCGATACAAGGGAGTGGGCGAAGGCTCAGTTTGGGGAGCTTGGATTTATCTGTCTGGATTCCGGCGCAAACTTTCTATTTGTAACCCATCCGGAGCAGGATGCAAAGGAGCTGTTTGAATCCTTAAAGAAAGCCGGAATCTATGTGCGGTACTGGGGAAGCAGGCGTATAGAGCAGTATTTGCGGGTTACGGTGGGAACAAGGGAAGAGATGGAGAAATTATTTCAATTCTTAAGAAATAAAATAAATAATTAAGAAAGGATTACAGTATGACAGAAACACTAGTACAAGGCGTAATAGATGCGTTGAGCGGAAGCTTTGGAAAGGAAGCGATCGTTTTTATTATTTCTATGATTCCAATCTTAGAGCTTAGAGGGGCACTTTTGGTGGCGGGACCGATTTTAGGCGTTCCGGTTGCCAAGGCAATTCCGCTCTGCGTGATCGGGAATATTATTCCGGTGCCGTTTATTTTATTACTGATCACGCCGATTTTTAACTGGCTTAAGGGGACGAAGACCTTCAAGCCTATGGTGACAAGGCTGGAAAACAAAGCGATGAGCAAGAGCGACCAGATCGAGAAATATGAGTTTTGGGGTCTGGTGCTGTTTGTAGGGATCCCTCTTCCGGGAACGGGGGCATGGACGGGTTCTCTGATTGCGGCGCTTCTTGGAATTAAGTTCAAGAAGGCGTTTCCGGCGGTAGTGATCGGAATCTGCATGGCTACGATTATTATGTGGTTCATTTCATATGTACTTTTGGGCGGTGTACAGGTATTAGGATAAGGCGATGAAGATGAAACAGGAAACAATAGATTTGACAAAGGGGTCGGTGTCTAAGGGGATTATAGCATTTACGATTCCCTTAATTCTTGGACAGCTTTTACAGCAGCTCTATAATATGGCGGATGCATGGGTGATTGGGAATTTTGCGGATAATACGGCCTTTGCGGCTGTTAGTACATCGGGAAGCCTTGTTTTTCTGATTGTAGGTTTCTTCAATGGGATTGCAATTGGAGGAGGCGTGGTGATTTCCCGTTATTTCGGCGCCGGAGATGAGAAGAATGTGGAGAGGGCGATACATACGAATATTTTATTTGGTATCGCAGCCTCTGCTGTAGTGACAATAGCGGGAGTATTTGGCGCACCCCAGATATTGAGACTGATGCAGGTGCCAGGAAATGTACTGCCCCAGTCTATTACATATTTTCAAATATATTTTGGCGGCAGCGTAACCATCGTTATGTATAATATGTTCATGTCTATTATGCGGGCGCTGGGGGACAGCCTTCATCCTTTGTATTATCTGGCGGTGTCTTCTTTTGTAAATGTGGCGCTGGATTTGTTGTTCGTGGCTGGATTTCACTGGGGTGTGGCGGGCGCGGCCGTTGCGACGGTATTATCCCAGGGGTTAAGCGCCGTGCTTTGCATCCTGCGGATGAGAAAAAATGAAGGATGTGCGCGGATTAGCTGGAAAAAGCTGAAAGTTTACGGATATATGATGAAGGATGTGATCTATCAGGGGTTTCCTGCCGGGATCCAGAATTCGGTAATCAGTATTGGAAATGTTGTGGTACAGACCAATGTAAATTCCTTTGGGGAATACGCTATGTCCGGCATGGGTTCCCATTCGAAGATAGAGGGGTTTGTGTTTATTCCGATTATGGCGATGTCTCTTACCATGTCTACATTTATCAGCCAGAATCTGGGAGCGAAGGAGTATGACAGGGCGAAAAAGGGGGCGGCGTTCGGGATATTTTCCTGTATTGCTGTGGCAGAGGTGATCGGAGTGATTGCATTTAATTTTTCCCCCTATTTTCTGCGGATCTTTGCGAAAGCGGATGAAGCAGTCAGGTATGGAGTAATTATGCAGAGAACCGTAACATTGTTTTATTTTCTGCTGGCATTTTCCCACAGTGCAACGGGAGTGTTGAGAGGGTGCGGGAAATCGATGGTTCCTATGGCTACCATGCTGGGATTCTGGTGCGGGGTGAGAGTATTGTATGTGACGGCCGCGATTCGTTTTTTTCCGGTGTTTCAGACAATCTGCTGGGCCTATCCTCTTACCTGGAGTTTGAGCAGTATCGTGTTTCTTTGGTTTTTGATAAAAACTGACTGGGTGCATGCATATGAAAAAAAGCTGTCGCATTGAGTGATCGGTGCGGCGGCTTTTTAAAATTTATTTATTCTTTTTTATTTTCGGAGGAATCCCCGCTTATGCCCATCTGATACAATGCTTCCGCGCACTGTGCGTCCGTGACCAGAACGTTGATATAGCCGCCGCGGATTGCGCCGTGAATTGCCTTCGCTTTGTGAATGCCGCTGGCGATTCCGATTGCGTAAGGAACTTTTTTCAGCTTATTAATATTGATTCCAAATACCTGTTTGTTGTACTCGATCTGGTCAACGTTACCGTCTTTGTCAAATAAATGCATGCAGATATCGCCGCATACCTCAGACTGCCTTACCTTATCCCTCATTTCTTCGGAATAATAACCGCTTTGGAAAACGGAAGACATATCGTCGCCGGTGCCGATACCGACCATGACTACGTTCAGGGAATCGTAATAATTCATGACGTTGCGCACGCTTTCTTCTTTCATGAGCGTCCGTTTGGTCTGGGAACGGGAGACGATTGCGGGCACATATAGATGCAGGCCGCTGCCATGGAATGCTTTGGCCAAAATGTCCACAACGTGATTTGCATCCAGAGTGACGTCTAACTTGCCGCTTCCGCCGAGAAGGGGAACGAATGTAAGGTTCTGGAATTGTCTGGAAGCATAAGGTGCCATGTACCGAAGCGTGGTTCCCATACCCACGCCAATGATATCGCCGTCTTTTAATATTGAATTTAAATAGCCCGCCGCCATTTTTGCCAGAACATCCTTCTGCTGGCCTTCTTCGACCGTATCTGCGACAATAACCTCCTGCAGTCCGAGAGTTTTTTCAAGTTTTCGTTCCAGTTCTGAATAGCAGCGTTTCTGGGGATCGGATATAATAATTTCGACGACCCGCTTCTGTTTGGCGCTTTTTATCAGCTTAGAAACGGTAGGGCGCGAGAGATCCATTAATTTGGCGATATCGCTCTGGCTGATATCTCTGTTGTAGTATAAGTCGCATACACGCAGCATCATGCGTTCGTTATTAATTATTTTTTTCATATTTATTATTCAACGAATTAATTTCATTGTTTCCAGTGGTCCAGCTCTTCTTTTAAGGCCCCTAGAAGCTGTGATTCGGGCATTTTGCGGATAATCCGGCCTTTCTTAAAGAGAAGGCCCTCGCCCCGTCCGCCGGCGATGCCAAGATCCGCTTCTCTGGCCTCTCCGGGCCCGTTGACGACGCAGCCCATAACTGCAACCTTGAGGTTCAGATCGTATCCGGCAACCAGCTTCTCTACTTGGCTGGCAAGGCTGATTAAGTCAATCTGGGTTCTGCCGCAGGTAGGGCAGGAGATTACTTCAATGCCGCATTTTCTGAGATCAAGCGCTGAGAGTACCTTCTGTGCGGTCCGCACCTCTTCCGTCCGGTCTCCGGTCAGGGATACGCGTATGGTATTGCCGATACCTTTGTGAAGAATAATGCCAAGGCCAACGCTGGATTTGATAATGCCGCTGGAAAGAGGGCCCGCTTCTGTGATCCCTACATGCAGCGGATAATCCGTGGCGCCAACCATGAGCTCGTACGCTTTGATACACATCATGACATCGGAGGATTTGATGCTGATAATGATATCTTTCAAGCCGAACCGTTCTACCATTTGTATTTTATCAAGAGCGCTCTCCACCAGTCCTTCAGCCGTAACGCCTCCGTATTTTTGTATCAGGTTCTTTTCTAAGGAGCCGCTGTTTACGCCGATGCGGATTGGCACATGGCAGTCTACAGCCTTTTCTACTACGGCCTGAATCTTCTCGGGACTGCCGATATTGCCCGGGTTGATACGAATCTTGTCGGCTCCGTTTTCCATAGCGGCGATTGCCAGCTTATAATCAAAATGAATGTCTGCGACAAGAGGAATCGTAATCTGGCTCTTGATCTTAGGAATCGCTCTGGCAGCTTCAAAAGAAGGAACGGCACATCGGATAATCTGACATCCCGCGTCCGTCAGCTCGTGAATCTGCTTTACGGTTGCGTCTACATCCTCTGTCCTTGTATTTGTCATGGATTGAATTGTGATGGGAGCGGTTCCGCCTATGGGAACATTCCCTACCATTACCTGTCTGGTCAAGTCTCTATACATAGATTTTTCCTCCAAAGCAGCCTTTCGTTTTTTCGGAAAGGCAAAAAAACGCAGAAACCGCTGAGCGGCTGTTCTCTGCCTGTTGTACTGTTTATAATATATGATTTAGTCTTTGCAAGTTGTAGTATGCATCTGCAGATTTCCAAAAATATGCAGAAGCATACAGTTTCTATTATAGTACAACAAACGTTTCTTGTAAATGGATAACCTGATTTCATTTTCTGCTTTTTCGAGGAAAAATTTTGTTACAGTTTGCACGTCGGCTGGGGGTCGTGGGTTGAATCAGGGGAATATTTCTTAACAGACGGAGTAACATTCCGATGAACTATCGTCTAACCGAGACTAAGCCACTCAGGAAAGCCTTCGTGCCTAAGTCTCGATAAGCCGCTATTTCATCTCCATTAAAAGCACTCCCAAATTGTCTGCTAAGAGATATTCCCCTGATTCAACCCACTGATTACCGAACGCCTTGCGAACAGCAACAGCATATTTTCACAGTTCTTCAAATTTAACCACAGAAGTCTTCTGGGATAAGGCGTCGAGTATTTCCGAGGAGTCGAAGGATCTTCCGACCCGTAAGGAAAGACGGGTAAGGATATGGCCCTTTTTTACTTTTTTTGAATCGCTGTTTATACTTACGTTGATTACCTGCGCGCCGCATTTCCTTGTGGTTTCCAGCAGGTAAGGGATATCCTCCGGGCTGGTGGTCTCCACCAGCAGTTCCATGCCGATCAGCGTCGAGGTATGCCCTTCGAGCCTGTGCAGGATGATCATGACCACGAGCATGGTTGCCGTGGCTAGTATTCCGCCTTCAAAGTATCCGCCTCCGTATGCCAGCCCGATGCATGCGGTGGTCCATAGGCCGGCGGCGGTTGTAAGCCCGGTTACCCGTTTCCCGGTAGCGAGAATGGTGCCGGCGCCGAGGAATCCCATGCCGTTTATGACCTGCGCCCCTAAACGGGCTGGATCTGCCGCTGGATTAACTGCCGTGACCAGATAGTGATCCAAGCACATTACGATACACGCGCCCAGAGACACTAGGATATGGGTCCGAAGGCCCGCCGCCCGCCCTGCGCGGCCCCTCTCGAAACCGATCAGACCGGCAGAGACGGAGGACAGCAGAATGCGGAGCACAATGGAAAGAAATGAAAAGCCGCGGATTCCGTCAAAGATTACCAACATTATTATGGCCTCCTAAATAATGAAATATTGTGCGTTAGATCGTAAATTCCTGACAGGTGTCAGGCGTGTAGATTTCGCCGTCGTATACGGAGCCCGCGCGGATCCTCATAAAAGGAATATCTCCGTCGCTGGGCAGGTGGTACAGGCACAGCTTTTTCACATGGCCGTTGGAGGCGGACTTTCCGGCTTCGATATCCGTCATATGGCCCGCGCCTATGGTATGCCTTGTTCCCATGGATATCGTCGCCTCGCAGATCAGAAGATCCGCGCCGGTTAAAAATTCGGTATGGGATGGATCGTAAGTGGTGTCCGTGTAATACACGAGGACTTTCCCGTTTTTTTCAATGCGGAATGCATAGCATTCAATGGTATGGTTGACCTTTTTTGCCGTAATGTCGGCACCCGCTATGCGCAGTTTCATGCCGTCTTTTAGCACATGGGTATCACAGAAAGGATACTGGACGGCGTCCCACATGGTAGCGGGCGTGGAGGGCGCGTAAACCTGCGGCTTGTTCGTGCGCAGCCCTACGCGGAGCGCATAATTAACCGCGTAGTAGAGGCAGCCCACATCTCCCATATGATCATAGTGCAGATGGGAGAGCAGCACGCCCTGAAACTGGTCGGTTAAATTGGCGTGTTCAAAGTATTTGGACAGCACGCCTCCGCCGCAGTCCAGAAGAAATTTTCCTTCGCTGGTGGTAACCAGCACTCCGCAGGTAGCGCCGCCGGGCTGTGGAAAAGCACCCCACCAGCCCAGAAGATTTACTTTAAATGTAAAATTATTCATCTAACCACACCGCCTTCTGAATATTTACCGTGATGTCGGCGCCTTCCGGTTTGATAAAATCTACGCTGGAGAGCAGCCGGAACATCTCGCAGCCGGGAGCTTCCAGATAATACTCAATCTGGCTTCCCTGATAGAGCGCCCGGCGGATATGGGCCTGAAAAGGCGAAGCCTCATCCGGAGCCATGTGGTGGGCCCGGACGGCCGCAAATCCCGTTTCCTTTGTGGTATTCACATAGGGAACCTTCATAGGATAACAGCCTGCTACTAGGATGTCCATCATTCCGTTTTTATCTCTTTTGGCGTCCGCTTTTCTTGTGGCGGGCAGAATATTGGCGGAGCCGATAAACTTTGCTACAAAGGTGTTGACCGGATTCTCGTACAATTCATATGGGGGAGCGAACTGCTCCAGCACGCCTTTTTTGACTACGGCTACTTTATCTGACATAGTCATGGCTTCGATCTGGTCATGAGTTACATTGATGATCGTAATATGCTGTGTTCTCTGGATTTCCTTGATTTCCCCACGCATCTCCTCCCGCAGCGCGGCGTCTAAATTAGATAAAGGCTCGTCCAGTAAGAGGAGTTTGGGCTTCATGATCAGTGCGCGGGCAAGGGCAACTCTCTGCTGCTGGCCGCCGGAAAGCTCGTGGGCCATACGGTTTTCCAGTCCTTCTAAATGAACGACTTTTAATACGCGCATTACTTCGCTTTGGATCACATCCTTGGCTGTTTTGCGCAGTTTCAGCGGGTAGGCGACGTTATCGAAAACCTTCATATGGGGCCAGACGGCGTAGGATTGGAATACCATCCCCACGTTTCGTTTTTCGGGAACGACAGGCGCCACATGATTTTCCACGTCGACAAGGAGCTTGTCGTCCAGATAGATCTGGCCTCCGGTGGGCTCGATAAATCCCGCGATCATGCGGAGGATGGTGGTCTTTCCGCAGCCGGAGGGGCCGACGATCGTCAGGAGCTGGCTGTCTTCTACTTCTATATTTACTTTATTGACTACGGTATGATCGCCGTAGGATTTCGTCAGGTTTCGAATTGATAATTTTCCCATTGCGAGTGCCTCCTTTATTCGTCTTTGTCAGTCAGAGAATTGACAAACAGGTTGATAGCGACAACCAGTATGATCAAAATGATTGCGATTGCGGCAGTTAAAAGAATGCGGCCTTCTTCTTTGGCGGAGAATACGATGGTTCCCACCGTCTCATTGCCTACAGACCAGAGAAGTCCCGACAGAGACAGCTCGGAGATGGTAGGCGCGACGACAAGGAAGAAGGAACTGATCAGGCTGTTCTTCAGCAAAGGAAGCATTACGTCGCCGAAAGCCCTGAGCTGGGAAGCTCCGGAAATCCGGGCGGCCTCCTCTAATGAGGAATCTACCTGGCTGATCGCGCCGGATATGTTGTTGTATCCCAGATTCATAAAACGCGCAATGTATGCGATCAGTAGGATCCAGATGGTGTTATAGAGCCGTATGCCCAGTACAGGCTGCGAGAATGCCAAGATCATGGATAAAGCAATGATCACGCCGGGTACGGCGTAGGGCAGCACGACAACCATCTGCATGAAACGGACGCCTTTGATACCTCTGACGCCGCCGCGGATCGTGATATAAGCAATGATCAGGGTAACCAGCGTAATAATGATGCTGGAGGCTACGGACAGGAACAGGCTGTTCTTGAACGCCCGCGCTACATTCTGGATCTGGAGCATCTGGGCAAAATTCTGGAAGGTCAGGTTGTCCATGCCAAAGGGCAGTCCGTAGGTCTTGGTCAGCGAGGTGATCAGGGTGGCGATAATAGGAGCGCAGGTGGTAAACAGGAAAAAGATTACCAAAAATACAAAGAGCAGCCAGCGTGCCGGTTTTCCCAGGCGCGTAGGCTCTACGGCGGCGCTCTTGCCGCTTACAACCACAAATTTATTCGTGGCCAGAACCTTGTTGTATACCCACAGGCCGATGAGGCCGAACAGGGACAGGAACAAGGAGTAGGCGGACGCAATCTGAAGGTTGTTAGCGATGGATGAATTGCAGATCATATAGTAAATCTGCGTGGTCATCAGGTGGATCTGATTCGGCGCGCCCAGTACAGAGGAAACGCCGAAATCCGCCAGAATGAACATAAAGGTTAACAGCATGGCGCCCAGAATAGAAGGCGTAATCAGAGGAAGCGTAATATCCCTTAAGGTACGCCATGGGGAAGCGCCGGAAATCCGTGCGGCTTCTTCCATAGAAGCAGAGATCCGCTTCATGGTCGGCAGTACGACAATGAAGGATACTGCATACCGGTACATGGACATGATGAAGATCATGCCGCCCAGACTGTAAATGTTAAGGGGGGCTTCCTGAAGCTGAAATACGGACATCAGGAATTTATTCATGTATCCTACGGGTCCTAACAGGAAGGTCCATGCGATCGCTCCGATAAACGGAGGAATAAAATAAGGAATGGATAAAAGCCGCTTCCAGTATCTGACGCCGGGAACATTTGTCCTGACAACGACCCATGATAAAAACACACCGATGACGGTGGAAAAAATACTGGCCGGAATTACGACAATGAAAGAGTTTTTCATACTCTTTAAAATACCGGGATCCGAGAAAACAACGGCGTAGTTATCCAGACCGTAACCGCCGTCAACCTTCAGGCTGTTGATGATCAGGCGTATAGAAGGATATATGACGGTCAGTGCAAGAAAGGCTACAACAATCCACCAGATGACGGTGGGGGCTATAGAGCCTCTTGCAGAGGAGGAGTATTTTTTTCTAAACATAGCGGTATCAAGTCCTTTCAGGTAGAATGAAATTAGCAGAAGCCGTTTATAACCTGCGGCTTCTGCTAAAATACTGTGTGAAATCAGCGTACTATTGCGTTCCGAACATTGCGGAGAATTTGTCCAGCATGCTGCTGGAGTTCTCGCGCATATACTCTACATCCATAGGTAACACTTTGATATCGTCAATAGTCGGGACTTCACTTCCCTCTGCAGCTTCGTTGATAATTGGAACATACCCCTGTTCTACGAACAGCTTCTGGGTCTCAATCTCAAACATATAATCTACGAAAGCCTTGGCCGCCTCTACGCTTTCCTCAGGCATAGTGTTTAACAGGCAGAGCGGTGTAGGAATCAGTACGGAGCCGGAAGCCGGATATACGTAATCGACAGGCGAACCTTCGTTCTTGGCGTTGCGGGGCAGGTAATCTACGATTACGGCGCCTTTGTATTCGCCGGAGGAAACCTTAGTTAATAAAGTTCCGTTCGACTGCTCCATTTTTACATCGTTATCAGCCAGATCCTGATACCAGTCCCAGCCGACGAGCGACTCGTTGTCAGGTTCTACATGGACGGACAGGGTAGTCATTGCGCCGCCGGAATATGCCGGGTTGGCTAAAGCAAGAGAACCGGTGTAGTCGTCTCCGGTTACATCCGCCCAGTCCTTGGGCGCGGTGTCAATCTGCGTAGTATTATAGGATAATACCGAGTAGATTGCCCGGACCTCGTGTCCCATACCATCGTTATATTTATAAGTATCCGGGACAGAAGCAACGCTTTCCGGAGAATAATGAAGGATTAATCCTTCGTCGTCCAGATCGTACATGTAGCCTAAATCCGCAAACCATAAAATACAGGCGTCTGTGCCTCCGGCATCCAGCTCTGTGGAGAGCTTGGTTTTAACATCTCCGGTACCGGAACGGTACAGTTCGTAGGTAACGTTCGGATTCTTGGATACAAAGTCGTCAAGCATCTCTGTTACCAGATCCTGCGGTTCGGACGTGTAAATGACCAGATGTCCGCTCGGTCCCTCGTCAGAAGCTTCTTCGTTTCCTGAGGATTCTGTGCCGCTGTCTGCGGGTTTGTCGTCAGATGCGCATCCGATTAATCCGAATACCAGCATGAGACAGACGAAAAGTGACAATAAACGTTTCATTTGTGAACCTCCCTTCAGTTCGTCCTCTAAGTGAGTGAGTAATGTTTACTAATGTAAAAATGAAGTTTTCATACTTTCAATTTACAATCTAAGATTAACATGAAAATGCAAAAGTGTAAAGAGAAAAATATGCAAAATTTAGTAAAGTTTTAGAAAAGATTTGAAAAACTTTGTGAAAAAAAGAACAATAATAGAATTTGATTTAAAAAAATGAATATAAAATAGTGGGAAATAAATGATTTGTTGTGTGAAATGTACAAAGAGTATTTATATTGACAAATGTAAAAAATAATTAAAAAGTATGTAAAAAAAGCTTGCTATGAATATGAAAAAACGATATAATATTCTCGAGAGAGGTGATGGATAATTATGAAAATAATAGATTTACATGCACATACAACCGCGTCGGACGGTTCTTATTCTCCGGCTGAACTGGTCCGGTATGCAAAGAAAAAAGGTCTGCTGGCAGTCGCCGTTACAGATCATGATACTGTTTCGGGAGTTGAGGAAGCCGTAAGAGAGGGCGGAAGGATTGGAATGCGGGTGATTCCCGGCGTGGAGTTAAGCACGCGGCTGGATGAGTGCGACGTTCATATGACAGCCCTTTTTATCGATTATGAAAA
This sequence comes from uncultured Dorea sp., assembly GCA_910589275.1. Classification (GTDB taxonomy): domain Bacteria; phylum Bacillota; class Clostridia; order Lachnospirales; family Lachnospiraceae; genus Claveliimonas. The sequence continues at coordinate 90,705 of CAJUTH010000005.1, forward strand.
TAGAGAGCTGATTAACCGTCTGGGCGAGATGGCGGCGTGCCGGAGCGAGCGGAATTTCAGGATGGTAGATAAGCTGAAGGAGGCCGGTTTTCGCATTGACCGAAGCGATCTTGAGAGGCTGGGGGAAGGAAAGCTTCTTGCCAGAGGCCATATCGGCCAGATTTTGATTGCAAGGGGATATGCCGGGAATCTAGGGGAAGCTTTGAATAAGTATCTGGTCAAAGGAACGCCGGGATATGTTAAAAAGGAGGTGCTGCCGCCGGAGGAATGCATCGAACTGGCGCATCGTGCCGGAGGGCTGATCTTTGTAGCGCATATGCATCAGATCGATCCGGGGGATCCAGGGCATTGTATCGATATCTGCCGCAGGCTGATCGAGATGGGCGCAGACGGGCTGGAAACCAGATATTGCGAATTTGACGACTGGTGGAGAAAGGCGGCGGACGACATAGCGGACCGGTACGGGTGTTTAAGGTCCGGCGGCAGCGATTTTCACGGAGCGATGAAGAAGGGATTGGATCTTGCCAGCGGTTACGGGGATCTGGAGGTTCCCTATGATTTTCTGGAGTCTATGGAAGAAAGCATGAAAATTATGCGAAGTTAGGATTGACCTGTGTATGGAATTCCGCTATAATATACCTTATTGAACGTTAGCAGTTCAATAAGTATATCCAATTGAACGTTAGCAGTTCAATAAGTATATCCAATTGAACATTAGCAGTTCAATTAGTATGCTAAATTAAATGAATGCAACACAAAGGCGTGCTGTAGAGTTCCGTGGGCGGAGTCTCGGCGCGCTTTTTGTATGGACAATGAATCACGGGAAGGGCGAAGGGCCGTAATCTGATTGATTGTTTTTGGAAAGGGGAATGCATATATGAGTGGATTTGAGAGGCAGGGCTTGTACAGGCCGGAATTTGAGCATGATAACTGCGGAATCGGCGCAGTCGTTCATATTAAGGGAAAGAAAACCCATAAAACGGTAGAGAACGCCCTAGAGATTGTGGAGAATTTAGAGCACAGGGCGGGGAAGGACGCAGAGGGGAAGACCGGAGACGGAGTCGGGATCCTGACGCAGATTTCCCACAAATTTTTTGCGAAGGTCTGTAAGGGGCTTGGCATTCTTTTGGATTCCGAGCGGGATTACGGCGTGGGCATGTTCTTTTTCCCTCAGGATGAGCTGAAGCGCAATCAGGCGAAGAAAATTTTTGAGGTTATTACGGAGAAGGAGGGCATGGAATTTCTCGGATGGAGAAGGGTGCCTGTGCGCCCGTCGGCGCTGGGAAAGAAAGCGCTTCAGTGCATGCCCTGTATTGAACAGGCGTTTATCAAACGTCCAAAGTCCGTGGAGAGGGGACTGGATTTTGACCGCAGGCTGTATGTTGTGCGCAAGGTATTTGAACAGAGCAATGATACCTATGTATGTTCCTTATCCAGCAGGACCATCGTATACAAGGGAATGTTTCTGGTGGGCCAGTTACGGCTGTTTTTTGAGGATCTTCAGGATAGGGACTATGAGTCTGCCATTGCCATTGTGCATTCCAGATTCAGCACCAATACGAACCCGAGCTGGGAGCGGGCGCATCCGAACCGCTTTATCGTACATAACGGAGAGATCAATACCATCAGGGGAAATGCGGACAAAATGCGCGCCAGAGAGGAAACCATGGAATCTTCCTATTTGAAGGGGGAGATGTTAAAGGTTCTTCCGGCAATCGACACCTCCGGGTCCGATTCCGCCATGCTGGATAATGCGCTGGAATTTATGGTGATGAATGGAATGGAGCTTCCTCTGGCGGTGATGATTACGATTCCGGAGCCGTGGGCCAATAACCGGAGCATGCCACAGAACCAGAAGGATTTCTACCAGTATTACGCGACGATGATGGAGCCGTGGGACGGCCCGGCGTCTATCCTGTTTTCCGACGGCGACTGCATGGGGGCGGTGCTGGACCGCAACGGACTGCGGCCGTCCAGATACTATATTACAGAGGACGATATGCTGGTGCTCTCTTCGGAAGTGGGCGTGTTAGAGCAGGACCCTGCGAAAATCGTGATGAAGGAGCGCCTGCATCCGGGGAAGATGCTGCTGGTGGACACGGTGAAGGGACGCGTGATCGGCGATCAGGAATTGAAGAATTTCTATGCGGACAGAGAGCCCTACGGGGAATGGCTGGACGGGAAGCTGATTGAATTAAAAGATTTGAAGATCCCCAATGAATCGGTTCCCGTCTATACCAAGGAGGAATGCCAGAGGCTGCAGAAGGCGTTCGGGTATTCCTACGAGGACGTCCGCGGAGGGATTCTGCCGATGGCGGTCAATGGGAGCGAGAGCATTTCTTCCATGGGGATCGACGTGCCCCTTGCAGTACTTTCCGATAAGAGACAGCCGCTGTTCGGGTATTTTAAACAGTTGTTTGCGCAGGTGACGAATCCGCCCATTGACGCCATCCGGGAAAAGGTGGTGACCTCCACGGCGGTTTATCTGGGCCGCGACGGTAACCTCCTAAGGGACAGCGCCGCAAACTGCCGGATGCTGAAGGTGAACAATCCGATTCTCACCGATACGGATTTGATCAAGATTAAACATATGAAGCAGGAAGGCTATCAGGTGGAGGTGATCCCCACCACATATTATAAAAATTCCAATTTAGAAACCATGATGGATTACCTGTTTGTCCGGGTAGACCGGGCCATTAACGACGGAGCCAACATCCTGATCCTTTCCGACCGGGGCGTGGATGAATTTCATATGGCGATTCCGTCCTTGCTTGCGGTTTCCGGGGTGCAGCAGCATCTGGTGCGCACCAAGAAACGGACGGCGGTGGGAATTATCATCGAAACCGGGGAGCCGAAGGCGGTTCACGAATTTGCAACGCTTCTAGGCTACGGCGCCTGCGCGGTGAATCCGTATCTTGCCTACGCCACGATCCGTCAGCTCATTGAGGATGGGATGATACAGAAGGATTATTATGCGGCGGTGGACGCATTTACCAAAGGGATTCTCTCCGGCATCGTAAAGATTGCCTCCAAGATGGGAATCTCCACCATACAGTCTTATCAGGGGGCGAAGATTTTTGAGGCTGTGGGCCTGAAACAGCCGTTTATCGATAAATATTTTACGGATACGGTCAGCCGCATCGGCGGAATCGGGATACAGGAGCTTGCGGAGGATTATGGGAAAATGCATACGGAGGCATTTGACCTGCTTGGGTTTGATACGGATCTGACGCTGGACAGCATCGGACAGCATAAGAGCAAGAGTCAGGGAGAGCGGCATCTGTACAATCCGCGGACGATTCATATGCTGCAGCAGTCCACAAGGACAGGGAACTATGAAATGTTTAAACAGTATACGGAACTGGTAAATGAAGAGGGCGCGGGACTGAACCTGAGAGGGCAGTTTGCATTTCATTTTCCGGAAAAAGGAGTGCCCATCGAGGAGGTAGAGCCGGTAGATGAGATCGTAAAGCGGTTTAAGACCGGAGCCATGTCCTACGGCTCCATTTCACAGGAGGCTCACGAGACGCTGGCGGAGGCCATGAATACCCTGCACGGCAAGTCCAACAGCGGAGAGGGCGGAGAGGATACGGCTCGTCTGGATTCGGACAAATGCTCTGCGATTAAGCAGGTGGCTTCCGGAAGATTCGGGGTGACCAGCCGGTATCTGGTCAGCGCAAAGGAAATCCAGATTAAGATGGCGCAGGGCGCGAAACCGGGGGAGGGCGGACACCTTCCGGCAGGAAAGGTCTATCCGTGGATTGCAAAGACCCGTTATTCTACGCCGGGAGTCGGACTGATTTCACCGCCGCCCCACCACGATATTTATTCTATTGAGGATTTGGCGCAGCTCATCTATGACTGTAAGAATGCCAATAAGGACGCCCGTATTTCGGTAAAACTGGTATCCGAGATGGGAGTGGGAACCATTGCGGCCGGCGTTGCCAAGGCCGGCGCAGGATTGATTCTGATTTCCGGCTATGACGGCGGAACCGGCGCGGCGCCGGGAAGCTCCATTCACAATGCGGGGCTGCCTTGGGAGTTGGGGCTGGCGGAGACCCACCAGACGCTGCTTAAAAACGGCCTCAGAGACCGGGTGCGCATTGAGACCGACGGAAAGCTGATGAGCGGCCGGGACGTGGCAATCGCGGCAATCTTAGGGGCGGAGGAATTTGGATTTGCAACGGCTCCTCTTGTGACCATGGGCTGCGTGATGATGCGGGTCTGCAATCTGGATACCTGTCCGGTTGGAATCGCGACCCAGAACCCGGAACTCCGGAAGCGCTTTACCGGAAAGCCGGAATATGTGATTAACTTTATGAGATTTATCGCGGAGAATCTGCGGGAATATATGGCGAAGCTGGGGGTTCGCTCCATCGACGAGTTAGTCGGGCGCACCGACCTGCTGGAGGTGAAGGAACGGCCGAAATCAAGGAACGCTGCGGCGCTTGATCTGTCCGGGATCCTCCATCAGGGGTATGCGGGCTCGAAGGAGCAGATTTTCAACCCGGCGAAAAAATATGATTTTGAGCTGGAAAAGACGCTGGATGAGCGGGTGCTGATGAAGGAGCTGGGAAGCGCTTTGGACAGGAAGCAGAAAAAGAGCATCCATGTCAAGGTGTCTAATATCGACCGCACCTTTGGGACGATTTTCGGATCCGAGATTACCAGACGTTACCCGGAAGGGCTTCCGGAGGACACCTATGTGATCCGCTGCGAGGGAGCCGGGGGACAGAGCTTCGGAGCGTTTATCCCTAAAGGTCTGACGCTTATGCTTACCGGCGACAGCAACGATTATTTCGGAAAGGGATTATCCGGCGGCAAGCTGGCCGTATTTCCTCCGAAGGAAGCCTCCTACCGGCAGGATGAGAATATCATTATCGGAAATGTGGCTCTTTACGGCGCTACCGAAGGAAAGGCGTATATCAACGGCGTGGCAGGCGAGCGCTTCTGCGTGCGCAATTCCGGCGCGGCGGCTGTTGTAGAGGGCGTGGGCGACCACGGCTGCGAATATATGACCGGCGGACGCGTGGCTGTTTTAGGGCAGGTGGGCAATAACTTTGCCGCGGGAATGAGCGGAGGCATCGCCTATGTGCTGGATATGGATAACACCCTGTACCGCAAGATCAACAAAGGCATGGTAAATATGGTCCATGTGACCTCCAAGTATGACATTTTGGAGCTGAAAGGCATGATCGAGGAGCATGTGAAGCACACAGGCTCTCAGATAGGAACGGAAATCCTTGCTGATTTTGACGAATACCTTCCGAAATTTAAGAAAGTCATTCCTTTTGATTATGAAAAAATGCTGACCTTCGTCCTTCAGATGGAAGAGAAGGGCTTAAGCAGCGAGCAGGCAAAGATTGAAGCGTTCTATGCGATCAAAAACGGAAAGGAATAGGAGGGGAGAAGGATGGGAAAAGCAACAGGATTTTTGGATTATGAGAGACAGGATAAAAGAGCGGAGGAGCCGAAGGCTAGAATCGGCCATTTCAGGGAATTTCACGAGCCCCTGACGAGGGAGGAGCAGAAAATACAGGGCGCAAGATGCATGGACTGCGGCGTCCCCTTCTGTCAGGCAGGTGTGATGATTGCCGGGATGGCAAGCGGCTGTCCGCTAAATAACTTGGTTCCGGAGTGGAATGATCTGGTGTATCGGGGAAACTGGCAGGAGGCATACAGCCGCCTGAAAAAGACCAATAATTTTCCGGAGTTTACCTCAAGGGTCTGCCCGGCGCTCTGCGAGAAGGCATGCACCTGCAACCTGAACGGAGACCCGGTGGCGGTCCGTTCCAATGAGTATGCGGTTATTGAGCATGCTTACGAGGCGGGCTATGCGGGAGCGAAGCCGCCGAAGAGCCGTACCGGAAAGAAGGCGGCGGTCGTAGGCTCCGGGCCCTCCGGCCTTGCGGCCGCCGACTGGCTGAACAGGCGGGGGCATCTGGTGACGGTATTTGAGAGAGAGGATAAGGCAGGAGGGCTTCTGCGCTACGGAATCCCTAATATGAAGCTGGAAAAGCACATCATTGACCGGAAAGTAAAGGTGATGGAAGAAGAAGGGGTTACTTTCGTCTATAACTGCAACGTGGGAAAGGATAAGAAGGCGGCGGAACTCTTGAAGGAATACGACCGGGTGATTCTTGCCTGCGGAGCTAAGAATCCAAGGGATATTAAGGTTCCGGGCCGGGACGCCAAGGGAATTTATTTTGCGGTGGATTTCTTAGCGTCAACCACAAAGGCCCTCTGGGAAGATCCGGAAAAGGGAAAATGGGCGAAGGCATCGGATTTGAATCAAGGGAACTGCATTTATGCCAAGGGAAAGCGTGTCATGGTTATCGGCGGCGGAGATACGGGCAACGACTGCTGCGGAACCGCCATGCGCCACGGGGCGAAATCCATCCTTCAGGTGGAAATGATGCCGAAAGCGCCCGAGGAGCGGCTTCCTTCTAACCCATGGCCGGAATGGCCAAAGGTGTCAAAGACCGATTACGGACAGGAGGAAGCTGCGGCGGTATTCGGCAAGGATCCGAGGGTGTATCAGACCACGGTAAAGCAGTTTATCAAGGATAAGAACGGAAATGTCTGCAGAGCGGTTCTGGTAAAGCTTAAGAGTAAGAAGGATGAGAAAACCGGACGCATGACGATGGCAGAGGAAGTCGGCAGCGAGTACGAGGTGCCGGTGGATCTGGTGCTGATCGCGGCAGGGTTCCTTGGCTGCGAGGAATACGTGACGAAGGCATTCGGCGTGGAAAGGAACGAGAGGACGAATGTGCAGACGAAGGAAGGAGAATATGCTACCAATGTGAAGCATGTATATACGGCGGGCGATATGCACCGGGGACAGTCTCTGGTGGTGTGGGCAATCCGCGAGGGTAGAGAAGCGGCGAGAGCGGTGGATTATAGTCTGCTGGGGTACTAGTACAACGAATATTAAGTAATTGGCAGTTATTCAGTAGGATATCTATGGTAATTTTTCTGAAAGTTCCTATGAAAATCCATGTAATTTCTCTATTTGTACCAAAAATGAATAAAGTGTATTGACAGAAGAAACTGTGGGTGCTATTATGCAGACATCAAACGAAGGCGTTATAGATTGATTTCTATAGCGCCTTTTTTATGTTTGATTTCTATATAGTTAAAATGAGAAAGAGGAGGGCGTTACAATGTCAGAAGAAATTATGAGCGTAATGAACGGACAGATATTCGGCGTGTGGTTCCTGATAGGAGCTGCGCTGGTATTTTGGATGCAGGCAGGCTTTGCTATGGTGGAGGCAGGATTTACCAGAGCAAAGAATACCGGTAATATCATTATGAAGAACCTGATGGATTTTTGTATCGGAACCTGTATGTTTATCCTAATCGGCTTCAGCCTGCTGTTAGGAGAGGACTTTATGGGATTGATCGGAAAGCCGGGATTCGATATATTTACATCTTATGCGGATTTTGACTGGTCAAATTTTGTGTTTAATCTGGTGTTCTGTGCGACAACGGCGACGATTGTATCGGGAGCAATGGCAGAGAGAACCAAATTTTTATCCTACTGTATTTATTCCGCGGTGATATCCGCGGTGATCTATCCGATTGAAGCACACTGGATCTGGGGCGGCGGCTGGCTGTCACAGATGGGATTTCATGATTTTGCCGGTTCCTGTGCAATCCATATGGTGGGCGGTATCTCAGCTCTGGTAGGGGCGAAGATCCTTGGACCAAGGATTGGAAAGTTTACGAAGAGTAAAGAGGGAAATGTGGTGAAGGTTAATGCCTTTCCGGGGCATAACCTTGCAATCGGGGCTTTGGGCGTATTTATCCTGTGGCTTGGCTGGTATGGATTTAACGGTGCGGCAGCCGTATCAGTGGAGCAGCTTGGTTCCATCTTTGTGACGACTACTATCGCGCCGGCAGTTGCTACCGTTGTGTGTATGGTATTTACTTGGATAAAATATGGCAAGCCGGATGTGTCTATGTCGCTGAATGCTTCTTTGGCTGGACTTGTGGCAATCACAGCACCCTGTGATGTAACAGATGCTTTTGGGGCGATTGTAATCGGGGCGGTTGCAGGAGTTTTGGTAGTATTTGGCGTGTGGTTCCTAGATTATAAGCTGCGTATTGACGATCCGGTGGGAGCGGTAGCGGTTCATTGTTTGAACGGGATCTGGGGAACTATTGCAACGGGTCTATTTGCTACCACGTCAGCGCCGGGAAATGATGAACTGACCGGGTTGTTCTATGGCGGCGGCTTTGGACTCCTTGGGATTCAGCTTGTGGGGATGTTTGCGGTTATCGCCTGGACAGTGGTTACGATTACGATTGTATTTTATGTAATTAAGGCGACTGTAGGGATTCGTGTAACGGAGGAAGAGGAAATCGAAGGCTTAGACAGCACAGAGCACGGATTGACTTCTGCATATGCAGGTTTCAGCCTGATGGATGTGGCGGGTTCTATGATCATGGAAGAAAATGAGAATACACAGCTTGGCGCTAGTGAATATGAGGCGGCTTCTAAGGTACAGAAGGATGCTGCCGTGAAGGTGGTAAAGGCATCCGTATCAGATACCGGCATGTATAAGGTGGTTATTATTGCTAAGCTGTCGCGCTATGATAAGCTGAGAAAGGCAATGAATGCAGTGGGCGTGACCGGTATGACGGTAACTCAGGTTATGGGCTGCGGCATCCAGAAGGGCAGCGGTGAGAAATACCGCGGCGTTGAGGTTGACGCAACGCTGCTTCCAAAGGTTAAAGTAGAGGTTGTCGTAGGTAATCTTCCGGTAGACGATGTGATAGAAGCGGCAAGAAAAGCGCTTTATACAGGGCGTATCGGAGACGGTAAGATATTTGTCTACGGTGTCGATAAGATTGTTAAGATCCGCACCGGCGAAGAAAATCTGTCCGCTCTTCAGGATGTGGAATAAGCCGTATCTGACGGAGCAGCCGCTGCGCCAGAAGACGGAAATCAATAGAATACATCAGGGTTTTCGATAATTTCTTTCAATAGGTTTGCGCTAGTATATTGAAATAGATTGTGATAAAATAAACACATAGAAACCGCAAACGGAATAGGAGGAATTAATCATGTCGACAGTTGATATTAATACGAAGATGATCACATTACTTGGAGACCCATTGAAGCAGTCATTTGCAGCGCAGATGCAGAACAGCGGCTATGAGGCGGCGGGTCTTAACATGCTTTATTTCTACACAGAGGTAAATAACGAGCACTTAGAGGATGTAGTGAATGGAATCCGTTATATGAACTTTGCCGGATTTGCAGTTACCAAACCAAACAAAGTAAAAGTGCTTCAGTATCTGGATGAGTTGGATCCGCTGTGCGAAAAGATGGGGGCCAGCAATACGGTCGTAAGAACACCGGAAGGAAAACTGATCGGATACAATACGGACGGCATCGGCTTTATCAGGTCAATTGAAAAAGACGGCGGGATTAAGGTTGACGAGAATACATATTTTTGTATCGGAGCAGGCGGAGCAGGACGAGCAATGTGTTCAGCGCTGGCTTACTATGGAGCAAAGAAGATTTACATCACAGACTTTGTAGAGGAGTCCAGCAAATCATTGGTAGAGGATATCAATAAGAACTTCGCACCGGTAGCGGAATATGTTCCACATGGAGATTTCTCGAAGGTGGCGGAAGTCAGCGTAGTAATGAATGCAAGTGGAATCGGTATGGGTTCGCATATTGGTGAAAATCCGATGCCGAAGGAATTTATCGCGGCAGACAAATTCTATTTTGACGCATGCTATAATCCAGATAAGACACAGTTCCTTCTAGATGCTGAGGCGGCTGGAGCGAAAGTGCTGAACGGACTGGGAATGTCGCTGTATCAGGGAGCTGCCCAGATTGAGCATTGGACAGGAAAAGAGGCCCCGATTGAGGCGATGAGACAGTGTCTGCTTGATATTATTGCCGGAAAATAGAATAGAAAGAATATGGGAAGAACGGGCGGCTCTATGTCCGTTCTTCTTTTGCGCTTATCATGTACAAATGGGGTAAAAGTTACTGTTTACTGCATTCAAAGTAATTCTGCAACCGGCAGTTGACAGATTAGATGGCGTACTTTCTGGACTGCAACCGGCAGTTATGGTAAGGTGATTGCAGATTCGAAGGACAGTAAGGAGGAATGAATTATGATATTAGCAGATAAAATTATGAACCTTCGCAAGAAAGCGGGATGGTCTCAGGAAGAACTGGCGAATCAGCTTAACGTAACAAGGCAGTCGGTATCCAAATGGGAGAGCGCCCAGTCAGTACCTGATTTGGATAAGATTATCGGTCTGAGCAGGATTTTTGAAGTGTCAACAGATTACTTATTAAAGGAAGAATTAGAGGAACCAGCCTTTGCAGAGGGAGAAAGCCTTCCCGGAGATTCTGTGCCAGTACGGCGGGTGTCTATGGAGGAAGCATCGGAATATTTAAGGCTTAGGAAGGAAGCGGCTCCAAAGATAGCGGCGGCAGTATTCTTATGTATTATCTCGCCCATATGCCTGCTGCTGTTAGGAGTGCTCAGCGAATATTCGGGGTTTGGGATTTCGGAGAATGCAGCGGGAGCAATCGGCGTAAGTGTTCTGCTTGTTCTAGTAACGGCAGGGGTAGTTCTGTTTCTCTCCTGCGATGCGGGTGTAAAGGAATTTGAGTATCTGGATAAAGAGATTTTTGAAACGGAATATGGAGTGACCGGAATGGTAAAGGACAGAAAAAAGGAATTCCAGAGTACGTACAACAATTTGAATATCAGGGGAACGGTAATTTGTATCCTGTCGGTGGTGCCATTGTTTGGCGCTGCGAGTGTAGACAACGATCTTCTCAGCGTGTGCAGTCTCTGTCTGTTATTAATCATTGTTGGAATTGGATGCGTCGCGTTTACTTATGGCGGCGTGATTCAAGGAGCTATGGACAGGCTTCTTCAAGAAGGCGATTATACCTGTGAGAATAAACAGAGAAAGCATTGGCTGGGCTCGCTCAGCGCTATATACTGGCTGTCGGTTACCGCTGTTTTCTTCTGGCAGACCTACGGCCCTAATGGAAATGGACAGCCCAGATATAGCTGGGTTATCTGGGTGGTTGCCGGAATTATTTACGGGGCGCTGGTGGTTGCCGTAAAATTGATTGAACATATAGTGAAAAAGTAAATTCCGCTAGAAATCTATATGCTTGCGCGGCTCCCGGTCTGCCTGTCGGAAACAGCGTGCCTTACTACGCAAAGCCGGCATGCGGACCGTGGCCGTGCATTATTTCATATCAACTTGTTTTAGTCCGGAGAGCCATTTGGCTGATATCTGGAATAGCAATTAATACCGGATACAGCACAACTGCGAGGATTAATCCGCTGGTTCCCTGAATGATGTTTGCCGGAATGCTGGCGGCTGCAGCCGTACCATACATTACAGCTTCACAGAGGAAATAACCTCCGGCTACAAATATAATATCACTAATTCCGCCTAGGATTACCGCAGTATAGCGGCTTTTTTTTGTTTTGCCGATTTTTTGGTAAATCAGTCCGGCGGTAAAGGCAATGAGACCTTTGATGACGAATGTGATCGGGACATAGATAAAGTATCCGCCCAGAAGATCTGCCAGCGCAGAACCGATGCCTCCGGCAAGCAGTCCCCATACGGGACCAAGTACAATGCCGGAAAGGATGACGATGGCATCGCCCGGATGGATGTATCCTCCGGTTCCGGGAGTCGGAATACGGATTGACATGGTGGCAGTACATGCAAGCGCTGCAAATAAGGCAGCTATCACTAGTTTCTTTAAACTTGCGTTCATGATAAGACCTTCTTTCTTAATTTTCATTCGGCGTTTTGACTTGCGCAGCAAGATATATGATTTGTTAAATTGTGCGCGTCTGTTTGTGCCTGACCATACTGTACTACCAGAGTGGAATGGAATAAAGAGCCAATTATAGAAGAATTGACCATGCCAGTTTTTTGTAATAAAGGATTCCTACAGTATCAGCAAGAATCCATCCGATGGGGATTGCCCACCAGATGCCGACTGCGCCGATAGCCGGAACGGCAGAAAGAATATAGGCAAGCAGTACGCGGGTTCCAAGGGAAATCACGGTTAGGACCAGGGACATGCGTGGATTTCCAATGGCCCGGTACAAGCCGTACAGGAGAAAAAGACAGCCGATTCCACAGTAAAACGCTCCTTCAATATGGAGATACCGGATACCTTCCAGAATAATCTCCGCCTCATTTTTATTGACAAATAATTCCATCAAAGGCCGCGCAAATATCCAGACGGCGCCGGATATTACGATACAAAACAAGAAAGAAGACAGGATTGCTCCTTTTAGTCCTTTCCGGATGCGCTCTTTATTTCCAGCGCCGTAATTCTGGGCAATAAATGTAGAAAATGCATTGCCAAAGTCTTGAACAGGCATATAAGCAAAAGCATCGATTTTTACTGCGGCTGCGAAAGCAGCCATAATTACTGTTCCGAAGCTGTTGACTAGACCTTGTACCATAAGAATGCCAAGATTCATTACAGATTGCTGGATGCAGGTCATAATGGAGAAATCTGCGATTTCTTTCAGGCATTCGGGACGGATGGTAAAGTTTCGGAATAGGCCATGGAATTGCGTACATTTGGTTATCGCGTAGAGTGCAATGCCTATTCCGGAAATATACTGGGATATGACGGTTGCCAAAGCGGTGCCGGAAACGCCGTATTTTAATACCAGCACAAAAAATAGGTCTAAGACAATATTGAGCAGAGCGCATACTGCCAAAAAAATCAAAGGTACTATGGAATTACCCAGAGCCCTCAAAAAAGATGCAAAATAATTATATAGAAATGTGGCGGTAATACCGCCAAAAATGACAATGAGGTATCTGCGCATAAGCTCCCATATGTCGTCCGGAACCTGAAGGAGAAAATGGATTTTATTTAAAAGAAAGAATGCCAAAATATTTAACAGGAGCGTGAAGCCTGCGATCAATAGAAAAGAGGCTCTGATACAATCCCGCAGTCCTTCGTCATCTTGTCTGCCGAAACGGATAGAAAATACGGCTCCGCTTCCCATGCATAGTCCCAATAAAATGGAAGTTAGAAATGTCATCAGCGTGAAGGACGAGCCGACGGCAGCCAAAGCACCTGGGCCCAGAAATCTGCCGACGATCAGGGTATCTGCAATATTGTAGCATTGCTGCAAAAGGTTTCCGAGGATCAGAGGGAGGGCAAAGCGCAGCATAGAGCCCATAACAGGTCCTTTGATTAAACTGGAATTCATTTTAGATCACCCGCCTAATATTTGATAATATACCGCAATGATTATAACAGGGGGCGGAATATGTGTCAATTTGTGCAGGATAGCTGTTGTATGGAAAAGAATCGTTGCTATGAGCGGCCTTTCGGGCCGTGAGTAGTAATAATCATTGAGATATTAGTGTACATGGCTTAGAATTTATTTTTTTTACCACAAAGATGTTAGTTTATGGTAAAATAACATAGACTGTAATTTTGTCCGCCGGATGTTGGAGATAGAAGATCTCTAAAAATAAATGTGAGGTTGAGATAATGAAAGTGCAAGGGAAAGAAGACCTGCTTTTGATTTTGAATGAACAGACATTTCCGATCATAGAGCAGATAACAATGGGTATGCCGGGAGTGTTTTTTGTCTATCGCGCAGAAGGGGAAGAGGAATTGATTTATGCAAATAATGCGCTGATTCAGATGTATGGCTGCAATACGCTGGAGGAATTTAAGGAATATACGGGTTATACCTTCCCTGGGCTGGTGCATCCGGGGGATTTAGAAAGGGTTGAGCAGAGTATTGCACATCAGATTAAAGAGGATGATAATAATCTGGATTATGTGGAGTACCGGATTATATGCAGGGATGGAAGTATCCGCTGGGTGGAGGACTACGGACATTTTGTACATACGGATGAATATGGAGATGTATTTTACGTATTTCTTGAAGATGCGACAGAGCGTTATATGAATATGCAGAAAGCAGAAGAAGTAGAGGCGCTTCTTCAGGAAAAGAGAAATGCGCTGGAGAAGCTGGAGCATGAGACTACGGCCCTTAGAATCGTACACGAAATTCTGGAATCCGGTATGTGGAGTATGGAATTTGATATAGAAGGCAGGATGGTAAGCGTATTTTGGAGCGATGAATTTCGGAGAATGGTAGGATATCAGAATGAGGTTGATTTCCCCAATGTTCTGGAATCATGGTCTGATTTGATTCACAAGGACGAAAAGGAATATGTCCTGAAGGAATATTACAACACGATTAAGGATTATACCGGGGAAAAGGTTTTTGACGTAGAATACAGGCTGCTTACAAAAGGCCGGGGATACCGCTGGTTTCGTACTACCGGGAAACTCTCAAGAAGAGAAGACGGGATGCCGATTTCCTATACTGGAATGTTCGTTGATATTACAGAGATAAAGAAGAGGGACTGGGAATTTCAGGAGCAGAGGAGGATGCTGGAGGAGGCTCTAAAGCAGGCGCAACGCTCTAATCAGGCAAAAACCGTTTTTCTCAATAATATGTCTCATGATATCCGGACGCCGATGAACGCAATCATTGGCTTTGCTAGTCTGGCGGCTTCCCGTATCGATGACAAGGAAGCAGTGGCGGACTATCTGTCGAAGATTATGACATCTAGCCAGCATTTGCTTTCGCTGATAAATGACGTACTTGATATGAGTCATATTGAAAGCGGAAAAGTGCACCTGGAAGAGAAGGAATGTAATATTATGAATGTTGTCCGTGAGCTGGAGACTATGGTACAGGCAGACATTCGAAACAAACAAATAGATTTTTTTGTAGAAACAAGGAATGTCGTGCATGAGGAGATTATCTGTGATAAGCTGCGGCTGAATCAGATTCTTTTGAATGTGGTTGGCAATGCGTTAAAATTTACACCGCCAAAGGGAAGCGTTTATGTGTGTGTTTCAGAGATGCCGGACGCAGAGGACGGCTATGCCTGTTATGAATTTAGGATTTGGGATACCGGCATCGGAATGAGCAGAGAGTTTCTGAAAGATATTTTTGAACCGTTCGAAAGGGAACGGACATCAACTGTCAGTAAAACACAAGGTACTGGTCTTGGAATGACGATTACAAAGAGCTTTGTTGATATGATGAAGGGCTCTATTTCTGTTGAAAGCGAGGAAGGAGAGGGGACAGAGTTTAAGATTTTACTTGCATTCCGCCTGGCGGATAGTTCTGATAGACTGGAAGAAGCAGGCGGGACAGGCGGTTTCAGAGAGGATACCGTCAATTCGTCTAATGGTTCAGAGCTTTTTGGCAAGGGAAAGACAATTCTTCTTGCAGAGGATAATGAGTTGAATCAAGAAATTGCCGTTGCAATCCTTGAAGAGAGGGGATTTGCGGTTGAGGTTGCATCCGACGGCGCTATAGCAGTGGAAAAGGTAAAGGAAGCGGAACCGGGAACCTATGATTTGATTCTGATGGATGTGCAGATGCCGGTGATGAATGGATATGAGGCTTCCGGGAAAATTAGGAAGCTGAAGGGAAAACGTTCACGGATTCCGATTTTTGCAATGACGGCAAATGCATTTGACGAGGATAAGAAACATGCTATGGAGGCTGGGATGAACGGGCATATTGGTAAACCGATTGAAATAGAGAAACTGGATAGGATTCTGAAAAGTTTTTAGATTTTTAATTTTTAGTGAATGACATTATAAATTAGATAACAAATAACCTTGAGCAGCCCCGAAGGGCTGCTCCTAAATGGTATTAATAGTATCGGCTTGGCTTATTGGTTAGAACAGCTCTACACGACCAAGCAGTAGGTCTATCAGATTGCAATGGAAAATTCCGTTGTCATCATAGAAATTATGAGGAATATCCATGCGAATAATGATTTTTTTGAAAAAGTCCTTTGTCAGTATCAACGATGCAAGTTCAGAGGATTCCTTTTTATCTGTATCCATCTGGAAAGCTGACTGGATATAGATTTTTTTATCTGTATCATTTACAACGAAGTCAATTTCTTTTTGCACATTTGCACCACCGGTGCGGTCGGTTACAACACCGACATCAACGGAATATCCTCGACGCAGAAGCTCGTTGTAGATGATATTCTCCATAATGTGGCCGGGGTCGTATTGACGATAATTTAATCTGGCATTACGAAGGCCGATATCCGTGTAGTAGTATTTGTTTGGATACTTGAAATAGGTTTTTCCTTTCACATCATAGCGCTTTGCCATAGAAATAAGGAACGAATCGATGATGTGCTGCACATAGTTGGAAACCAAAGTGGAATTAACCTTTTCGTTCTTCATGCTGGTCAGCGCATTGGCAATATTCGTCGGATTGGTCAGAGAGCTGATCTGTGAAGCGAGGAAATCCAGAATGTCATTCAGAGTATCCTCACGTTCGATACCGTTGCGTTCTACAATATCCTTGACATACAGTTCGCTGTACAGAGAGGACAGGTAATCCTTTTTGTCCTTTTCATCTGTTAATGCCAGCAGGCGTGGCATGCCGCCGTAAAGCATATAGGTGTCCAGAGCCTTTCGCTCGTCACCGCCCACATGAGAGTAGAACTCTTCAAAGGACAGAGGAAATACATGGATTTGAGTAGCACGGCCGCGGAACTCTGTAGCAATGTCTTTTGACAATCCCTTTGAGTTACTGCCGGTAACGTATACATCCAAATTTTTATATGCTTTGAGTTCGTTCAGCATATCATAGATGGAAACTTCAATTCCACCATTTTCTATATCGATCACTGTTGTGGTAAGCTGGACCTCATCAATAAAGAGATAGAATTTCTCATCTTTCTTCTCTGCAACAAGGTCCTCGACATATTCACAAAGCGTGATTGGATTTCTGAACTTATAGTAACGTCTCTGATCCAATTCGATTTTTATAATGTGGTCTTCCGGAATACCCTGTGAGAGAAGGTACTCATAGAACAAGTCAAACAGTAATACCGACTTTCCACAGCGGCGGATACCGGTAATTACCTTGACTTCGCCGTTCCACATATGATGAATCATGCGATTCAAATAGGGATCTCGTTTAATCATTTTAGTCACCTCGTACTTGCGACGATTACGTTGCTACTTTCTTGTGTAGTATACCACGAATTTCTCAAATTATCAATTGCACTGCAGAAAGTTCATAATAAAGTTACGATACGCCGTTTTATTTCCATTTTTCCGGATAAAATCCACCTTTCTCAGGCTATGTGGATTACCTGCTTTCCAAGAATCGGAGGCATTTTTATGCGTTCAAAACGGTCATAATCAGTCAAAGGTAATTAAATTTGTGCAAAATCACCTAAAATGAGTTTGAATTTTTGTGAAATAATATGATTGAAATTGAATGAGTTTGATGTTATAGTAATACCAGAAAGAAAACAGGAGGGAAAAAGATGATTTACACAGTTACTTTTAATCCATCCCTTGACTACATCGTATCAGTGGAAGATTTTAAGCTTGGGCTTACCAACCGCACCAGCTCGGAGTTGATGCTTCCCGGAGGAAAAGGGATTAACGTATCCACAGTGCTGATGAATCTTGGAATTGAGAGCACGGCGCTTGGATTTGTGGCCGGATTTACCGGAGACGAGATTGTGAGAAGATTGAAAGAAATGGGTGTGAAGACTGGATTTATCCGGACCCCGGAAGGAATTTCGAGGATCAATCTGAAGCTGAAGTCCATTGACGGGACGGAGATTAACGGAATGGGGCCGGATATCAGCAGCGAGAACACACAGAAGCTGATGGAACAGCTTGACAGTTTAAGAGAAGGCGACGTGTTGTTTCTGTCGGGAAGCATCCCGGCAGCCATGCCGGACGACGCTTACCAGAAGATCATGAAGCAGCTTGACGGCCGGGGCGTACAAATTGTGGTGGACGCCACCAAAGACCTTCTGCTGAATGTGCTGGAGTACCATCCGTTCCTGATCAAGCCGAACAACCATGAGCTGGGCGAGATCTTCGGCGTTTCGCTTAAGACAAGGGAGGACGTGGTTCCCTATGGCAGGAAGCTTCAGGAGAAGGGCGCGGTAAACGTGCTGGTATCCATGGCGGGAGAGGGCGCGGTATTAATCGACGCCGAGGGTAATGTACACAGCGCGCCAGCGCCGGAGGGAATTCTGGTCAACGGAGTAGGGGCCGGAGATTCCATGGTGGCAGGATTTATGGCGGGCTGGATGGAGAAGCAGGATTACGAGTACGCGTTCCATATGGGCGTGTCGGCGGGAAGCGCCAGCGCATTTTCTGAAAATCTGGCAACAAGGGAAGAAATCGAAGCGGTTTACCGTCAGGTTGCCGGCAGATAGACAAAAAGGATTTCATTTGTATGACGGATATAGAGTACACAAGAGTAAGAAGGAAAGAAAAAGGAGAGCAAGGAGGACGAACACATGAGAATCACAGACTTACTGGATAAGAGAAGTATTTCTCTGGACGGAGCGCCGAAGAATAAGCAGGAGGCGCTGGATCAGGCGATCGCGCTGATGAAGGACAGTGACAAGATCAACGATCAGGAAGCGTACCGCAGACAGGTGTACAAGAGGGAAGAAGAGGGAACCACCGGCATTGGTATGGGCATCGCGATCCCTCACGGCAAATGTAACGCAGTTGACAGGCCGGGACTGGCGGCTATGGTGATCAAGGACGGCGTGGATTTTGATTCTCTGGACGGAGCACCTGTAGACCTTCTGTTTTTGATTGCGGCGCCGGATACCGAGGATAACATTCATCTGGAGGTTTTGAGTAAGCTGTCCATGATGCTGATGGACGATGATTTTACCCAGTCTCTGAAAAACGCTTCTTCCGTAGACGAGTTTATGGACATCATCAATAAGGCGGACGAGGCGCGGCCGGACTTAAACGAGCAGTTTGGCGGAAGCGGGCCGGAGCAGGCGGAAGATAAGCAGGTGAAGATCTTGGCCGTGACCGGATGCCCCACAGGAATCGCCCATACATATATGGCGGCCGAGGGAATCGAGAAGGCAGCTAAGGCGAAGGGATGCTTTGTAAAGGTGGAGACCAGAGGTTCCGGCGGCGCGAAGAACGTACTTACGGCAAAGGAGATCGAGGAAGCGGACGGCATCATCGTTGCGGCAGATACGCAGGTTCCGATGGATCGGTTCAATGGGAAAAAGGTGATCGTCTGTCAGGTGTCCGACGGCATCAGCAAGGCGGATCAACTGGTAGACCGTGTGATCAGCGGGGATGTGCCGGTCTTTAAGAGCGACAATGCGGCGGCGCAGACAGCTTCCCAAGGAAAGCAGTCCGGCGGGATCGGACACCAGATTTATACCCAGCTTATGAACGGCGTGTCCCACATGCTTCCTTTCGTAGTGGGCGGCGGTATCCTGATCGCGATCGCATTCTTGATTGACGGATTCTGCGTGGATATGAACGCCCTTGCAGAGGTGGAGAGGGCGAACTTTGGTACGATTACCCCGGTTGCGGCTTTATTTAAAAATATCGGCGGCGTAGCCTTCGGCTTCATGCTCCCGGTACTGGCGGGATTTATCGCTATGGCCATCGGCGACAGGCCGGCGCTGGCGGTTGGTTTTGTAGGCGGCATGATGGCGGCAAACGGAAGCTCTGGTTTCCTTGGCGCGCTGGTGGCTGGTTTTGCGGCTGGATATATCATCAAAGGGCTGATCAAGGTATGTGAGAAGCTCCCGGATGCGCTGGAGAAGATCGCGCCGGTACTCCTTTACCCATTGCTTGGAATCCTGTTTATGGGACTTTTGATGACATTTATCGTAGAGCCTGTTATGGGCGCGGTGAACGGAGCCATGAATAACGGCCTGATGAGCATGAGCGGCTCAAGTAAGGTAGTCTTGGGACTGATTCTTGGCGGCATGATGGCAATTGACATGGGAGGCCCGTTCAACAAGGCGGCTTATGTATTCGGTACGGCGGCAATCGCGGCGGGCAACTACGACATTATGGCGGCAGTTATGATCGGCGGTATGGTTCCTCCATGCGGAATCGCACTTGCAACCCTTCTGTTTAAGAATAAATTTACCAAGGCGGAGCGGGAATCCGGACCGACCAACTTCATCATGGGCCTTGCATTTATCACCGAAGGCGCGATTCCATTCGCGGCGGCAGACCCGCTCCATGTGCTTCCTTCCTGTGTGGCCGGCTCGGCAGTTGCGGGAGCGTTGTCCATGGCGTTTGGATGTACCTTGATGGCTCCTCACGGCGGAATCTTCGTATTCCCGGTAGTTGGAAACGCCCTGATGTACATTGTAGCGCTGGTTGTGGGAACCATCGTAAGCGCAGCGCTCTTGGGAGTGCTTAAGAAAAAAGCGGCTTAAATCAGCAGCGTCTTCTAAAGCATGCCTTGGCGGACGCGGATGGAAAAAGAAAAACATAGCCGCGCAGACGGAGTAACATTACGCTGAACTAACGGCCAACGCAGGCTAAAGCACTCAGGAATGCCTTCGTGCCAAAGCCTGTGTAAGCCGTTATTTCATCTTCATTAAAAGCACTCCTAAATTGTCTGCTTAACTATGTTTTTCTTTTTCCATCCGCTGTCTTCTGGCTATTTTCAGGATCAATGTTAGCTAAGCCATAGAACAGCTGGCATCCATGACAGATGAATTTCGCATGGGAATTTAAGGGGCGCATTTAGCGAAGGCGAAATCCACTGCTTAGGAAGGCTTGACGCGAAGGTATTCCTGAGCGTCTTAGCCGAACTTAGCAGTTAGTTTGCCGCAGCGTTGCCCCGCCCGGGCGGGATTCATCTGTCTTGGATTCCGGCGTCCGCTGAACTATACTTAACGAACTGCTAATGCTCCTTTTTCCATCTGCGTCCGCTTACAAAAACGCACCGCGCGGATTAGGCTTATTTTTCGGAATACAGATACTCTATATATTCTGCCGCCATATCCATCCGCGGAGAATTTTTGATTACACCGAGATATACGTCGTCTTCAAACCCGGCTTCTTTTATCAGCCCTTTTTGCGACAGGAGGAGTCCCATGGGAAATTCTTCCGTCACAGCTTGGTAGGACAGGGATTCGTCCAGCATCATATCCTCCGTATTGTCTTCTAATATGACCGTATTGGTGGTAAGATAGGGCTTCCATTCCGCCGCGGCTTCGGGCTTTGCCTCATGGAGCAGATTTTCGATGTTGCAGAGATACCCACTCTGCGAGAATGCGTCAAACGCCTCTTTGTCCATGAGCACTACGTCCAGTTGCTCGTCGTCGATGGAAGCGATGATTTTGATGCGGGAAGCGTAGGTGTATTCATGGTTAGGATCATCCGGGTTATCGGTAAGATACAGCCCCGCATATAGCTTCAGCTCTGTTTTGGAAGGGCTGGCGCCTAAAAAATCAAGGAAACCGCCGTTTAGCTCATCTGTGAGCTGCCCGCCCGCGGATACATTTACAAGGCCGGTATATAACAGAGTGTCTTTTTCGGAAAAATGGCCGTATAGCGTGTAACCGATGATGTATATAAAAATCAGGCAGATTACGATTGGCAGTTTATAATAATCCCAGATATATTGTATTTTCTGTTTCCCATGAAGCCGGCTTAAGCAGCCGCCGTGGGGGGGAGTATATTTTCTGAAGTTCATTTTTTTCCCTTTTTCCTGTTTTCATATTGAAATTGCTGTTCCCGCGAAGCGGCGGGCCGGGGGCCATGCCTGCATAGCTATCTGGCGGCTGCCGCGGGACTTTGGCTATTGAAGGCTGGGCGGTTGATATAGCGCCGCCAAAGGTACGGTGGTCTGGGATTACTGCGGCTCGGCTGCCGCGTCTGCGTGTTCTTCGCTTTTTGTCTGGCAGAGCGCCAGAATATTGGACAGCAGATAAGAGCAGAGCAGCGCGCAGAGACCCTCCCCGAAAATAACGGCCGGGGTAAAGATGCGGACGATAACCAGAAGCATTACAAAGTAAACGACCGCCATCAACAGGGTGCAGAACAGAAAACGCGCGCCGATCAGCAGGGAGTTTTTGAACATAGCGCCTATGGTGTTGTCAAATCTCGCAAGAAGCGGGAAGATATACATCAGGATAACGGCGTAGGCGGCCGCGGCAACAAAGAAGACTGCGGTGCAAAGCGTCCAGAACACATTTTCAAACCGCATATGATACAGCACATACCCGTCGATACCGAGGACGACTCCTACAACAAGCAGAATCAGCCATATCGCAGTACCCTGCCGGAGATTTTCCTTAAAGGAGTGGAAGAAAGCTTTCGTAAGGCTGCCTTCTTCGTTTTTTGCTATTTTTAATGTAACATAGAACAGCGCGGTGGTGGAAGCGCCGATGGTTACAATAGGAATGCAGCAGATAAACCACAGGATATTCAGGTAGACGCTGTAAACGATTTTGTTAATAAACTGCAGAACGGGGCCGTCCAGATTAAATAAATTACGCATAATATTCCTCCTAAAATTGTAAAAGGCAGTTGTCTGGGAAACCGGTTAATTTTCTGTGGATTCCCGATAGATCAGGGTGGTTTCCGTATACATGGTACGGTAGTTTAAGGATGGTTCGGCGATACGGGACATCAGCATATTTACGGCGGAAAATCCCATGATCTGGCTGTGTATATGGATGGTGGTCAGCGCGGGAGTGACGATCTTTGATTCGGGAGAATCGTCAAAGCCGCACAGATATACGTCGTCAGGAACAGAATACCCCAGCTTTTTCAATACCTGAAGGGCGTCAAGGGCGATGAAATCATTGGCGCATAAGAATACTTCCGGCAGATGGGGGAGCTTTGTGAAGCACTCCGCCAGATACTCATGGTAATCTTCGGAAGATGGGCTCCTGATTCCCGCCTTATTCCCTGTAAGACAATACTTATCAGGGCAGGAAAGCCCGGTCAGGTACATGGCGCTTCGGTAAGCCATGTACCGTTCGAAAAAAGACTGGCAGTGCATATATTCCCCGATAAATCCGATCTCTTTCTTTCCCCGTTTCGCCATTTCATTTACAAATGAATAGATGCCGGACCGGTTGTCCATAGACAGGACGTCGGCTTCTAAGGGTTCCTTTAAGCGGGTTACCGGGGTGTCGATGAACAAAATCGGCAGCCCTAATTGACAGAGCATTTTGTCATACTCATAATGAAACATTTCGATGCAGATGATGCCGGCAGTCCGTTCCATGGAAAAAGATATGGGAAGTTTCATGTTTTCCGGTTCTTCGGCAAGGATTCTATGCATGGTGAGGCTGTATCCAAGGCTTGCAAGCTCTTTCTGGAACTTATCCAGCATAACAAGCGCAAAGTGGGAACCCCCTACGAAATTGGTAAGGAACACCGCGATTTCTGCGTTTTCCTTCTGTATGGGTATGGAAAGCATAGGGCTTCCCGTGTCGGTGGTTTTTACATATGAAAATTGCTTATAACCCATTTCTACTGCTTTTTTTAATACTTTGTCTCTTGTGGCGTCGGATAGGATACCGGTGTTGTTGATTGCCTTTGAGACGGTATTGCGTGAAATGCCAAGCTCGTCGGCAATATCTTGGATCGTAATTCTGTTACCCATGTGATCCTCCTTTTTGTCAATTCCATTTGCTGTAAGTGTGTTCTGAAAACATTATAATGTACAAATCAAAATGTGTCAAATGTAAAAATGCAAATTTTTCAGAGTCATTTTCAATTACTTCAAAATCTATTCCAAATTGTCAGGTATGTACAGAATATCCAAAATGTAAAAAATAATATGTGCAAATAGCAAAAGAAATATTGACTAAACGTAAAATAAATGTTATAAATATATTATGCAAATCTCAAATCGATGTAAATATAGTTTTACAAATGCACAAATCTGAAAGGAAAGGAGAATTTGGAAGGCTATGAGAGAAATTATGTGCAAAAGATGAGGGGATTTGGAAGAAAGGAGGAAAATATGAGAACTACTACAAAAACTGTTTCAAATGGAAAGCAGGGCGGCGCTGATAACGGGCTGCACAATGCGCTGGTATATATCCGGCAGCACTGGCAGCTTTATGTAATTTTCTTAATGCCGGCGCTGCTGCTGACGCTGATTTTTAAGTATGCGCCTATGAGCGGCATACTGATTGCATTTCAGGATTACAACCCATTTAAGGGGGTTTCCGGCAGCGAATGGGTAGGGGTGAAGCACTTTGCAAGGTTCCTTTCGTCGCCTGATTTTATGGGTTATCTGGTAAATACCTTGAAGCTGAGCGTGTACAGCCTGCTGTGGGGCTTCCCGGTGCCGATCATACTGGCGCTTTTGTTAAACAGGATCCAGAGTACGGGTATCAAGAAGAAAATCCAGCTTGTGCTGTATCTTCCGAACTTTGTGTCGGTCATCGTACTCTGCGGTATTGTGAGAATCTTTCTATCTGTCACCGGCCCGGTAAATCTTTTGCTGGGAAGCGATATTAATTTTATGACGATGCCGGAGGCGTTCCGTTCCATCTACATTATCAGCGGAATCTGGCAGGGAGCAGGATGGGCTTCCATTATGTATACGGCTTCCTTATCGAATGCCAGTCAGGAATTAAGGGAGGCGGCGGTCATGGACGGAGCTAATATCTTACAGCAGATCCGGACGGTAGAGTGGCCGGCAATCAAAGATATGGTAGTGATTCAGTTCATCCTTCAGGCAGGTAATATCATGAGTATCGGATTTGAGAAGGCTTATGCATTACAGACCGACTTGAACCTTCCGGCTTCTGAAATCATTGCTACTTACGTGTACCGCAAAGGTCTGATTGACGGAGATTACAGCTTTTCAACAGCGGTTGGTCTTTTTAATACGGTGATCAATGTCATTCTCCTGCTTGTTGTGAACAAGATTGTGGCGAAGATGAATGACGGACAGGGATTATAAGGAGGTGCATGGGAAATGAAGAAGAAAAGCGTTTTTTCGAGATATTCCGCGCAGGATAAGCTGCTTCTGACCATTGGATACATATTGCTGGGCTTGTTTGTCATTGCAATTATCGTGCCGATGATCTACATTGTTGTGGCGTCCTTTATGGATCCGATCACGCTGCAGAACAAGGGTATTACCTTTGATTTCAGTAAATGGACGACCACCGCCTATGAACGTGTCATGACCAATGCCCAGATCTGGATTGGATTTAAGAATGCAGTAGTTTATTCTGTAGTGTTTACAGTGGTTTCCGTAGTAGTTACGCTTCTGGCGGCGTATCCGCTGTCAAGGGCAGATTTCAGAGGGAAAGGATTTTTCAATGTGATCTTTATGATCACCATGTTCTTTGGAGGCGGTCTGATCCCTACATACTTGATCGTAAGTAACTTAGGTCTTGTTGACAGTATGTGGGCCGTAGTGCTCCCGGGAGCGTTCAGCGTCTGGAATATGACGATTGCAAGGACCTATTACAGAGGAATCCCACAGGAGCTCAGGGAAGCGGCGGATGTAGACGGCGCAAGCGAGCTGACCTTCTTTTTCAAGATTCTGCTTCCGGTGTGTACGCCGGTGATCGCAGTGCTGACTTTGTGGCAGTTCGTAGGAATGTGGAACAGCTATTTTGACGCAATGATCTACCTGAACGATTCTGCAAAGCAGCCGCTGCAGCTTGTGCTCCGCTCTATCCTGATTCAGAACCAGCCGGAATCCGGCATGATTTCAGATATGCAGAGTACGGCGGCCCGGGCGCAGTTAGCAGAGCTTCTGAAATATGCAACGATTATTATCTCCAGCTTACCGCTTCTGATTATGTATCCGTTCTTCCAGAAATATTTTGACAGCGGTATCATGGCTGGCGCTGTAAAAGGTTAAGCGGGAAAGGAAGAAAGGAGGCAGACTATGAATTTTAGATATGGAAAACGAATCATTGCGGCGGCGTTAACAGCCTGTATGGCGGTTTCCCTTGCGGGCTGCGGCGGAAAGAGGGAAATCAACGACGGTACCTTCCGTCCGGTGGACGAGGCGACGCTTCAATTTCCCCTGAAGGAAAAAACGACGCTCACTGGGATGATCAGCTATCCGGCCAATACGGAATCTGAGCCGAACAACAGGACGATTTTTAAGAGGCTTCAGGAGCAGACCAATGTAGAGATTGACTGGACCGCGATTCAGGCAGACCAGTGGCCGGACAAGATTTCTTTGAATATGTCGGATCCCAATAAGCTGACGGATTTTATCTTTACCGCTGGATTTACAGACAGTAATCTGTTAAGATATGGAGAATACGGCGCAATTATTCCGCTGGAGGAATACATCGACGCTTATATGCCGAATCTGAAAGCTGTTTTTGACAAATATCCGGAATACCGGATCATGAGTACGGATGTCAACGGGCATATCTGGGCGCTGCCATGGATTGAGCAGCTTGGCGAGGAAAAGACGGCGATCCAGACGGTGGACAATATGAGCTTTATTAATAAAAAGTGGCTGGATTTTCTGGATCTGGAGATACCGGAGACAGTTGATGAATTTGAGGAGGTCCTGATCCAGTTCCGGGATCATGCGTCCGATCTGCAGAAGGAATTTGGAATTGACGGAAGCATCATCCCGATGTCCTGTATCGTAAACGACGGCGGGCAGGATCCGGCTATCCTGATCAACGGTTTCGGCGAAGGCTACGGCGATGCGGATAAGGACAGGCATATTGCGGTCACCGACGATAGGGAGGTGATCTGCAGCGCTGTGCAGGAAGGGTACAAGGAAGGAATCGAATGGCTGCATAAGCTGTACGAGGAGAAACTGATCGATCCGGAAGCATTTACGCAGGAATGGTCTACTTATGTATCCAAAGGAAAATCCGGGCGTTACGGAGTCTGCTTTAGCTGGGACGTGGGAAATGTGGATAACCTAAAGGACTGGGTTCCGCTTCCGGTTCTGACGGCGGATACAAGAAACCTGACGCCTACGAACGGGTCTTTTACCAGCGGCTATGACCGCGGACGGTGCGTGGTTACTTCGGTGGCTGAGAATCCGGCGCTGATATGCGCATGGCTGGACCAGATGTATGCGCCGATGCAGTCTCCGCAGAACAACTGGGGTACCTATGGGGAAGACGATGATTTTGATATCTTTGAGATGGGCAAGAACGATAAGGGCGAAGATATGTTAAAGCACGCGCCGTTGGGCGACGCTTCCCCGGTAGAGGTCAGGGAAGCGGAGGCGGTAGGCGGGCCGCTTGCGGTGCTGGACGAGTATTATGACGTCTATGTGACCTGCCCGGACGACGCCCAGTACCGTCTTGACTGGATCGAAGAGCTCTATACGCCCGATATGCACACTAAATATGTGTATCCGAATATTTTCATGAGCCGTGAGGACACGGAGACACTCTCCAATCTGCAGGCGGATATTAAGAAAGCGATCAACGCAAAGAAAGCGGACTGGATCATGAATGGATTTAACGATGCAGACTGGGAGAAATATCTGGAAGATTTAGAGGCATACGGCTTAAGCGAATATCTGGAGCTGTTCCAGAAGTATCTGGACAGATACAACGCAGAGACGGCGGCGGATTAGGCAGCTTGGCATGCGCCTGTATATATTTATTTGGAAAGGAAGATAGGAATTATGACAAGTCAGACACTACGTGAAGCGCGCAAATACGAAGAGGCTTTTGAAAAATTGATCAAGGAAGAGGAAAGGCCGGCATTCCATCTGTCTCCACGTACAGGCTGGATGAACGACCCAAATGGATTTTCCTATTATAAAGGACAGTACCATATGTTTTACCAGTATTATCCTTATGAGTCGAAATGGGGGCCGATGCACTGGGGGCACGCGGTAAGCGGGGATCTGCTGCACTGGGAATATCTTCCGGCGGCGCTGGCTCCGGACGAGGCTTATGACAGGGACGGATGTTTTTCCGGAAGCGCCATAGAGCTTCCGGACGGAAGGCAGTTATTGATGTATACAGGCGTAGTAAAGGAACACAAAGACAATGCGGAGCAGGAAGTGCAGACCCAGTGCATCGCCGTAGGCGATGGAATCGATTATGAGAAATACGCAGAGAACCCGGCGCTGGATGAAAAGGATCTGCCGGAGGGCGCAAGCAGGATTGATTTCCGCGACCCGAAGATGTGGAAAAGAGCGGATGGTACATATGCCTGCGCGATTGGAAGCCGTCCGGCGGACGGCAGCGGGCAGATTCTTCTGTATGTCAGCAAGGATGGTGTCCACTGGGAATTTCAGAGTATTTTAGCGTCGAATAACAATCGGTTTGGAAAGATGTGGGAATGCCCGGATATCTTTGAGCTGGATGGGGAATGGGCGCTGCTTACCAGTCCGCAGGATATGCTTCCGGAGGGATTTGAATATCACAATGGAAATGGAACGCTCTGTTTGCTGGGAAGTTTTGATGAAGAAGCGGGCGTCTTTCATGAGCGCCATAATCAGACGATTGATTACGGCATTGACTTTTACGCGCCCCAGACGGTGCTGACGCCGGACGGACGCAGGGTCATGATCGGCTGGATGCAGAACTGGGACGCCTGCAGCATCCGTTCGCCGGAAGCGCCGTGGCTTGGGCAGATGAGCCTTCCGAGGGAACTGTTTATCAGGAACGGAAGGCTCTGCCAGAGGCCGGTGCGGGAATTGGAGGAGATGCGCTGCAATCGGGCCGCTTACAGCGATGTAACGGTTTCTGGAACCGTTAAGCTGGAGGGGATTAAAGGGAGAAGGGTCGATATGGAGATCCTTCTGCGCCCCGGCAACCCTGCGGAGCCGTATCATAAGTTTGCAGTCCGGTTTGCGCAGAATGACAGATATTATACTTCTTTAAGCTTCCGTCCGAAAGAATCCATTCTGAAGATTGACCGGAAGTTTTCCGGTTCCCGAAGGGCGATCATCCATCAGCGCCGCAGTCTGGTAGATACTGTAGACGGGGAGCTGAAGCTAAGAATGATCTTAGACCGGTTCAGCGTGGAGGTTTTTGTAAACGATGGGGAACAGGTAATGACGGCGACCATGTATACAGAACAGGAAGCCGACGGTATTTCATTCTTTGCCGACGGAACCGCGAAGATTGACGTGGTAAAATATGATCTTCAATAAAAGCATAAATACTCGCTTGATATATCGATGACAGAAGCAGTTGTGAGAATCCAGTCCTTCTGACCGTGCTCCTCTATTATACTGTTTTATTCTGGCAATATCCATATTTCTACCGTAAAAGTAAATATGGTTATTCTGCATGGAATAGGGTTGTTTCATGAAGAAAAACAAATAAACGGAAGAACATAGGATTTATCGA
>CAJUTH010000006.1 GCA_910589275.1 uncultured Dorea sp.
GTAAGTGCCAGAGGATTTCTTATTTTGTCAAGGTACGGATTATTACCTACTTACGGATAATCGTCCGCAAGTGCGTTTCCTACTGCAATTTCATTATCTTTCGTAGGGCTGTTTCCCTCATAACAGATATCGTTTGTTGCTTTTGAAAAATCTTCACACACAAAGGCGGTAAGACTGCCATTCGTATAGCTTACAGGTACGGAAGCATATTCCATAAAAAGCTGCACACGATTATCCTTTTGGAGAATCTTCTTAAGTTCTGCCATTTTTCCATCCTCAGACGTAAAAATAACAGACGGTAATTCCTCTGAAAGCGTATTCATAAAATTATCCGGCTTTATATTTACATTGTATAAAAGTGTTCCTGCAAAAGACAGCAGCGCCATGATAAAAAACGCAACAATAAAAAGTAACATATTCTGTCCCACCGATTCTTCCTTGGCAACGCCTCTTATAGCGTTTATAGGCTCTAATCTATGTATTTTTCCTGCTGAAATATAGGAAAAGAGTAATATTGTCAATGTCAGCATCGGAACTACAATTAACATAGCCATTATATCAAATGCTGGAGTATAGGAAAATCCTGATTGGATTGCCAAAATACCCGCTACAAAAGGCAAAACGGCATAAGATACAGCGATTCCAATGACTGTAGCAATAATCCCTACAAGCACATAGGGCATAACTGCCCCCGCGACAATCATATTACTTGTATAACCAATCGCTTTTAATACCCCCATCTGCGCAAGTTCGTCCTCAATTGCGCTTCGTATCCGAAAGTTACTGAGGAAAATACTCACTGCAAGTATAATTGCGGCAATCGACAAAAATATAACGATAAGCAGTGTACAGACCATCGTTCTGGTCTGTTTTGAAGATACTCTGTCATTGATATTTAATAGGGCAATCTCTTTTTCTTGTATCATTTCAGATATCGCATTTTTCATTTCACTTAAATCAGCGTTTTCAGTTGTTTTTATGGAATATTCCGTAACGGCATTATTGTTGTATTTACCTGCAAATTCCTCATAGGCCTCTTTCGGAAAATAACTGCCAATCAGTCCTGTACCGTAATTTCCATACTGCATCTCCAATACGGTTCCTTCAATATGATAAGTATGGTCCTTGCCGTCTATGGAATAAGTAATGCTGCCGTTCTCCGTAAAACCGCCCAATTCTTTCATATACATAGGGATATAAACAGAATCTCCGCTCTTTCTCGCTTGTTCCGTAACATCAAGCAGATTCAGTTTCCTTTCCTCATCAATATTGTAAAAAACAGTATTCATGTCAAAATCAGACCCTGCAAATTCACGGACTGTTACCGGAATAAATACCCCGCCATGCTTTTCAACAAATGATACCCCGTTGATTTCCTCTACTTCTGTGAGCAGATTATCATTATCCTGCATCTGTGGAATGATAAAATTGATATCCGCTGTATCAAGCTTGTCAAACAGGTCATTATAAGCGTCAAATGTTTGAAAAGCAAGCACAAGGGCAATATTTATAATAAATGCGGTCAGACAGATAAACACCCCAAAAGATATGTACTGTCCCTTTGCTTTATTCAAGTTATGTAAGATCAACGTGGATAGTTTTTTCATGATGCCAGGCTTCATAAATTACCACTCCATTTCTTTAATGAATTGATCAAGTTTTTCAGTTCTTTCCATGTTATCCTGCTCAAATTTTCCCAGATTACATTCGCCAAAAATTTCCCCATCTTTAATATAAATGATGCGGTTTCCACGCAGGGCTGATTTTTTGTCATGAGTAACCATGACAATACTCTGACCTTTATCATGAAGCGAAGTAAAAACATCAAGAACTGCCGTCGAATTTGCGGAATTTAAAGCACCTGTCGGCTCGTCCGCAAAAAGTACATGGGGATTATTGATAACTGCCCTGACAATCCCCGCCCTTTGCGCTTCGCCTCCTGAAATCTGGGCAGATGTTTTTCTCCATGTGTTTTCAGGAATGTTTACCAAAGAAAACAACTCCTCCGCACGACTTTTGATATCTTCCCTATCTTTACTTGTCAGCACCCCTGCCGTAATGACATTATCCATAAGGTTCATCTTATCAATTAAATAAATCTGTTGAAACACAAATCCACACTCTTTCCGCCGAAACACAGCCAGCTTGTCATTGTTTAACTTCGTGATGTCCACTCCGTCAAAGTAAATCTCTCCGCCGTCCGGCTTATCCATACCTGAGAGGGAATACATCAAGGTAGATTTGCCTGCCCCCGATGAACCCATAATAACGGTAAAATCCCCTTTGTAAATATCAATATTCAAATCCGAATAAATAACTTGAATACTTTCGCCTTTGCCAAAAGCCTTTTTCAAATGCTTCGCTGATATGACAATTTGCTTGTCCATAACATAACCACCTTCCTTTTGTTATGGTTCAACAATAATGAAAAAGCATTTGCTACGCCACCAACAGTTGTATGCATTTGATTTTTTTATGCTACTTTCCGTTTCATATCTAAAGATGATTTCCAATTGAGATATAGATGTTTAATAATAATATTGTATTGGTTAAGAGCTACCCATATGCTATACTTATTGAACTACTAACGTTCAATAAGGTATACTAAAAATGAGTGACAGTCTACCCATCGAAAAGCTTAAAGTCGGAAAAATCAGAGGGAGGCGGAAAACGGATGGAAATCTATTATATTGAAGATGATGAGAATATTGCGCTGACTGTAAATGAGTATCTGAGCCGGAAAGGGTACGCGGTTTCTATATTCGGGACGCTGGAAAGCGGAAAGAAAGCGTTAGAACACCATATTCCAAGCATTGCGCTGATTGACTGGAATATGCCGGACGGTAGCGGAAATAGCTTTTGCAGATGGATACGCCAAAGATGGAAGGAACTTCCAATTATTTTTCTGACGGTCCGAGATGACACCCATGATATTATTTCCGGTTTTGAAGATGGGGCGGATGATTATGTGACAAAACCCTTTGAATTAGAAGTGCTGGAGTCTAGGATCCGCGCGCTGCTGCGCAGAGTGGGAAATGTGCAGAACCAGTATCTTTCCTGCGGTTCTATTTCGATTGATGAAAGCAAAATGGCAGTATTCTGCGGTGAAGAGGAAATCACCGTCAGTCAGCCGGAATACCAGCTTCTGGAGTTTTTGATGGAAAATAAGGGAAAAACGGTCACAAGAGAACGGATGCTGACTCAAATTTGGGATAATAATGGAAATTACGTCAATGACAATACCTTGTCCGTCACAATAAAACGGCTTAGGGAAAAACTCCATCATCCATCCTGCTTAAAAACAATACGGAGCTTCGGTTACCGTATGGAGGATGAACTATGAGCAAAAAATCAAATATAAAACTAACAATTCTGTTTGTGCTGTCGTCTAGTTTGATTGCGGCGGCCGCAGCCGCATACCTTTTTACCATGTACTATCGTAACGTATGTTTTCATATGTTGGGCGGATTCTGCGAAAGTATGATTGAAAAAAATCCGGATTCCAGACAGGCTGTTTTGGAAGTGTTGAAAACACAGGATTTCCATAGGGCGGGAGGAAATATGGCGCCAGACAGGTTTGACGGTTTTGTAATATCAGATTTTGGCTATTATCCGTCGAATTTGGGGATTTCGGGTACGACGGCCCTTTGGATTACCCTTTTAGGTTTTTTGGCAGGCGGCATATTGTTTCTTTTTGCTCTCTGGTATTTGCATAAGAGTTCGTCCGCCCGTATTCAGACACTGACGGAGTATATGGGAAAAATAAATACAGGCATTCAGGGAGTGGTTTTTGAATCCTCGGATGATGAATTTTCAAAACTGCAGGATGAAATATACAAAACGGTAACAGAACTTTATCAGACAAGAGAAGAAGCCCTGACAGCACGGAATAATTTTGCGGAAAATCTTTCTAATATCGTACATCAGCTTAAAACGCCGGTTACGGCTATTTCTTTAACGCTCCAGACGGCAGAAAAATATCTGGAAGATCTTCGGGGCGCACAAACGTAGCAGGAAAATACCGCTAGGGCTTGTAAAATCCATGCTAGTGTCAAAGATATAGAACGGCAGATCAACAGGATCATGCATTTAGAAGAGGCGTTATTGTTATTGTCCCGCATTGATGCGGGGACGCTTACACTTGAAAGGAAGCCGACGGATGTTTTTACCATCCTTTCACTGGCATCTGACAATTTATATGAATTATCCGTGCAGAAGGGCGTTTTGATTGATGTTCCTGAAATGGGAGAAATAGATGTCCCGGCAGACTTAAATTGGACAATGGAAGCAGTCATGAATTTGATGAAAAACTGTATGGAGGCGGCAGAAGCAGATACTGCAGTTCATTGTTCTTATGAAAAAAACCCCCTTTATGTGCAGATTCGGATATGGGACGAGGGGGAAGGATTTTTAAAAAAAGATATTCCTCATCTGTTTGAGCGATTCTACCGTGGGGAAAAAGCAAAATATACAGGAATTGGAATAGGTCTTTCCCTCTCAAAGGCAATTATAGAAATGCAGAATGGAATTATCCGTGCATTTAATCTTCCGGATGGCGGGGCTTGTTTTGAGATTCGTTTCTATGCCCCATGAAAATAGTACGAAGTATATGAAATATGGAATATTCATGGGCAGTCACTGAGATATCACTTTCATTTGTTATAATTTGCAATACATGATGGCAATATCATCGGGTGATAGGAACTCTTTGTCCATTGAGGGCGGGGTTCGCAAATAATAAACAGGAGGAACTGGCAGCATGGAAATATTGAGATGTGACAATATTAAGAAAGTATTTGGAAAAGGCGGCAATCAGGTAACTGCTTTAAACGGAATCAGCCTGTCTGTCGAAAAGGGCGAATTTGTTGCGATTGTTGGGGCGTCCGGCTCCGGGAAATCAACGCTTCTGCATATTCTGGGCAGCGTGGACAAGCCTACTTGCGGCACTGTTACAATAGACGGCGTAGACCTTGGCGGATTAAATGCCACGGACGCCGCAATTTTCAGAAGGAGAAAGGTGGGATTGGTTTATCAGTTTTACAATCTGATCCCTACATTGACAGTAGAGAAAAATATCCTTATGCCAATGCTTCTCGATAAGAGAAAGCCGGATGCAGAATATTTTAAAAGGATTGTAAAGACACTGGGAATAGAGGATAAACTGGAATGCCTGCCAAGCCAGTTGTCCGGAGGGCAGCAGCAGAGAACTGCGGTTGCAAGGGCTTTGATTTACCGTCCTGCTGTGCTTCTTGCCGACGAACCTACGGGAAACCTTGATCGGAAGAATGGGGAGGAAATTATTGATCTTTTAAAGCTGTCAAACCATAATTTAAAGCAGACGATACTTCTGATAACTCATGATGAAAAAATTGCATTGCAGGCCGACAGAGTTGTGACTATTGAAGACGGACAAATTGTCAGCGGCCATCTCCACGGCTCTGCCGAATGGAACGCCTGTCCCGGAGGATATCAGGATATCCCTGTGGAGAAGCGGAGGTGATCGGTATGTGGAAAGACTACTCTAGAAGTTATATTAAAAAAAACCGAGCCTCCAGCGTATCAATTATGGCTGCTGTTCTGGCTGCGGCGATGTTTTTGTCTTGTGTCTGCAGTATCGCCTACAATTTCTGGGCGTATGATGTGGAAAAAATTATGCTGGAGGAGGGCGGCTGGCAGGGACGCATTGTTTGTGAAACCTTAGGTTCTGATGATTTATCTGTGATACGTCAATTTGCGAATGTAGAAAAAGCTGTCGTAAACGAGGAGTTGTCCTCTAAAGAAGGAACAGTGGCGGATATTTATTTTAAGAATGCCAGAACCATTTATCGCAATATGCCGTTCATTGCAGCGCAGCTCGGATTAAAGGAAGATTCCATCAGGTACAACTCGTTGCTTCTGTCCCGCTATTTTATACACGATCCGGAGGATGCATCGCCGCCGATGCTTCTGGCGCTGTATACAGCGGTGCTGATACTTGTGTCGGCGTCGTTAATCTTAATTATCCGCAGTTCCTTTGAATTATCCATGAATGCCAGAATCCATCAGTTTGGCATACTCTCAAGTATCGGGGCTGCGCCAAGGCAAATCAGAATCTGTCTGCTGCAGGAAGCGATGGCATTAAGCGTAGTTCCCATGCTGTTTGGCAGTATATTAGGGTTTTTTATAAGCTTTTGTGTAATAAAAGCAGTTAATTTTTTTGCCGCGGATGTATCTGGACGACACGAAGCTGTCTTTC
This sequence comes from uncultured Dorea sp., assembly GCA_910589275.1. GTDB lineage: Bacteria > Bacillota > Clostridia > Lachnospirales > Lachnospiraceae > Claveliimonas. The sequence continues at coordinate 6,236 of CAJUTH010000006.1, forward strand.
AGTATCATCCGTTCCTATTTGTGGCTGCGGTTTTTATTTCTCTCTTAACAGTCATTTTTTCTGCGTGGATTCCAGCGAGAAAACTGAGCAGGATGACGCCTCTTGAAGCAATCAGGAATACAGGCGGTTTATCGTTAAAGAAAAAGAAGTATTCCCGGATTCTATTTCGTATTTTTGGCATAGAAGGGGAACTTGCCGGAAACGCATTAAAAGCTCAAAAGAAACAACTGCGGATATCTTATGTTTCATTATTGCTGTCCTTTCTGGGGTTTTCCATCATGATTTGCTTTACAACCCTTGCAGATATCAGCACCAGATATACTTATTTTGAACGGTATCAGGATGCGTGGGATATTATGATAACCATAAAGGATACAGAAATATCGGATTTCGGATTAACAGATGAATTGCGGGATATTTCGGGGATACAAGACGTTACGGTATACCAGAAGGCCAAAGTAGCAACGTTTCTGCCGGAAGGATTACAGAGTGGTGAGCTGTCGTCGGTCGGCGGACTTGAATCAGTTGCGGGAATAGCGGAGGCGGATGGGCAGTTTCAGGTATCTGTGCTGGTTGTTATTTTGGATGACACAAGTTTTTTGAACTTTTGTTCACGGATTGGAATTACAAAAAGTCTTGACGGCGCAATTGTATTAAATCAGATTTGGGATAGTAGTAACAGTAATTTCCGCTATAAAGAATATGTTCCTTTTGTGAGGAGGATAGCCGGATAACAACACTGTATAAAAACGAAAAAACCATAGAGATCCCTGTTTTATCTTATACACAGGAAACGCCAGCTCTGCGTGAAGAATATGAAAATTATGCTCTTGTGCACTTTGTTCCTCTTTCTCTGTGGAGGAAAGATTTCAGAGAGGTATGTGAAGCCGAATCTGACAGCTATATCCGTATCTTTTCAGGGAAAACGCCAAACCTTGCGGATTTAAATGGTCTGGAACAGGAAATCCTGCGGCTGGTATCGGGGCGGTATGAAACTGAGAGCGAAAATCGGATACGGGAAAGAGTGACTAACGACAGTTTAATCCAAGGCATGGTAATGATTTTGGGAGCTTTCTGCGTATTACTTGCCGTGATTGGAATTGCGAATGTATTTTTAACTACGTTAGGGTTCCTCCGACAGCGGAAGCGGGAATTTGCCCAGTATATGTCCATTGGCCTGACACCGCGGGAAATGAGGAAAATGTTCTGTATTGAAGCGCTTGTGACAGCGGGGAAACCCCTTTTGATTACTCTGCCGCTTACTGTATTGTTTGTACAGTTTGCGGTGACGGCAAGCTATTTAGACCCGGTAGTATTCTGGGCGGAAGCCCCGGTTCTGCCTGTTCTGATCTTTGCGGCTGGGATTGTAGTGTTTGTCGCGCTTGCATATTATATTGGAGGGAAGCGCCTGCTAGGGTGCGACTTGAATGAAGTACTGCGAAATGATGCGCTGATTTAACCGGCTAGCTTTTTGCCGGAGAGGAAGAATGCGAGTTATCCTTTACAGTTTCCGGTGATAGTGCTACCATAAGATCACAAAGAGGACAGACTGGGGGAGCTTATATGGAGCATCTTTTCATAAAAAATAGAAAAATATTTACGGCGGCGCGCCATGCGTTTCCTTATACGATTCCGATTTTTGCAGGCTTTTGGTTCCTTGGGATGACTTATGGGATTTACATGAATGTTTCGGGGTTCAGTTTTGTTTATCCCATGCTGATGAGCCTTACGATTTTTGGAGGCTCACTGGAATTTGTGGCGGTGGAGATGCTCCTGTCTGCGTTTGCGCCGCTGCAGACCCTTGTCATGGCGCTGGTGATTCAGGCAAGGCATTTATTTTACGGTATTGCCATGCTGGATCGGTTTAAAGGAATGGGATGGAAAAAGTTTTATCTGATTTTTGGAATGTGCGACGAGAGTTTTTCCATCAATTACTCGGTTAAAATCCCTGAAAATGTGGACAAGGGGTGGTTCATGTTCTTTGTAACGCTGCTGAACCAGATCTACTGGGTTGCGGGGGCTACAGCCGGGGGCATATTAGGCTCCCTGATCTCTTTTAATATAGAGGGGTTGGATTTTGTGATGACTGCGATGTTTGTAGTTATATTTCTGGAGCAGTGGTTAAAGGACAAAAAGCATTATACGGCTCTTGTGGGTCTGGGCGCTTCTGCGGCCTGTTTGTTTCTTTTCGGCGCGGATACCTTCATGCTGCCGACGATGATTTGTATTCTGTGTCTGCTTACCGTGTTTCGCAGGCCGATTGAATGGGCGGGTGGTATCGAATGACGCTGATACAGCAGATCATAACGATCGGATTGTGTGTTCTGGGTACGATGACAACCAGATTTCTTCCGTTTATTGTGTTCACATCAAAGAAGCCTGCGCCAAAATACATACAATATCTGGGGAAGGCGCTTCCGGCGGCTGTCTTTGGGATGCTGGTGGTGTACTGTCTGAAAAATGTACAGATTCTGACCGGCAGCCACGGTTTGCCGGAACTGGCTGCGATTTTCGTAGTGGTGATCCTGCATCTTAAGAAGCGGCAGATGCTCCTGTCAATCGCGGGAGGAACTATTTGCTATATGCTGCTGGTACAAACCCTGTTCGCAGGTTGAAGTGATTAGAAAAAGGGGGCGCGAGAAAAATATTTAGAATTGCGAAAATCGCTAAATTTGTTTCTGGTAACAGGAGATGCCACGTTACATAAAATGGATATTGCCTGATAATAGAAATTATGTTATAGTGCTAAAAAGGAGTGACCGTGTTGCAAGGTGGCAGCCTCCCTAACTTCACAAAAGAAGGGAGGTGGTGCATATGAATACATACGAGGTCTTAACATTGTTGATTCTTTCCGGAACATTTCTCATTGCATTACTTGTCTATATAGATAGGAATAACAAGCGAAAATAAATAAGCCTACCTTGTAATCTTGACGGATGCAGGTAGGCTTATCGTGTTATTTGTGGAGGTCAGCCACTTTTGTGGGCGGATGCTCCTTTTCTTAATATTTAATATAGCATATTCAGACCCATGAAGCAAGATTTATTCCCATGTGTTATCCTGCTTTATATGGGTGCAGGGAAATGTATAATCTCCCGCAAAGATCAGGATTTTTGAAAGAAGGATGGTATACATGAGTTATATAATATATTCCGGACAGTTTGAAAAAGGAACGCAGGAACAGCAGAAAGCTTTTATCCAATTATTTGGATCGGAGCATGTTCAATATAAATTTGATTTTTATTTTCACTGGTACAATATCATACATGAATATGGGCATTGCCTCTGTATGCATTATAATTCAGACACAGATGGCTTAAAGCAGGAGCTTTTGGTAAATAGATTTGCAGTCAGTATTTGGCAATATGCAGGATATAAAAATGAGCTGGACAGCCTGCAAAAAATGATAAATGAAATATTGCAGAGAATAGTAAATCCAGTACCAGACCATATGTCTTTTACCGATTATTACAGACAAATATGGGAAACGGATGAAATAATGAATGTTGCAGTATATGGCTATTTCCAGTTCAGGAGCGTACAGATGGTTCTGGAAAAGCGTGAAGATTTGGAGACGGTGCTTGGGGATATGGGGATACATAAGAAAATAACTGGCGGGCATATGCCCTATAAAAAGTATTCAATTTCTGCTTATACGGCAAAAGATGTATTGCACGATATACGTGATCTTTTGGAGAGTTTAGGTGTTGAACAGCCGCTGGCAGATGTTGAACTGGTTGATGACCCATCCGTTCATTGCGCAAAACATATGGATTCCTATGATTGATTCATTTCGGCGACAAATTCAATTTTTGAGGTGATAAAGTGCTATGGAATATGCAAAGGCGACGGAAAAAGATTTAGAAGAGATCTCAAAAGTGGTGAAAGATACAATACAGGAAATCTACCCGAAATACTATCCAAAAGAAGTTGTTGACTTTTTTTGTGAACTCCATTGCAGGAAAAATATATTTGAGGATATAAAATGTGGTTCTGTTGGTATTTTGCGGGACGGCAATATGATTGTGGGGACAGGCTGCTATAAGGAGAATCATATTACAAGGGTATACGTAAAACCAGAATATCAGGGAAAAGGCTGCGGAAGCTATATTATGCAGTGTTTAGAAAATCAGATCCGTCTGCAATATGATACGGTATATTTAGATGCGTCATTACCTGCGGTCAGTTTTTATGAAAAAAGGGGATATCAGACTGCAAAACATGAGAAATGGAACGTAGGAAATGGAAAGATACTTGTGTATGAAGTTATGGAGAAAGCATTGAACATAATATATAAAAGAGCAACGATTGAGGATATAGATATATTAACAAAAACAAGAATAGAAGTATTAAGGGCAGCTAATAAATTGTCTTGTGATATTGATATGAGTGAAGTGGAAAAGCAATCCTATGATTATTATAAAAAAGCTCTTTGCGATGGCACACATATCGCATATTTGATATTTGACGAAAATAACTTTGTAGGCACTGGCGGCGTCTGCTTTTTTCAAGTAATGCCAACTTATCATAATCCAAGTGGAAAAAAGGCATATATCATGAATATGTATACACATCCCAATTACAGAAGAAAGGGCATTGCATATAAAACATTAGATAAGCTGATTGGCGAGATTAAACGTAAGGGGATTTCATCTATTTCTTTGGAAGCAACTGCTATGGGGCGGCCATTGTATGAAAAATATGGTTTTGTAAAAATGAATGATGAAATGGAACTGCCAAAATGAAAACTTCCCATTTGCCGGGAATTTGCAGAGAACGAAAAATTGTAATTTAAGGGGATAAAGATATATATGATACTTGATACTGAACGGTTATATCTGCGTGAGATAAATCAGGCTGATTTTGAATCTTTGTGTAAAATTCTGCAAGATAAAGATACAATGTACGCATATGAGGGAGCATTTAGTGACGATGAAGTCCAAGAATGGCTCGACAAGCAAATTGCCCGCTATCAAAAATGGAGTTTTGGTTTATGGGCAGTTGTCTTGAAAGCAACCAACGAAATGATTGGGCAATGTGGGCTTACAATGCAACCATGGAAAGAAACCGAGGTGCTTGAAATAGGTTATCTTTTTGAGCGGTCATATTGGCATAATGGATATGCCATTGAGGCGGCAAAAGCGTGTAAAAAGTATGCGTTTGAAACCTTAAATGCAACGGAAGTATGTTCCATTATCAGAGATACAAATATAGCATCTCAAAATGTAGCCATAAGAAATGGAATGTCAATGACAGATACATGGATAAAGCATTACAGAGGTGTAGATATGCTGCATTATCGTTATGTGGTTTTCCGATAAATTCCAATTTGTCGGGAAGTCAAGTATAATAAGGAATTGAATTTTATAAGGTGAGGATAATGGTTAGAGAAGTAAAATGGACAAAATATTTATGGATGAGCCTGCTCTCATTTGGAGCGTTTATGCTTGAATATCTGTCAATATTCGTAATTGAAGTTGTATTTCTGCATGTAGATATACAGAATTATACAACGCACCAAAGAAGTATTCATTGTATTATAATGGTTTTTATGTGGGCGTTTTTCATTGGTGCTCTCCTGCTTTTTTCAAGGAAACAGTATCATTTCCCAGTAAGAGGAAACAAAAGAGACATAATTTCCTTGAAAAATTGGATAGTAACGTTTGCTTGTTTTATTGGCTGCAAAATTATCACTTTCATTGATTGGCATACATTAAAGATTATTGGAGAAGCACAGGGTAAAACCGTATTTCAATTTTGTATACAATATTTGTATTATATATTATGAAGTGGTACTTGTTGTTCTAATCATAATATATGGGCAAAAAGCGATTGAAACCTTGCTGAAAAAAGTAGAACAAGGGGAGTTGAAGATAAATATGTCAGAATTAACAGCTATGATGAATATAGGTAAAGAAATGGAAAAAAAGCTAATATCTGTTGGTATTGAATCTTCCGAGAAACTAATTGAGGTAGGTGCAAAAGACGCATTTCTTAAGCTAAAGCAGAAATATCCAAATGTTTGTCTGGTACATTTATATACATTAGAGGGTGCGATTCGTGATACGGAATATAACAGGCTTTCCGAAGATACAAAAAAGGAATTGAAAGAATTTAGTGATTTTCTGAAAAAGTAACAGCAGCGTAAATTTATAAGGAAGAAGAAAATGATTTCCATGACAGGAAAGACCTTGCCTCGAATGTCTGTGCAGTCTGGGAAATTCGCCGGGAAATTGCAGAGGATGTAAACCGGGAGTTGCAAAAGGAGGGGGAGACATATGAAAGCAGACGAAATTTTGAAATATTGTCTTGATCGTTTAGAAGGAACTGTTTTAGTTAGCAGCTGGGGGGAAAGAGGAATATTTTACAATCCTGCCAACAAGCTGAAACGAGGTGTTTATGTTTTGACAGTTAAGGAAAAAGATGGAGAAAACGATAACAGTTCAAACCTGAATAGAGAAAATGTATATCGCGTGAATTTAGGTATTCGCAAAAGCACCTTCAAAAAAATGTTTGGAATTATACCAAAGCGGCCATGCAAAGGCTGTGTCGTGGATATGGATTATGATTTTAAGGCTGCGGATCAGATTCTGCCGCATCCTGTGTATGCATGGATGGGCTGGATATGTATCTTAAATCCGACGGAAAAAACATTTAATGAACTAAAACCATATATTCAGGAAGCATATGAATACGCAAAAGAAAAATATTCCAAGAAGAAAATATAACTTCTCATATGTCGAGAAGTTACATATAAAGAGAAACCGGAAGTTTTAGGGGGATAAATGAAAATATTTGAAGATGAAGGTGGAATATAAAAATGATTGTTTTAATTACTGGTGCTTCACATACAGGGAAGACTGTTTTGGCTCAGAAATTACTTGAAAAATATAAATATCCGTATTTATCAATAGACCATCTGAAAATGGGCTTAATTCGTAGTGGTTATACTAGACTTACCCCAGAAGATGATAGCAAACTCACAGATTATATGTGGCCTATTATTCGTGAAATGATTAAAACCGCCATAGAAAACAAACAAAACCTTATTATCGAAGGATGCTATATTCCTTTTGGCTGGGAAAAGGACTTTGAAAAGGAATATCTTGATAATATCAGATACTACTGCCTTGTGATGAGTGAAAACTATATTAAAAACCATTTTTGCGATATAAAAAAATATGCAAGCAGGATTGAATACCGATTAGATGATGATTGGTGTACGATGGAAAGGGTTTTAGAGGATAATGCACACTTTTTAGAACTTGCTAAAAGGCATAATGCAAATATTGTATTTATTGATGATAAGTATGAAGTGGAAATGGCGGATAATTGCCAGATCAACTAGCGGTTGAATCAGATACAATCAACGGTTGGTTCCTTCCATAATCTGTTTTTAGATTGTAAACTAACTGTGAGGAGGCGGAGCATGGAACAAGAAAAGATAGGAAAATTTATATCAGCCTGTCGAAAAGAAAAAGGGCTTACGCAAATGCAGCGGGCTGAAAAATTAAACATTACCAACAGGGCAGTTTCAAAATGGGAAACAGGAAAAAGTATGCCGGATGTTTCGCTGATGCTTGATCTGTGCGGCATACTGGGCATAACTGTAAATGAACTGCTTAGCGGGGAAAGGATTACTATGGAAGATTATCAGAAAAAAGCGGAAGAAAACCTTATGGAATTGCAGGCAAAAAAAGAAAAAGCACAGGGAGAATACAAGGCTATATTGAAAATATTGATTGTAACTTACAGTTCTTTTTTTGTGCTTAATATGGTTTTGAATTATTTCTTTCCGGAAGTGAGATTTAACGATCTGTTGGGATTGCTGTCAATGGCTATTGCCGTTATCCTTTCGGTCAAGTGGTTTTTTAAATACTATGAGATAAAACTAAGATAAGCAATACAACGATATGATCGGTTCGATATATTGAAGTCTGAAAGGGGGGCGCGCGATGGAACGGAAAATATTCGCATGGGAGCCTTGGTTCTTCATCGCTTTTGGCTTGTTTCATTTGCACAGGATATGGGGACTAATAGATAGAAATTCTTATGCTGCATTTTGGATTGATTTAAGCCGGGAAGCATAATTTCTGTTATATTGGAAAGATGCCACGCAAAGTAGCAGAAAAATCCGAAATGTAATTCCGGCTTGCTTGTAATGTAAAATGGGCTTTCCTATACTGAGCCTATCAAAACAAGGGAGGTCACGAACATGACATTTGCAGAAAGATTAAAAACTATCCGCAAGCAGGCAGGAATGTCTCAAGAGCAGTTGGCAGAGAAGCTGGGCGTATCAAGGCAGGCGGTTACGAAATGGGAAACGGATGCGGGCATCCCCGACATCCCAAACATCATGGCAATCTCCGCATTGTTTGGCATTTCCATTGACGAGCTGCTCTCTAACGAAAGAGGGGCAAAAAAGCCAGTGGACTATCTCTTTGAGAGCATCACAGAATACGATATTGACGAGCCGAAACGCTATGACATGAAGTTTGGAGGGGCAAAGCGGTTCCTGCTGTCAGGCTATGGGGGTGAGAAAATCCGTGTCCGTCTGGCATCCGATACCCGCCCCACGCTCCAAAGCGACTTTAAGGTCAGGATTGACGATATCCGAAAACGGATTGACGTGGATGTAAACCGCAGGAACGGCGTATCCGAAGCGGTGGCGAAGGAGGCAGTCAGTATCTTCGTCCAAATACCGTCGCCCTATGTCGGGAAAATCGAATGTGCAGTTAATGCGGAAACGGTGGAAATCCGTTCTCTGGAGTGTGACGGCATAGAACTTAACGTAAAGACCCCGAACATCGTTCTGGAGGACGTATCCGGAACGGTGGAGATAGACTGTAACCTTGATATGGAAGTGGTCTGCCATTCTCTAAAGGGAGAAGTGGAGATCAACCAAGTATCGTCAACTTCGAAAATCTATATCCCGGAGGATACCGCTTTTACCGCCGTTACGAAAGGAATCGGGACAAGCATTTCCTATGAGAAAGACGGACGGCAGACGGAGCGGTTCGATACGCCCGATGCGGAGAATATCATCGAGCTGAACGGCATCAAGAGCGAGCTTGTCATCTGTACGGACAGGAAAAGGAGCTAATGAGATGAAAACGAATTATCTGAAGAAATATATCATCAGCTCCTATATCCTCGTCTGGACGCTTATTATTTTTGTGGCAGGAACGGCAAGTCTTGTTTTTCATGCGCCGCCTGTTATCATGTGGATTGTCCGCAACCTTATTGCATGGTCTCCGACCTATCTGCTTCTGATTGGCTGGAAACATTTCAGACCCGATGAAACAAGGACGGCATTTGTGAAGAGGTGCTTTTCCGGGAAAATAAAGCTGCTCCCGCTGCTGCTTTCCTTTTTCCTCACCTTTGGGATCAGCGTGCTGTCGCTGTTTCTTTTTTCAGTTATGACTGGAAAACCGATGTTTTCTTATATTGATCTGGGAACGACGGCATTGCCGCTCAGTATAGTTCTCTCCCTGACTTCGGGGCCGACAGGAGAAGAATTAGGGTGGCGCGGCTTTATGCGGGAGGAATTTAACAGGAAGTACGGCTTCTTGAAATCCTCGGTCTGCCAAGGCTTGGTATGGTGCTTCTGGCATACGCTTCTCTGGGCAGTGGATTCAGACTTTACCGACTGGAGGGCAATCCCCTATATTATTTCCAACATTGTCGTGATTACATCCATCACTGTGCTGATGAACATTTTTCTGGAACGGCATAACAACCTGCTTTATTCGGTATTGCTGCACTTTGGCTTTAATATTTTGTACGTGTTTCTGGATGCGGATATCGGCTTCTTTGTGATTTTGACCGTTCTGTATCTGCTGGCCACGCCGATTGCTGTGATTGTGAGGAATAGAATGTGGAAGGGAGAAGCTCTGTCAAAGTCATTGCGCCAGAGTGTCCTATGATTTTCTTGATGGCAGCAGGCTCTGCCCCTGCCTCTGACAACATGGAAATACAAGATTGCGCGGCATGAGGGCTTAAAAACCCTTAAAAATGGGGAAACTGTCAAAAAAGAAATGTATATGCCTCTGGCTTGACAACATATTGGTGCTATGCTATTATTTTTCCGACATATGACAATAATATTCAGAGAGGCTGATTCTAAGGGAAGATCTGCCATGTGCCGCCGCGTTTGCGTAGAACCGGCTTGCCGCAGATTTGCCCCGCAGCCTGAAGGGGCGGGGATAGATTGGAATTTGAAAATTGCTTTCCCATATGGGAGAAACTGTCGGAGGATCAGAGGGAGCGTATTCTTGCCAGCATAGTTTTTCGGCAGATTAAGCGGGGAACTGTGATCCACAACGGCAGCACGGACTGTATTGGGCTGTTGCTGGTGCGGTCCGGCCAGCTCCGGGCTCATATCCTTTCGGAGGAAGGGCGGGAGATCACGCTTTACCGCCTGTTTGACCGGGATCTCTGCTTGTTTTCGGCCTCTTGTATGCTGCGGAGCATACAGTTTGACATTACGATCGAGGCGGAAAAGGATACGGATTTCTGGATTATCCCCGCAGAGGTGTACCGGAAGATCATGGAGGAATCCGCTCAGGTATCCAACTATACCAATGAGGTCATGGCCGCGCGGTTTTCAGAGGTTATGTGGCTGGTGGAGCAGATCATGTGGAAAAGTATGGACAAACGAGTGGCCTCTTTTCTGCTGGAGGAATCATCGGTTGAGGGCACGGAGCGGCTGGCGATCACCCATGAAACGATTGCAAAACATTTGGGGACTCACCGGGAGGTGGTCACCCGGATGCTCCGTCATTTACAGAGCGAGGGCATGGTGAAATTGTCCCGCGGCGCGGTGGAACTAACAGATCGGGCGAAACTTGCGTCTTTGGGGGAAACGTAGAGAAAATATAAGCGCTGTCAGCATGGGAACGAAGCTGACGGCGCTTATATTTTTTACTGGTTCATGCCGCATGCCGTTGCCGATTCGATCAGGCGGCGGTCATTGGCTACCGCGTCATAGAACCGGAATCCTCCGGCGAAATTATATGTTTCATAGCCGTATCCGGACAGGATGCGGCAGGCGATATAGCTGCGCAGGCCGCTCTGGCAGATGACGTAGACCGGTTTGCCGGACTCGATTTCATCCAATCGTTCCCGCAGTTCATCTACGGGGATATTTCGGAAGCCCTCGATATGGCCGCCCGCATACTCTTGAGGGGTTCTGGTATCTAGCAGCGTCACGCTGCCGTCCCGGGGCAGGCCGTTTACATCCTTGGCATGGAACTGTTTCACAATGCCTCTGGCTATGTTTTCCACCATAAATCCCGCCATATTCACCGGGTCTTTGGCGGAGGAGTAGGGCGGTGCGTAGGCAAGGTCCAGATCTTTCAGCTCCGTGGCCGTCAGTCTGGCGTGGATGGCCGCAGCCAGCACGTCGATCCGTTTATCTACCCCCTCATAACCCACGATCTGCGCGCCCAGCAGGCGGTAAGTTTCTTTTTCAAAGACTACCTTCATGGTCATCAGCCTTCCGCCGGGATAGTAGCCTGCGTGGCTCATAGGGGAGAGAATGACTGCGTCCGCATCCAGTCCGGCCTTCTTTGCGTTGGTTTCGTTGATGCCGGTGGAGGCCGCCGTCAAATCAAAGACCTTGATGACGCTGCTGCCATGGGAGCCAAGATACCGGCTGTCCCCGCCGCAGATGTTGTCCGCCGCAATGCGCCCCTGTTTGTTGGCGGGACCCGCCAGAGAGATTACAGCGTCCTGTCTGGTGACATAGTGTTTTACCTGAACCGCGTCTCCCACGGCGTAGATGTCAGGAACAGAGGTTTCCATCCGGTCATTGACCACGATGCTGCCTTTGAGGCCGAGCTCGAGGCCCGCGTCCTTTGCAAGAGCGGTATCCGGAGTGACGCCGATAGCCAGCGCTACCATGTCGGCGTGGAGGGGAGCCGCATCCTTAAGCAGTACGTCTACTCCGCCGCCCCTCTCGGCAAAACCTTCTACCGTGCGTCCCAGCGCCAGACGGATGCCGTGCTGCCTCACCTCTCCATGGATGAAAGCTGCCATATCCGGGTCAAAGGGATTCATCAGCTGCATAGGCCGCTGGACGATGGTGACCTCTATTCCAAGTTCCCGCAAGTTTTCCGCCAGCTCTAGGCTGATGAAGCCGCCTCCTGCCAGTACGGCGGATCTGGGATGGTTCTTCTGAATGTAATCCTTGATGCGGAAGGTATCCTCTACAGTCCGCAGGGTGAACAGCTTTTTCAGATTCGTGCCGGGGAGCCTGGGCTGAGTGGGCTTGGCGCCGGGAGACAGGAGGAGCTTATCGTATTCTTCTTCAAAGATCTCTCCCGTCTCTAGATTTTTTACAGAGACTGTTTTCCTGTCTGGATGGAGAGCGGTAACCTCATGCCGCACCCGCATATCCACTCGAAAGCGGGAGAAGAAGCTCTCCGGCGTCTGCAAGGTCAGATCCCCGGGATCTTCAATGACCCCTCCGATGTAGTAGGGCAGTCCGCAGTTTGCGTAAGAAACGTATCCCGACCGCTCAAAAACTACGATTTCTGCCTGTTCGTCCAGCCGGCGCAGCCGTGCTGCCGCTGTTGCGCCTCCTGCTACGCCGCCTACAATTACTACCTTCATGTCAATATTCCACCTTTCCTGTATAGGCGGCAATGCCGCCGATATTTTTTACCCTCGTATAGCCTGCTTGAGTCAGGATTTTTATCGCCTGTCTGCTTCTTGCGCCGCTGTGGCAATAGACAAACAGAGGGGTGTTTTTTCCGGCGAGGACTGCCTTACCTGCGCTCAGGGACTGTAAAGGGACGTTGACACTGCCGGGGATATGGCCTTCCCGGTATTCTTGGGGTGTACGTACGTCCAGCAGTACCGCGCCGGATGTTAATGCATATTCTGCAGCTCCCTTGTTAATATCAGGAACTTTCAAAAAATCCAGAAATCCCATATGATTGACACCTCCCTTACAGCAGCGCAAGAATCTGGTTCTTAGGCTGTGCGCCAATGGCCCGGTTTTTGACTCTGCCGTTTTCCATCACTATCAGGGTAGGGATGCTCATTACATGAAACTGGCCGGCCAGTTCTGATTGTTCGTCCACGTTAATCTTGCCCACTTTGATGTCGGGGCGTTCCGCTTCAATCTCCTCCAGAATGGGTGCCACCATGCGGCAGGGGGCGCACCATGGAGCCCAGAAGTCCAGCAGGACCGGTTTTTTGGAGTCTAGGATTTCGGTTTGAAAATTGGTTTGGTCAACATTGATTACAGACATAGTTATTCCTCCTTACTTTTAATGCAGTGTTTATGAAAAGCCTTATTTTTTGTCCGTCAGGATCATATCGATCCCTTTCTGTAAGGCCGCCTCATCAATTGCCCCGGTTGCCTGTGCGACTGCATAACCGTCGGTGTCAATAAAAAATGTAGTTGGCAGCGAGTATGCGCCGTAGGCTATAGCAGCATCGGATTTGGTATCATAAAATACCGGAAAGGTATATTCATGTTCCGATATGAAATCGGATGCGCTTTCGACGGTTTCCCTAGAGCCGTCGGTCATATTGATCATGAGAAAATGGATTTCTTCGCCAAGCTCCAGATATTTCTCATGGAAATCCGGCATTTCCGACTGGCAGGGCCCGCACCAGCTCGCCCAGAAATTCAGCACGACCGGTTTTCCGATATAGTCTTTCAGATGGACTTCGCTGCCCTCCGCGTCATAAACCGTGAAATCCGGGGCTGGTATTTTTTCTTCCCCATCGTCCGCTTCCTGCGTTTCTTTTTGCGCCGGTATTTTCTGCGCGGATAGCTGGCGATGCTCAACGCCCGGTTCCAACCGATGGTAAAGCATGAAAGCTCCGCTTATTAGCAGCACAAGCGTCGCGGCAAGGATAAAAAGTGTTTTTTTGTTTTCCATAAAAGCTCCTTAATTGAGCAGGCTCAGCAGCCGCCCAAGTGTTCCGGTGATCATCAGGATGCCGATCAAAATCAGCAGTCCGCCGCTGACGGCATTGATAACCCTATAGTTTTTCTTGATCCAGTGAAAGGCTGTTTTCAAATAGCCGATCAATACTGCGCTGAGGACGAAGGGGATGCCAAGGCCGAGAGAGTAGGCAAGCAGCATCAGCATTCCCTCAGCCGCATGGGCGCGCTGGGACGCCAGCATCAGCGCGGAGCCTAGGAACGTCCCGACGCAGGGAGTCCAGCCGGCAGAGAATATGATGCCGAAGATCAGCGCGGAGAAAAACCCCATATTCTCTGTGACCACAGACCGCCGGACGCCTTTGAACAGGTTCAGCTTTACCACGCCAAGATAATTCAGGCCAAAGACAATGACGAGGAAGCCGGTAATGATATTTACGGCAGACTGATAATTCTTTAGGAAACTGCCTGCCGTTCCCGCCAGCGCGCCAAGGCTCACAAATACCATTGTAAATCCGGCCACGAAGCCAAACGCAGCCCGCAGTGTTTTTCCGGCGCTCCCTCCGCCCCCTCCCGCAAAATAAGAGATGTAAATTGGAAGCATAGGGAGCAGGCAGGGAGAAATAAAGGTTATGATCCCTTCCAGAAACGAGATCACGTATTGCATTTATGGTCACACCCCCTTTCCAAAACCTCTGGCAGAAGATTTTCTGCCTAATATGCGGTACAGTGATTTTATTATAGTCGAAACGATAGTTTTTATTCTGTGATAAAGTTACCATTTCCGCTCTTTAAGTATCCTGGCCGGACCTATGCGGCAACCGTGATTTTCATTGATTCTTGGAAGTCGTGAAAGTATTTCAAATAGTTCGCAATAATCATATGTTCTATGATATACTTGTCCTGTAATTTTTTTCAGTTTTCCTATGTCAGAGCCTGTACCGCTCTATGGCAAGGGATACAATACAGGGCATTACCCCTGTTTATTTGGTCACGGATCATATCGGCTTCTATGAACGGTACGGCTGGGAATTTTTGTGTATGGTACAGGGGGATGGCGAACCCAATATGACCAAAATTTTGGAAATCCGTTCTCTGGAATGTGATGGCATAGAACTTAATCATTTCAATTTAAGGAGGATAAAATGTTGTATACATTTCAATCAGTAAAAAGCATGGAAAAATTGACAGATAGCAGTAAACTATGTAATTTTATTGAGAGCTTTTCAGATTATGGAAATCAGTTTTCGCTTATATGCGGTAAAATCAAAGCGTTATTTGGTCAACCAATCTATGAGACAGAAAATCTGGAGAATCTTTTTTCATACTACATTCTGGCGACATTAGAAGAGATGGAAGAAGTATACTTACATATTTACTGTGCAGGATCAGGCCCTGCAGTTGGCGGTATGTCGGACGAAAAATCGAGAAAGGCGGCAAAGGCTTTGGTAGATTATGTCCGAAAGGCAGAACCGATTAACTATGTATATAAAGCTTACTACTTGGACGGACCTACGGCTCTTGAGTTTGGAATCAGAGATGGCGTTCCTTATTATAACGAAACAGAGTTAAGCCTTTCAGAGAAAGAATTTGGAGAGTTGTATGCACGTTTATTTTGAAACAGAACAGTAAATTGAAATATGACGGCAAGAACGTATTTTGGAGGGACAGCAAATGAAACGGATATTAATTATTGGATATGTTCTGATCATCATAGGAGGCGTTATGTTAGGGTTATCTATAGGCGAAATGGCAGCAGGCCTTCTTCTTCTCGCTTATTATCCGATTTATAATAATAAAAGGAAGTAAATCAGTAATTAAAGAAAAGAGGGGATTTTATGGACTACATAATAAGAAGATTAAAACAGGAAGAAGTTAAGGTTTTGGATACCTTTTTATATGAGGCGATATTTATCCCGGAAGGAGTAGAGCCGCCAGCTAGGGATATCATCAATCAGCCAGAGCTGCAGGTGTATGTTGATGGTTTTGGGAATAGGGCGGGCGATATTGGCTTTGTTGCTGAAACTGATGGATTGGTAGTTGGAGCTGTATGGGTTCGGATTATGGACGACTATGGCCATGTTGACGATGAAACCCCTTCCTTTGCAATTTCTCTTTTGAAAGAATACCGCAATTATGGAATTGGTACAGAGCTAATGAAAAGGATGCTGAATGAGTTGAAAACCTGCGGCTGGAAACAATCATCATTAGCCGTCCAAAAGAAAAATTATGCAGTTAAAATGTATCGGGATGTAGGATTCCAGATTGTTGATGAGAATGAAGAAGAATACATAATGGTCTGTCAGCTATCATGACAAAAATTGTAAGTAATAACAATGTGCCGAAAACAGACAACGATAGTAATACTTGTAATGGACTTGCGAAGGCTGCTGTGAACGGAGTGAACAGAAACTTCAGATAAGGATAAAATTCAAAAAAAGTTCAAAAGGGGTTGTTATTTTTTTATTCGTTGAATATACTATAGATAGTTAATGCCGTTGGCTTAACAGGAGGTATATCTCGACCTTTAACAGAGACAGTTATAAGCGGGCATATCTCAGCCCTAAGCGAGACAGTTATAAGTGAGTGTTTCGCCGCTCAAAGTGCGAGTTTAACAATGGGACGGATTTTCCGTCCCTGTTTTTATAACAGGAGGATATGAGTTTGTTAAGCAATTTCATGTTTCGGTTAGTGTCAACAATAATAGCGAGTATCCGATTATGTTATTCACAATCCATTTTTATCCTTATCTTGTTTTACGCATGATTTAAAATTTATCAAGCAGATAGTTTGTTTTGGAGGTGGCCTTTTATGTTTCAAAAGGCAATAATAATTGGTTGTCCAGGTGCAGGAAAAAGTACATTTGCAAGAATCTTGAGTGATAAAACGCACTTACCGTTATATTATCTTGATATGTTATGGCACAAGCCTGACAGGACAGTTGTTGATAGAAATATATTTGACAAGAAATTAAAAGAAATTGTTTCAAAGGATAAATGGATTATTGACGGAAATTACACAAGAACGCTAGAAATGCGTATGCAAGCGTGTGAAACCATTTTTTTACTGGATTTTCCAGTAGAGGAATGTTTGGCTGGAGCAGAATCACGCATAGGCAGACAACGGGTAGATATGCCATGGATAGAAACAGAATTTGATGAGGAATTTAGACAATGGATTATTGATTTCCCGAAAAATGAATTGCCAATTGTATATGAATTACTTGACAGATATAAAAGCGAAAAAAGCATTTATATCTTTCGCTCAAGAGCGAATATAGATGATTATTTATTAAAAATGTTTGGTTAAACTTCTAGTTTATACAAATTATTATCTGTACTTTGGAGGAATATAATGAAAAAGTATTTCCTGCCGCTTAGTATGCTGGCAGTATTTGAAACCGTTGCAATTACATTATGGCTGACGCAGAACAATATCTTTTATTTATTTAACTTTAGTTATATTGGAATATCTATTTCTCTGGGGATTTTTCTGTTCATCAAAAAATATAGATATGCCCGCAGAACTGCGCAGCTTTTAGTTGGACTTTATATGCTGGTTTATTTGGGCTTTATCTGCGGCGAAAATATGCAGATAGAGGGATTTTGGTATTACCTTTTCTCGGGTGTATTTGAAGCCGCAGCCATTCATTATGCGGTGGCAAAGATTTTCGGGCCGCTGCTGTTTGGCAGAGGGTGGTGCGGGTATGCCTGCTGGACGGCAATGGTGCTTGATTTTCTCCCATATAAAGTTCCTGAAGCGCCAAGAAAAAAGATCGGATGGGTAAGGTATATTACATTTGCGCTTTCTCTCATATTTGTTTCGGCGCTGTTCCTTGCTCATGCCGGCAACATTGAGAGAATTATGTTTTGGGCGTTTATCATAGGAAATGTTCTATACTATGCCGCTGGAATTATATTGGCATATGTTTTTAAGGACAACCGGGCGTTTTGCAAATACATATGTCCGATCACAATATTTTTGAAACCTATGAGTTATTTTTCGCTGCTCCGAATTAAATGTGACAAAAGTAAATGTGTTTCTTGCGGTAAATGCAAAAATGTGTGCCCAATGGAGGTGGATGTTACAGATAACTCCCGGAAACGAAAAAACGGCACAGAATGTATTCTATGTTTTGAGTGTGTGAGAAACTGTCCAAAGGATGCATTGTAGATTCCTGTCAGGAGCTGAATATAAGGTGCGGCAGGCAAAGTTCATTTTGAGGATAAATCGCAGTATCGGCTGGAATGGTGGTATTAATGATGTATCAGATATGGAAGGGAAAAGCATATATAAGTATAGCGTTAGGTATTTTGTTTTGCGGAAGTGTTTTGATTGGATATATGCCCATTCCGGAATACGCAATTGAATTAACCTGCATTTCTAATTCGTGCATTGGGATATTGCTACTTTTTACTGGAATAAATATGCTGGGGAAGAAGAAAGAAATACCGGGCATTATTTATCATATGTGGCTTGTGACGATTCTACTTGTTTGTATTGTATCATGTGTGGGACACTTTAATTTTCACGGTGCCTTTTTCTTTTTGCACTTGGTAAATCCGTTAGTATTTCTGGGGTATTATATTGTTTTCGTTGATGATTCCAAAAAATCCAAGCAAATATTGCTTGCGCCAATACCTGTAATGATGTATCTGGCGTTTGATTATATCGTTGGGATGTTAAAGGGAAGGTTTGTGTATGGGATCTTCAAGGTGACGGCGGTAAATTTGACCAATGCATTTTTCATTGTGTGCGGCGTTTATATTTCTTTGCTTCTGATTGCAGCTATTACACAGTACATAAATCAAAAAATCAGGGAGATGATATCCCTGTGAAAATGGCTTGAAACTTGCCGCCGGCACAGTATAATAAGAATAGATAGGAAGGATTAAGGCTATAGAGGGACTGCGTCTTAGTGTAAAACCTTTAAAGAAGCTTAAAACATATTGGAATGGAGAAGAGGATAGGGGAAATGGATATTGCGCGGCTGTCAGCCGTTATCAAGAAATAATTACGGGCCGGAATACGGAAGCGCTGAGCGTAACCTTGGAAGAATCTTAAGGGAAGAAATGTCGGCGTACCGCGATGAGATGAAGGGATTATCGCGTTTAGCCCTTTAGCACAGGGGTTGTCTGTGAAAGCGGCTTGTTGGATAGCATTCGAAAGGAATTTTTAGAGAGGCGATGCTCTCAGGAGGTAGGTAAAAGTGGCGGGAATTAAGGATGTTGCAAAGAGGGCCGGAGTGGGCGTAGGCACGGTATCTAGAATGTTAAATGACAGCGGGTACGTAGCTGGGGAAACCAGAGAAAAGATTGAGATTGCGATGCGCGAACTGAATTATACGCCCAATGAGCTGGCCAGAAATCTGTATCACAAGCGGACAGGAATTATCGCGGTGATCGTTCCCAGCGTGTCGAATCCGTTTTTTGTGGAATTTGTAGATTATGTGGAGGATGAGCTGTACGAGGCCGGGTACAAGATGATGCTCTGCAGCACGGACAAGGAGAGCAATGCGGAGCTGGAATATCTGGATATGCTGAACCGTCACATCGTGGACGGCGTGATTACCGGGGTGCATTCTCTGGATGTGGAGGAGTATCGGAAGATCCGCAAGCCTATCGTAGCGCTGGACAGATATCTGGGAGAGCATATCCCGGTGGTGGCGGTAAATCATAAAGAGGGAGGGCGTCTGGCGGCAGAGGCTCTGATTCGCAACGGCTGCAGAAGGGTTCTGCATTTTCGAGGCTCTACGGCGGTAGATTCCCCTTACCATGAAAGGCATTATGAATTTGAACGTATTATGAAAGAGCATGGGATTGACAGTTGTACTTACGAGCTGGAGTGGAACCGTCTTGATTCGGAATATTACCGGGAGGTTGTCAGGGATGTATTTGCCGGGGAATTTGACTTTGACGGCGTATTTGCGGTGGACTGGCTGGCGATTGAGTGCATGAACGAAGCGATCCGCAGCCATAGGAAGGTGCCGAGGGATGTGAAGTTTGTCGCGTATGACGGAACCTTTATTACGGAGCTGGCGGAGCCGAAGATGACGGCGGTGGTGCAGCCGATCGAGGAACTTGCAAAAGAATCCGTGCGGATGATGCGCGATCTGATTGGCGGGAAAGATTATAAAAATAAACTGGTTATGCTGGAAGCACGGCTCAGGAAAGGAAATACAACGATTGTGTAGTGGAAGATGTACAAAATGATAGAGCTGAATTTGAATAGATTGCACAAAAAGAATTTAAAAATAAAAAAGATATTGACATATATGACGAAGGGGATATAATAGAAGATGTAAAGAGGAACTGCTCTATTTTAGTTTCCACAATATGGAACGCGTTCCACAACGAATGACACGAGAAGAACTTATTTTTTTTGCGAGTATGGAACGCGTTCCATATGGAATAATAGAAGTAGGACAGAGCAGAAATTCCATAGGGAAGCCGAGGCATAAGGAAGCTGTCAGGATCAGACGACCACCGGTGGAGACAGGCGGACAAACAGCCGGGCGGAACGTATGGAAGGAATGTAACCGATGAAGGTAGCAGGATGACATGAAAAAGGAGGAGACAACAACATGAAAAAGAGACTTCTGAGTACTTTACTTGCAGCAGTAATGGTTGGGACAATGTTAACAGGCTGCGGCGGCCAGAAAGACAGCGGCGGCGACGGCGCGGCAGAGGATGCAAAATCAGAAAATAGTATTACGGTACTGGTGGAGAGCGGCTCTCCGGCAGAGGCCCTTGCAAACGAGACGGCGGCAGCCTTTGAGGAAGAGACCGGATGCAAGGTAGTAGTAGACGCAGTTGCTTACACAGGTATGTACGATAAGCTTTCCACAGAGATCAAAGCCGGAGAGGCTACGCATGACGTCGGATGTCTGGACGTTGTTTGGCTTGCAGCATTTAAGGATGCTCTTGAGCCGATAAATGACGCGGATACCAGCGATTTCCTTCCGACGCTGGAGGAGAGCGGAACATTAGACGGCAATCTTATCGGATATCCGATGTGGGTAAACGCTAAGATCCTTATTTACAGAAAAGACCTGATTTCAGAGGATAAGGTTCCGAAGACATGGGAAGAATATCAGGCTCTTGCAAAAGAGCTTGCGACAGACGATATGTATGGAACGACTGTATTTGGAAGCGGTTCCGACGCAGTCTGCTCATTCCTTGATTTCGCTTGTCAGGCAGGCGCAAAGGGGCTTGTATTTGACAAGGACGGCAAGGTTAACATCACGGATCAGGCATACGTAGACGCGCTGAAATTTATGGTAGATAATGCAGAGGCGGACTATACGCCGGCAGATTCACTGTCTACGGCGGCAACCGAGTCTCAGGAATTGTTCACCAATGGGAAAGTTGCTATGCAGCTCAACTGGAGCCATCAGTATCCGGCCGCAGTAGCGGCGCTGGGCGCAGACAAGGTAGGCTGTGCTCCGATGATCGCGGGAAGCGCGGGAATCGGCGCTACCACAGGTCCATGGTATGAATGCGTTATGAAAAATTCTTCCAATAAAGAGATGGCGAAGAAATATGTAGAATATATGTATGAGCACAACGGCGACTACATGGATCTCACATTAAAGATTGCAGGAAGAACCTCTGTATATGAAGAAGCGGGAACCGAAGAAGGCAACGAGCATACATTAGCAGTTTTAGATACCTTAGGAGCTGATCAGTCTCAGGCAAGACCGATGGTAACTACATGGTCACAGATCGAAGAAGTGCTGACCGGCGTAGTTGAATCCTGCCTTGGCGGAGCAGACATCGAGGAGACCCTCGCAAACGCTGCATCCGAAATTGAGGCAATCGGCCAGTAACGAATATACCCCGATTTAAATTGAGTTGTATTAAAGAATCAGATATGTTTCAATAAATAGGGAGCGCTCTCACGGAGCCGGGAGAGCGCTCCCATTTTAACAAAAATCTAAGAGGATACTTACTTCCATTATTGAAAGAGGGTAAGCAAATGAGATTAATTTCAAGAAAAACATTATTGTTATTCTTTCTGCCCGGCGCGGTTTTTATGGGCGCGTTTCTGATCTATCCCATTATTACTATGGTGATCGACAGTTTTTATAATATTGGGATAACCGGAGAGAAAACGTGGATCGGCATGGAAAACTACATCCGTGCATTTACGGCGGGCGGATTTTTGAAACAGTTGAAAAATACGCTGGTATATATTGTCTTGGCGGTAGGCATGGAGACCGTCATAGGGCTTATGTTCGCCCTGTTTTTTGAACTGAATTACAGAGGAAGCAAGATCATCCGTTCCCTGATGATGGCGCCGCTGATGATTGCTCCGTTAGTTGCCGGCCTTACATGGAAACTGATGATGAGCTCCAGCTTCGGTATTGTCAACGAGCTGCTCACAAGGGTAGGGATTCTGGCAAACAGCAGCGATATCCTGTGGCTTGCAGATGCGAAGTGGTCGCTGATTGCCTGCTGCATTGCCGATATCTGGCTGACGACGCCGTTCATGATGCTGATGACGCTTGCGGGCCTGCAGGGGCTGGATTCGAGTATGCTGGAGGCGGCGAAGATCGACGGAGCCAGCATGTTCCAGCAGATTATGCTGATCAAGCTTCCGAATATCAAGCCGGTGCTTTTGACCGCGCTGTCGGTCAGGATCATTGACGCGGCCAGAACCTTTGACATCATATGGGCTATGACAGAGGGCGGCCCCAACAGCTCCTCGGAAACCATCAGTATTATCATTTACAAGACGCTGGCAAGGTATAATCAGGTGGGATATGCAAGTGCGATGGCTGTGATCTTCATTGCCGTGCTGGTCATCTTTACGCTGGTATTTATGCAGAGTTTGTGGAATCCAAAGAAAAAGATGCATGGGTAGCGGATGAAGGAGGATTATGATGAAGAAAAAAATGAGCGTAGGAAAGAATATAGGAATTGCGTTATCTGTAATTCTTACGGTATTCTGGCTTTTTCCATATATTTATGTTGTATGCTGCTCTTTTAAGAAGGGCTCGGAAGTAATCGCGGTGCCTCCGAAGTTTTTTCCGAAGGTTTTTTCGGTAGAGAATTTTCAGGGGCTGTTTGAACGGATGGACGCGGGGCAGTATTTTGTAAACAGTCTGTCGGCGGCGCTGATCAGTACGGTTATTGCGCTGATCTTAGGATCCCTTGCGGCCTATGCGATCCAGAGATCCGGGGCGAAATTATCCGTATTTCTGGTGGTGCTGGTACTTTGTTTGAAAATGATACCTACCTCTAGTATCGTAGTTCCTATTTACGAGCTGATATGCAGTCTGGGGCTGTATGATACGAAGCTGGCGCTGATCATCGTATACGCCGCGATCAATATGCCCTTTGTCATGTGGACGATGCTGAGCTTTTACGAGGGAATTCCTACGACCCTCGACGAGGCCGCGTATGTGGACGGGGCCAGCAGCTTTCAGACATTTCGCAAGGTGATCCTGCCGATCTGTACGCCGGGACTTGCGACGGCATTTATCTTTACGCTGTTCCTTGCATGGAATGATTTTCTGGTTGCGCTGCTTCTTACCAGCACGAAAGCGAAGACATTTACCGTGGGTCTGGCGGGATTCCTCTCCGCATACAATCTGGATTTGGGGCCGATGTGCGCCGGCGCGTTTGTGTTCAGCTTCCCGGTTATGATTATTTCCCTTGCCGCGCAGAAGTATATTGTAAGCGGTATGACGGCGGGAGCTGTAAAGGGATAACTGAACATTGTTTACAGGTCCGCCTGTGAATAAGAAATGCTATTGGAAAGGGGAAGCCTTATGTCGAAGGAATTAATGCAGGAAAAGATTGCAAAGGCTCAGAAGGAAATAGAAGCAAAGAAAGAGATTGTAAAAATGGGACGGATGCGCCAGCATTATCATTTTATGGCGCAGACCGGATGGCTGAATGATCCCAACGGACTGATTTACTACAAGGGAAAATACCATTTTTTCTTCCAGTATAATCCCTATTATGGATTCTGGGATTATATGCACTGGGGGCATGCGGTGAGCGGGGATCTGCTCCACTGGGAGTATCTGCCCCTTGCCCTTGCGCCGAGTGAAAAGTATGATGACCATATGCGGGGAGGTTGTTTTTCGGGAAGCGCCATTGAGCATGAGGGGAAACTGTATCTGATGTATACGGGAGTAACCCATAAGGGAAAGGGATATGAGCAGACCCAGTGCATTGCGTACAGCGAGGATGGGATCCATTTTGAAAAATACGCGGGGAATCCCGTGCTGACCGCCCCGGAGGGCGTGGCGAGGGAGCATTTCCGGGATCCGAAGGTGTGGAAGCATGAGGATACCTATTATATGGTGTGCGGCGCAAGCCGGGATAACAGGGCGCAGGCGCTGCTTTACCGGTCGAAGGATCTGCTGCACTGGAGTTTCTTTAACGTGATGGCTGAGAGCAGAGGAGAATGGGGATACATGTGGGAGTGTACGGACTTCTATCCGCTGGGGGATCAGTATGTTTTGATGTTTTCGCCGATGGGGTCGGGAGATCATACCTCCATGTACATGGCCGGGGATTTTGACTATGAGACCGGAAAGTTCCATGCGCGGATCAGCGATGAAATTGACTGGGGCTTTGATTACTACGCGCCCCAATCCTTCCTTGCGCCGGATGGGAGAAGGCTGATCGTCGGATGGGCCAATGAATGGGAATGGATGCCTCTGTGGAAGGACTGGGGGCCGACCTACAGGGAAGGCTGGTGCGGCTTTTTTAACATTCCGAGAGAGGTGCGGATGAGGGAAGACGGAAGCCTGCAGTTTCTGCCGGTGAGAGAGCTGGAGTCTATACGGAAGAATCCGTGGAAGACGGACGGCTTTGCGGTGTCAGAAGAAGAGAAAGAGCTGACAGCCGGAGACGGAGTCTGCTTTGAACTAAAGTTTAAGATTGATCTGGAGCAGACCGATGCTAAGAAGCTGGAGCTTTTCTTTCGCTGCGGCGAAGGGAAGAAGACGGTGTGCCGGTTTGATTTTGAGACGGCGGAGCTTAGCGTGGACAGGAATGAGGCGGACGGATGGAGCAGAGGGATATCTAGAAGCCTGATGTATCTGAAAGGAAAGAAGGAGTTAGACGTACATATTTTCTCAGATCAGAGCAGTCTTGAAATATTTACAGACCAGTATCAAAATAATCATTCAAATAATATATTTGCCTCGGATGCCCAGAACCAGATGAAGCTTCGCGCATACGGAGGGAAAGCTGTGATCAGGGAATATGAGTCTTGGGGGCTTGAAGACTGCTTCGGCCGGGACGAGAGAGGATAGCTGGATTGTCTATTCGGTTTTTAAATGATAATATTGACTTTGCAAGGAGGATTTATCTATGGCTGGGAAGAATTATTATGATGTAACAGAGTGGCCCGTCGGAAATCCCTATGAGGATATCGGGGAGGTCATAAACAGTATCATTGCGGATGTGAAAAGCAGGCAGGCGGATGCGAATCAGAATGGCGGGGGAAAGCCGGGCGCGGTTATTTATATCCCCACAGGCGACTACCGCCTTGCCACGCAGGTAGTGATTGATATCAGTTATCTGAAGATTATGGGTTCCGGCCATGGGTTTATTTCTTCTAGTATTCGTTTTAATCTGCCGGAATCTGAGCAGGAGAGCCTGCATGAGGTATGGCCGGGGGGAAGCCGCATCATGGCGGATATCCCGGTAAAGGCCGGAGACGAGGAGAGCGTGGGAGCCGCTTTTTATATTAAGCGGGAGGGGAATCCAAGGATCAGTTCTGTGGAATTTGAGGGATTCTGCATCGACGGCCTGCATTTTGTGGACGATGGTTCAGGGGAAGAAAATCCGGAAAATACTTATGTGAATGGGAAAACAGGGATCTACGCGGCGAGCGCCAATGATTCTTTCCGTATTACGGGGATGGGAATGGTGTATCTGGAGCATGGCGTTACCATTTACCATGCGGATGCGTTGAGTATCCATGATAACTTCATAGCGGAATGCGGAAGCTGTATTGAGCTGCGGGGCTGGGGACAGGCGTCTAAGGTTACCGACAACCTCATTGGAGCCGGGTATAAGGGGTATTCTATCTACGCCGAGAATTTCGGGGCGCTTCTTGTTACGGCGAATAATGTGTTCCCTCGCGGGGCAAGCAGCGTCTGTTTTGACAATGTGGCCCGGTCTTCTATTACCGGCAACCGGCTGCATTCTTTTTATCCGGGTATGATTGAATTTCGGGGAAACTGTTCGGAGAACCTGATTTCTGCAAACCACCTGCTTAGAGATCATGAACCGTGGCCCCCGATGCAGGCGAAGAATAATGGGCTGGACGATCTGTACGGCCTTTTGCGGATCAGCGGAAGTTATAATAGTATTATGGCTAACCATATTTCGGAGGTGATAGAGGAACAGTATCTGAAACCCGCCGGGATAAGGCCGGTGATGATACACGTTGTGTCGGGGAAGGGAAACTATATCTCGAACAATCATATTGTGGCAAGCGCCGGAGCGGTGGATGAGCCGGACGCCGATTCGGATTCCTGCTTTGCAAGGCAGGTGGACGCGCTGCTGACAGTCAGGGAATTAAAGGAACTGCCGGTGACGGCCGTTTTGGTAGAGAAGGAATCGGAGAATAATACGGTGCTTGACACAGGAAGCGAAAAGCAGGTTGTGATGGACAGGACTGTGAATGCGTTCAGGGCGGTGCCGGGAGTATCGCTGGATTAGAAAGAAAAGGAGCTGAGAGAGGGCTTGGATGTGACGCTTTCTCAGCTCCTTTGTTTATGTATCGAAAACTTTGTTTTCCATATCACAAAATCTTCCGGGAGGATACGCACTCGCTGCAAGAATATGCATTGGCATATTCTTTATTCTGTATAAAAATATATTACAAATGGTAATGTTACCACTTGTAATATATTCGGCTGTATAGTATAATTAAGTCATCAAATAATAAGATCATGTAAGGAGGAAGAGGTATGGTTGGAATTTTAATTGCGGCGCATGGGGATTTTGCTGCGGGGCTCATAAGTGCGGTAGAATTGATTCTTGGAAAGCAGGAAAAGGTTGTAACGATCGGGCTGCATCATGGAAACGGACTTGAAGAATTTGGCGGGAAAGTAGAGAATGCGCTTGGGGAATTGGATGACGGTGACGGAGTAATAGCCTTTGTAGATATTCTTGGCGGGACGCCTTCCAATACAATTTTCAAATGTCTGCAGAAAAGGCAGTTTAAAGCCTTTGCCGGAGTCAATATGTCGATGGTGGTTCAGGCAGTAACAATGCGTGAGGTGATGAGTGCGGATGAAGTATATGAAGCTGTTCTGAAAACCGCATCTAAGCCGCCGGTTCTTCTGCATGAAATGTATCAGGATATGATGGAAGAGGGAGACGAAGACGACATTTGAAATGTGTCTTGGTATGGAAGGCGGATAAAGGGGGGACTCATCTTTTTATAGACGGAAATGGCAGAACAGGGAGGCTGCTTATAAATTTGGAATTGATGAAAGCAGGATATCCGCCGATTGACATTAAGTTTGACTATATTTTTCATCTGGAAAACATGGTTTATCTCTGGCAAATTTTATGAAATGAAGCTGTTAAGATGAACCGGCATGGATAATATTTTGGGAATATCCAGTTCCAGTGCAAATTCATCTGTCTTTTTCATAACATATATGTTAGAGATAAAATCACTGACAAATAAATTTTTATTAGTTTGTAAAAACTTGTAAGATGGTTCCACGGAAATGATTTTGTCTGCCAGAAGTCCTATTTTTCTGGTTTTATCTGAAATAACTACTACACATGGTCTGGTTTCTTCGGTTTTAGAACTGGTAAGTTCTAACAATACTTTTAAATCGATCATTGTAATGCATCTGTTATAAGAATTGCATATCCCGGCTATATATGCAGGTGTATTCGGAATGGTTCGCTTCATCTCGGGAAGAGGTATAATATCCGATACATTGTGGTCTGGAATTAAAAAGATACTATTATGGACACGAAATAGTATGCAAACAGAATATGGATTACCTAAAACCATAGTCAAGCCTCCTCTATTTTAGAAAATATACTCTTATTATAAAGTCTGTTATAATAACAGAGTCAAGAGGAAACTTGTATATATTCTATATCAGAAAATCCCCGATAATTTCTATTTCGACCGTATTTCTTTCAATAGCATAATTGTCCAAAATCATACTTGAAATAAGAGCCGTTAATTCATTGTCTGAAATTTCTTTTATTTCATTTTGCACTAAGTTTATGAGCTGATCTCTGGAAACCCAGCCGGAAGTCTCCGCTTGTTTACAAAGGAAGGACTCTGCCGGAATCGTTAAGATATCTTGATTGGAAAGATTTTCAAGAACCTCACAATAAATATAAGAATCAATCAGGACATTTTGCCTAAACTGCATAATAATGCCAAAGGGAAGAATCGGATTCATGTCTTTCTTTTCTGCATCTAAAAATAAAGAGGCGTTTATATTTTTCATTTCCTGCAGATTCTCTGAATTATCCGTCCATTTTTTTATTATGAAGTGACGTTCCGGGAAGGCTCTTTCATAAAAGCCGCGCTTGTCTGCATATTTTCGGTTTATAGCTTGGCAGTTCAGCACATACTCTATTTTATCCAACCCTAATTGAATCTCTTTCATTTTTTGTTCAGCTATCTTACGGCTGTATTCAAAAAGATTCCGGCTCATTAGATTTCCTTGGTTCTGATAATCTTTCAGTTCTTTTAATGGTATTCCGATCTCAGTGCACAAGAGAATTAAGTCCAGCATAAGAAGCTGTTCAGCAGAATAATAGCGGTATTTTGTAGAAGCGTCTATTTTGAACGGGTGAAGAACACCTATTTTTTCATAATATCGTAAAGAATTTATATTGATATTCCTAAGGTTGGCAAATTCACTTATTGTAAAGTATTCTTTCATTACTAAAAAGCCTCCTTAATTTTTAGGATATTTTCTTAATATAATAGTGTTTAGAAAAGAAAAAGTCCATATCATAAGGTGAAAAAAACAGCGTCAAATGGTGTGCTGTTACTGTTCATGGGTCAGGAATGCGCCAAACTGCGCATTCCATGAGAACATGATTCAGTATTGAACCCATTATCGCTGCAGCAGCCCTCGGAAATCGGGCAGTGAATATATAGATTCTATTTTATAAGATAGAGCTTGCGAATACCAGCATTGCCGCTTTCACGTCGGCTTTGATCCCTTCCTTTGCAGCCATAACAATATCGTGATAGAATACCTTTTTATCGCCGGTTCTTTCGATCAGCTCCCTGACTGCATTTCCTCCGGCCATGGAGCCGTATGTATAATAATTGATCTTGGCGATCCCGTTGTGTATGGCTGTTTTAAAGTCTTCGTCGGAGACGCCGGAACCGCCGTGCATAACAAAAGGAATGTCTATTTCATTCCGGATTTGGGTAATGCGGTTCAGATCCAGTTTGGGTTCCGTCAGATAGACGCCGTGAGTGGTGCCGAATGAAATTGCAAGGGCGTCAACGCCGGTTCCTTCCACAAATTTTCTAGCTGTGGCCGGGTCGGTGTAGCAGTCGTCTAAAGAGGCGTAATCCTCTGCTCCTACGGCTCCCCGTCCTTCGCCTCCGCCGAGGGCAGAGGTGAAAATATGTCCAAGTTCCGCTTCTACAGAAACGCCTGCGGCGTGGGCGATTCTGACAATTTCTTTTGTTTCTTTAAAATTCTCTTCATAACTTTTTGCAGACGCATCATACATGATGGAAGTAAATCCAAGACGAATTGCCTGAACGCAGAGCTCGAAGGAAGCGCCGTGGTCTAAGTGGACACACACCGGCACGGAAGCGCGTTTTGCATAATCCAGCATGATTGGACCGATTTCCGGAAGAGAAATGAGATTCTCGTGTACTTCCGCATGCTGAAGGATGACCGGAACATTTAGTTCTTCCGCGGCAGAAATAACGGCCTGAACAGATTCCAGATTTGGTACATTAAAAGCGCCTGCGGCGTAGCGCCTTTTTTTAGCGTCTTCCAAGATTGATTTCATGGTAACTAACATAGTCTTACCTCCGTATATTATACCTTATTGAACGTTAGCAGTTCTATAAGTATACCTTATTGAATATTAACAGTTTAATAAGTATACCGTATTGAACGTTAACAGTTTAATAAGTTTAGATTTTTGTAATAGAATTATAACCACTGGTAACTAAAATGTCAATATATAAATTGAGATTCTATTGTTTGATTTTTTGTTAAAAAATAGATATTCTATAAAATTTCCAATAATTTCAAACGAAATTTGTAAAAAGCATACAAAAGAGAATATATATTAATATAATTTTCACAAAAAATAATTGTTTTGATGAAATATATTGACTTATTTGTTGCCGATGGTATTATTGATATAACCACTGGTTATACTTTGCTGAGCATTAGTAGTTCAATAAGTATAGGTTGCTGGCAAAAGCAAAATATTGAAAGAATGGGTAGAAAGGAGGAAGTTTTCATGAAGATCGAAGGCATTGTATTGGTACGGATTGATGACAGATTGATCCACGGGCAGGTAATGACATCATGGCTGAATTACACAAGTGCGAACAAAATAATGGTTATTGACGATGGGGTTGCGGGAGATCCCTTTATGAAAAACGTTTTAAAGACTTGTGTGCCGGCGAATGTTAAAATTGCAGCCTTTACAGTAGAACGGGCGGTTCCCCGTCTTCAAAAGGGTTTTGCGGGGGATCACTGTATTATTCTGGTGAAATATCCTGAGACGCTGTACCGACTGATGAAAAAAGGAATAGTATTTGATGAGATTAATATTGGCGGTATGGGAGTAAGCGGAACAAGAAAGAAATTTTTCCGGAATATTTCAGCCTCAGAGGAAGAAAAGGGAATGCTGAAGGAGATGGTCTGCGCCGGTTCAAAAATCAGTGTCAGAATCATTGCGGAGGATAATACAACAGACATTTCTAAGATGCTGTAATGAAGAGAGGGAAAGTACGGAAATAGAATAGAGAGGAGAACATTAATGCATATTACATTATTTCAAGCAATTTTGATTGGCGTCGTATATTATCTTGGTAATATCGGAACGCCGTGGCTGTCCTTATTAGGCAGTATTTCTGTTGTTTATAAACCGTTGGTAGCGGGTACGCTGGTGGGATTTATTTTGGGGGACCCGGTTTGGGGCTGTATTATCGGTGCGGCGATTAACCTTCCTTATGTAGCGTTTATTTCAGCGGGGGGAACGGCTCCGCAGGATCCGGGGCTTGCAGGAACAGTTGGAACTGCATGGGCTATGGCGGCAGGCGTAGATCCAGCTACTGCAGTAACGATTGCGCTTCCGTTAGGGCTTCTTGGAACAATGATCTGGGTTGCGCATATGACGCTGGACGTAACTTTTGTACATATGGCGGATAAGGCGGCTGATGAGGGAAATATCGATAAGATCTGTTTCTATCATGTAGTCCCGCCGCAGATTTTGATGTTCTGCCTTTGCGTGATACCGGCGGCAATTGCTACTTATTACGGGTCAACGGCTGTACAAGGATTGATCGAACAGCTTACAGGAAAGCCTTTGACGGTATTGCAGGTAATCGGAGGACTGCTCCCTGCTCTTGGTATCGCAATGAATCTTCGCGCAATTTCCAGACCCGGAACACTGCTGTTTTATATGGTAGGATTTATTCTGGTGCAGTATCTGGGACTGCCGGTAATAGCCGTTGCTGTCTTGGGCGGAGTTATCGGATATTTTTATACAGTTTTATTGAATAATAACAGCGCGCCGCAGGTGGCGGCCGGAGGCGTTTCGCAGATAATGGCTGATGACGATGAGGAGGATTTTTAGTATGGCAGAGGAAAAGAGATTAAGTAAAAAAGATGTGGTAAAAGCATTTTGGAGATGGACCTTCTTTTCACATGCAAATTATAATTATGAGCGTTTGGAAGCAACGGGGCTGGTTCATTCTTATAAGCATGTAATCAAGAAACTGTATGGGGACGATCCGGAGGAATACAAAGCTTGTATCAAAAGACATATGCAGTTTTTTAACACAGAGCCTCATATCGGAGGCGTTATTCCGGGAATCGTACTGGCGATGGAGGAAGAGCGCGCAAATGGAGCACCTATTACTGATGAAGCAATCAACGGTGTGAAAACTGGTTTGATGGGACCTTTCGCAGGAATTGGAGATACGTTGTGGCAGGGAACGCTCACGCCGCTCCTTCTTGCTTTCGGTATCAGTCTGGGATCACAAGGAAATCTTATGGGACCGCTGGTATATACGCTGCTGATGTTCGGCGTGATGTTCCCGGCAGCTTATATCTGCTGGATGAAGGGGTATGAGCTTGGCAAAGACGGAATTGAAAAGATTCTTGGTGGGAATCAGCTTCAGATGCTGATTACAGGAGCGTCGGCAATGGGAGCGATTGTTCTGGGAGCTTTGTCCAGTCAATTTGTAACTGTGAATTGTGCGGCGGTGATTAAATTCGGCGCACTGGAAATGAACGTTCAGGAAACCGTATTTGACGCGCTGTTCAAAGGCATCCTTCCATTGGGAGTGACGCTGCTGACGCTGTATCTGTTAAAGAACAGAAAAATGAAAGCGACGACAGTAATGGGAATTTTGATTCTGATCGGTCTTGCAGGCGGCGTGATTGGATTCCTTGGATAGAATTATATGAATGTGCTGATATGGAGGTAGGATTAAATGAGTGAAATGGCAAAATCTTTGGTATTTACCGGAGAGCGGCAGTTGGAAATCCGCGAATATCCAATACCAGAGGTAAGCGATGACAAGATTCTGATGAAAGTGGATGCCAGTGCGATCTGTACATGGGAACAACGAGTGTACACCGGTGTAAAGAAAGTGGAATTTCCCTTTATTGGCGGCCATGAAATGTCTGGAAGGATTATTGCCATGGGAAAAAATGTAGACCGCAGACAGTGGGCGGCGGGCGATATGGTAGTTGCAGGCGTTACGCTTCCATGTAAGAATTGTTATCGGTGTAAGAGCGGAAATGAACAGAATTGTGAGAACTTCAACCACAGTAAACATCTGGAAGGGCTTCCGGAAAAGGGGATGGGGGGACTTAGTTCACATCTGCTGGTCGATCCGGTGAATCTGTTCCATATCGGTAATGTAACGCCGGAGGAGGCTGCAATTACAGAGCCGTTGTCTTGTGTGCTTCACAGTGTGGAAACCGGCCGGGTAGAATTTGGCGACATCGTTGTAGTGATTGGCTGTGGCATTATGGGTCTATTGCATGTGATGCTTTCAGTAAGGAGGGGGGCGTCCGTAATTGTATCGGATACGAACAAGGAGAGGACGGCCTTTGCCATGAAACTTGGCGCGTCTTATGCAGTAAATCCGGCGGAAGAAAACTTAGAGCAGCGGGTTATGGAGATTACCGGGGGACTGAAGGCTCAGGTGGTATTTGATACAACTCCTATTTCAAGTGTGGCGGAGGATGCCATAAAAGTGGTGTCGAATAATGGGCGGCTGGTATTATACAGTTCGTTTTATCCGGATACCCCGATTACTATCAGCCCGGACTGGCTGCATAAAAGCGGGGCAAAGCTTCTGGGAACTGCAAATTCGAATACGGTTGATTTTGTGAAAGCTTCCCGGATGATATCCGAGAAAATTGTAGATATGAAGCCGTTTATTTCGGAGGTATATGAGCTGGAGGATTACAAGAAAGCATTTGAATCCGCCATAAAGGGAGATAAGTTCAGGGTGGTGATCAGATTTTAATTACCACATTGTTAAAATTTTATTTGAAATAAAGCCGGATTATGATTATACTAATTGCATGAGTGGAAATCAGGGAAGGCAGGAAGCAGTATGGCTATTAAGAAAAAGCAGCTCCTTTACATGCAGTTAAAAGAAGATATTCTGGCGGATTATGAAAAGAAGCCTTATTATTCTCCGCTGCCTGGAGAGCGGGAATTATGTGATATTTATCATGTAAGCAGACCTACGGTCAGGCGGGCGCTTGAGATACTGGAGGAAGAAGGCTGTATTATGAGATTTGCGGGAAAGGGGGCCTTTTTTATCGGGACGAAGAAACAGCAGGGGAATAAAAAGGCGGCCGCTTCCCGCATTGCCTTTTATAATCAAGTAAGGTTGCGGGGAGATTATACCAGCAGTAAAGTGCTTACCCAGAAAGCGGAGATTGTAAGCCCTGCGATTGCAGAGATTCTGGGGATTCGTGAGGGAGGCATGGTGTTCCATTTGGAAAGGCTTAGGTATATCAATGGGAAACTGTGGACGCTTGCGGATTCTTATATTGATTACGAGATGTGCCCGGAATTGCTGGAATACGATTATGCGGAACGCTCCCTCCACAATACGCTTGCAGGATATGGGTATGTGCCGTTTCAGGCAAAGAGATGTATTACAGCGCAGAGAGCGAACGAATATGACGCGTTTCATCTGGGACTGCAGGAAGGAGATCCAATCTGTCATACAAGGACTCTTGTGTATGATAAGGAGGGAAAGCTTTTAGAGTGCGCAATAAGCCGCGGGGATATCTACAAGATACGGTATGATATTACCACGTATAATCAGGCTGATATCGGAAATGGAGATATGGCCGGAGAACCGAAAGTGGATTGGAGAAATAAAGCGGATGGCGCCGGGCCGGAACGAATGGATATAGACAGCGGTAGTGATAATCTGCTGTGGTAGCAGACAGATTGGGAAAGGACGGCTTAAAATGAACGGCAAAACGATGATAATACATAAAAGGCAGGAACTGGAACAGATAGAAAATTATCCTCATGTAAATTCAAAAACGGGGAAGGTACTGTATCAGAAAGAACTGACCACAGAACCGGAGACGGGGATGATGATTGAGATGATCCGGTATCCGAAGGGATGTATGATTCCGCCGCATACGCATCATTGCGGGCATGGGATTTATGTGCTGAAAGGAACCTTGGAGACTAGCGAGGGCAGTTTTGGACCGGGAGACTATATGTGGTTTGACGAGGGAACTGTAATGACCCACGGAGCTGGGGAAGAAGAGGATGTGGATATCCTATTTATTACCAACAAAAAGTTGGACATGGTTTATCTGTGACAAAGTATACTTATTGAACTACTGATGTTCAATCAGGCATATTGGTTGAACTGCTAATGTTCAATAAGATATACTTATTGAACTACTAATGTTCAATAAGATAAATTCAGAAAATATAATGAATAACATAAAGAGCAGCGGCGAATTATAATTTTATACTTAGCGGCTGTTTTTTGTTATGTGAGAAGAAGGAGGACTTATGAAAAGGTATAGTTTCAAGGAGTTTGGAGCGGATGTTCTGGTGGATCTGGCTGCCGGGCTGATCATTGCCGTAGGAGTGTATAATTTTGCGCTGTATGCGAATTTCCCTGTGGCGGGATTTTCAGGGATTGCCATTATATTGTATCATCTTCTAGGGCTTCCGGTGGGTATCGGGACAATTCTGCTAAATATTCCAGTGGCGGTTTTGTGTTATAAGTTTTTAGGAAGGATGTTTTTTCTGAAATCTTTAAAATCCGTTATTATTACTTCTGTTATGATGGATTACGCGGCGCCGCTGCTTCCGGTATACGAAGGGGACAGGCTGTTAGCGGCTCTTTGTATGGGAGTGCTGTGCGGCGCCGGTTTTGCTATGGTTTTTATGCGGAATTCATCTACCGGAGGGCAGGATTTTATTACGTTGTCATTGAAAAAAGTTTATCCGCATTTCAGTCTGGGTTCCATTACCTTTGCGCTGGATTTGGTAACAATTATCATGGGAAGCATATTGGTGTTCCGAGAGTTGGACGGATTTATTTATGGCATTATCGTAACTTATCTGATAGCAATCGTCATGGATCGGATTATGTATGGAATCTACGAAGGTAAGATGACTTTGATTGTAACGGAGCAGGGCGCCAAGGTTGCGGAACAGATTGACGAGTATTCGGGGCGGGGCTCTACGATTCTTCACGGGAGGGGGAGTTATTCCGGCAGAGAGAAGGACGTAGTGATGTGTGCCTGCAATAATAAGCAGATGTATGCCATAAAGAAGATGGTGCATGAGATTGACCCGAAAGCGTTTACCATTATTGTGGAGTCGAACGAGGTGGTAGGGGAAGGGTTCAAAGAATCTTCTTAAAAAGATATACATTGAACTACTAATGTTCCATAAGGTATGATACAATAGGAAAGAAATCGTACAATAAAGGAGTATTTAGATAATTATGGAATTTAGAGAAAGAGAATTTATTCCGGTGCTGCTTGGCGGTGATATCAATACTTACAGTGTGGCGCGGGCATTTTATGAGCAATATCGAGTGAAGTCTTATGTGTTTGGGAAGTATCAGACGGGACCGAGCTTCAACAGTGAGCTGACGGTATATGAAGGAAATCCTGCGATTGATCAGGATGATTATTTTTTGGACAGGATTACAAAGTTTGCGGGAGAACACGCGGATAAGAAGATTCTGCTGATTGGCTGCGGGGACAGCTATGTGGCGCTGGCCAGCAAACATAAGGCGGAGCTTCCGCCTAATGTAATCGCCCCTTATATTGATTTTGATTTGATGGACAGCCTGCAGCAGAAGGAACGCTTCTATGAGCTGTGTGAAAAGCACGGTGTGGATTATCCGAAGACAATTGTATATAAGCGGGAAATGGGACTTGATTTTGCTTGTGAATTTCCGTATCCGGTGATCTTGAAGCCTTCCAACAGTATTGCTTACTGGGAGCATCCCTTTGAGACACAGAATAAGATTTATAAGATTCAGGATAGGAAAGAGCTAGAGAAGGTTATTACCGAGATTTACGATGCGGGGTATGACGATGATCTGATCATTCAGGATATGATTCCGGGAAATGACGAGTATATGCGCGTACTGACATCCTATTCCGATCAGAACGGTAGAGTGAAGATGATGTGTCTGGGACATGTTCTTCTGGAGGAGCATACCCCTCATGGACTTGGAAATCATGCGGTCATTATTACCGAGCCGAATGAAGAACTGATGGGGCGTGTGAAGAACCTTTTGGAGGATCTGCATTACGTAGGATTTTCTAATTTTGATATTAAATATGACAGCAGGGACGATACCTACCGCTTTTTTGAGATTAATACCAGACAGGGCCGAAGCAATTATTATGTGACTGGATCGGGCTTTAATGTAGCGAAGTATTTTGTGGAGGATTATATCTATGGCCGGGCGCTTTCTTATGAGGAGGCGAAAGAAGAGCATCTCTGGATGACGGTTCCTAAGGGAGTGGCTTACAAGCATGTGAAGAATCCGGAATATGTGGCAAAGATGAAGAAACTGGTTTCCGAGGGCAGGATGGTGAATCCGGTGTTTAAGAGGGGAGATTTGAAGCTAAACCGCTTCCTGCGTATGGTAAAAACGCATTTGAAACAGTATAAATATTTTAACATGTATTATAAATAAGGTGATTTTATGGAACAGAAGAGAAAGAGAAAGTCTCTGGGAGTTATTGGCGGAATGGGTCCGGAGGCTACCAGCTATTACTATGAAAATGTGATTGCTCATACAAATGCTTCCTGTGATCAGGAGCATATTGACATGGTGATCTTAAGTCATGCGGCTATGCCGGACCGTACAGAAGCGATTATGTCCGGAAACAGCAAGCATTTGATTAATATGCTGTGTAACGATGCGAGAACGCTGGAATCGCTGGGAGTGTCCAATATTGCGATTACCTGTAATACCTCCCACTATTTTTATGATCAGATTCAAAAAGCGGTAAAGATTCCGGTTATCAATATGATTCAGGAAAGCGTGGCTTACGCGGTCAGGGATTTTGAAAATGTGAAACGCGTAGGCATTATGGCGACGGATGGAACGATTAATTCTAAGATTTATTATAAAGCCTGCCGGAAGGCAGGAGTAACTCCGGTGAAGCTTTCACAGGAACGGCAAAGGGACGTGATGTCTCTGATCTATCATGACATTAAGGCAGGGAAGCCGGGAGACAGACGGAAATTTGACCGGGTGATCAGCGAATTTATGCGGAAGGGCTGCGATGTGATTATATTGGCATGTACGGAATTATCTGTATTTAAAGGCAGGCACGATGTGCCGTCCATCTGTCTGGACGCTATGGATGTTCTGGTGAAGGAATCCATTCTGCGTTCGGATGTGGAATATAAGGAATAAACGTTACTTTTTAAGGGAGAGCTTAAGATGGCTGAGATGAGATATTATACGATTGGAGAATTTGAGAAACTGTTGAGAAGCCGGGATATGCTGGCGGAATGCGAACTGTACGGGAAAGAAGATATGGTAATTCGTCTTCTTACTTATGATTCAAGAGAAGTGGAAACGGACACTATGTTTATCTGTAAAGGCGCGGCATTTAAGCCGGTGTACCTGAGAAATTCCGTGGAACAGGGAGCGGTCTGCTATGTCAGTGAGAAGAGGTATGAGCTGGAACAGGACGTACCGTATCTTGTGGTAAGAGATATCCGAAAGGCAATGCCGGTGCTTGCGAACTTTTTCTATAATAATCCATGGGAGGATTTGACGGTCACAGGCGTGGGAGGAACTAAGGGTAAATCTACATCCGTGTACTATATGAAAGCAGTAGTAGACGATTATCTTATGGCGCAGAATAAGAAGGACAGCGCGGTAATTTCTTCGATTGACATATATGACGGCAAGTCGAAGACAGAGTCGCATATAACGACTCCGGAGGCGGTGGAGCTGCAACGTCATTTCCGCAATGCGCTGGATACAGGGATGGAATATGTGCAGATGGAGATTTCTTCTCAGGCGTTGAAATACCACAGGGTAGATGGTATAATATTTGATGTGGCGGTTTTTCTGAATATTTCAGAGGATCATATCAGTCCGATTGAGCATGTGGACTTTGAAGATTACTTCTCGTCCAAGATGCGTATGTTTGCTCAGACAAAGACGGCAGTTGTTAATCTGGATGCGGATTATATCAGCCGGATCTTAAAGGCAGCGGAAGCAGCGGGAGAGGTGATTACATTCAGTACGAAAGATGCGCGGGCGGATTACTATGCTTATGAGATACATAAGGATGGACAGAGTACTAGGTTTCAGGTGAGATGCGCGGCGTTTGATGAGGAATTTGTGCTTACAATGCCGGGACTATTTAATGTGGAGAACGCCTTAGGTGTGATTGCGGCTGCAGTGAAGATGGGGATTCCGAAGGAATATATTCATTCCGGGCTTTTGAGAGCGCGCTCCAGTGGGAGAATGGAGCTGTATGCAAGCGATGACAAGGAGATTCTTGCAATTGTAGATTATGCCCACAATAAGCTGAGCTTTGAGAAGCTGTTTTCTTCTATGAAAGAGGAATATCCTGATTATGAGATTGTGTCGATCTTTGGCTGTCCGGGCAGGAAGGCGCTGACAAGAAGACGGGATCTGGGAACCATAGCGGGCCGGTATTCGAAGAAAGTGTATCTGGTGGCGGAGGATCCGGGTTACGAGCCGGTGGAGGATATTTCCAGAGATATTGCGCAGTATGTGGAGGCGGAAGGATGTCCTTATGAAATGATTGAGGATCGCGGAGAGGCAATTAAGACAGCGATTGAATCGGCGGAAGGAAAGACGCTTCTTCTGGTTACCGGTAAAGGAGGGGAGACCAGACAGAAGTATGGAAGCGATTATCTGGATTGTCCGTCGGATGTAGAATACGTAGTCAGATATTTGGAAGAATATAATAAACGGTAACAGCCGTTTCGGGCGTTGACGAGGGATTTGACGCGAATAGCGCCAATCATAGATTAAATGTTAAACAAGGAGGACATGTTATGAAGAAACTAGTGGCGGCGGTTTTGACGGGGGTAATGGTATTGTCCGCGGCAGCGTGCGGCGCAAAGGAGTTTGATGCGAAGGGCTATGTTCAGGGAATGCTTGACGCTCAGTTTAAAGGGGAATATGCTGCGCATGCGGAGGATACGGGCGAAGACGAGGAGACAGTTAAAAAGCAGATTGAAGACGAAAACCGAAGCGATATGGAGACGATTGTAAAGATGATGGGACTCAATCCGACCGAGG
This sequence comes from uncultured Dorea sp., assembly GCA_910589275.1. Lineage (GTDB taxonomy): Bacteria > Bacillota > Clostridia > Lachnospirales > Lachnospiraceae > Claveliimonas. The sequence goes on from CAJUTH010000006.1 coordinate 46,146, forward strand.
AAGAGCTTCAGGAATGCGTAGACTTGATAACAGAGGGATTCAAAAAAATAGAATATGAAGTACAGGATGCGGTAAAGGATGAAAATGATAATTATACCGTAGACGTTGTGGTAACTCCAATTGGTCTTTTGGATAATGTGAACGAAATATTAGCAGAAAAAATCCAAGGAGAGAATGCGGTTGATGTAAGCGAATATATGACAGCGTTTAATGAAGCCATTAAGGAAAGTATTGATCAGGCTCAGACTTTTGAAAAAGAAACAGTTACTTTGAATGTAACTTTTACAGAAGAAGGAAAAAATCGTATTTATTCGGTTAATGAAGCTGATTTGACAGAACTTGTTACCATTGCGACTCATCAGCAGTAGGGAAAAGGGGCTGTCGGGAAATGTGATTAGTCTTAAACAGCGGGAGCTGTGACCATATAGGTCACGGCTCCCGCTATACTTTGCTAACCAAAGAATATTATAATACTGCTTTTGTATATAAAATAGAACAGGAGTTAATCCATTTAGAAAGAGATAACATAAAAGGGAGCCACAGAGTGACTCCCCCAGTGCAGTCCTAAAACATACACCTCTTTCATTGGTTATAATATACAATATAAACCAGAAAAATGCAAGACAAATTTTGGTTTCTAAAACAATTATGAATTGAGGTAAATTTCCAAAGCAGCTATCTTTTGAGAAACATTTTGCTGTATAATTTGCGCATAGATTGCAGGTGCAACATTATTTTGAAGAAGTTGATTATGTTTTTTGTAAGCGCCGACCAACAGTTTTGCTCTTGTGGAACTAAAATCAACACGTTTTAGCATGCAGCATACAATGATTATGTAGTCAATCAAAGAATATAAGGTGATATTTTGTATGTTTGTTTCTTTTTCAATCCATTTTTTTAGTATGGGGCTGATTTTTCTGTCTTTGAATCTAGTATCAAAAATAATATTATTATGAGCAACTGAATTGCGAAGTGATTTTATGGTGTAAAGCATGCTGCTGAGGAGATTTCTATTTGTATCAAGAGAAACATCAAACATGTTTAATTGTGTCATGATGCGTTCTCTCATTATTTCGTTTAAACACTCAAAAAAGCAAGCAAGATCACTTAGATATAATATTTCGAAAACGACCCATAAAGGAGCATCTTCTCCGCGATTGTAAAAATGACGAACCATTTGATTGTGTTTGTTTTTTATAAAACGATAGCCTTTATATCCATGATAGTAACCATAACTAATTAATTGCTGTTTTTGGTAACTACCGCTGATTTGAATATGGCAGTCGTTTCTTTAATGCCGCATTAAACCGTTTATTGTTTGTGGAGTACTCATCTTTGAACCCTCTTTCTCCATGATGTATGTATAAAGTATAACAGTAACCATAAGGAGCCGAAATGAGATTTTATTAATATGTCAAATGGTGTAAAAATAGGACGCTTACTCCTGAATCATTTTCTTACAGGCATGCACAGACCTGTGAACAGTAATTGCGCTGTAACTTTTTGACAGATGGAAATGATTGACGGAATCCTCTATTTATGGGAAAATAATAGATAAGGCTTATTCTTAAGGAGCTGTCGGTATGAGGCTTTCACAACTTCTGAGACAGATTATTTACCGAGTAGTAAAGGGTACGAAGGATATTGAGATTCAGGCGCTTCGGTGCGATTCAAGGCTGGTGGAAACGGGAGATGTGTTTGTCTGCATCAAGGGCTATGAGACGGATGGGCACAGGTTTCTTTCAGAGGCGCTTAAGAGAGGAGCGTCGGCTGTAATTGTTCAAGAGAGCTGTCCGAAATGCAGGGGGCAGAAGAGATGTTTTGGATGCTTTATGCCGATGGGAGACGCCGTGGTGATCAGTGTCCCGGATACCAGGTATGCGCTTGCGGCAATGGCGGCGGCTTATTTTGGATATCCAGCCAGAGAGCTTACGGTGATTGGGATAACCGGAACCAAGGGAAAGACTACCACCACCTATCTGATCCGGGAAGGGCTGCGGGCCGCGGGCCATAAGACAGGGCTTATCGGCACGGTAGAGATTGACACGGGAAAACGCATATGCACCTGCAGCAATACTACGCCGGAGTCCTTGCAGATTCAGGAATATCTTCGCGAGATGGTGGACAATGGCTGTGACAGTGTGGTAATGGAGGTGTCTTCTCAGGCGTTAAAACTGCGCCGCACAGAGGGAATATGTTTTGCAGTAGGTGTTTTTACTAATCTGGGAAGGGATCATATTGGTCCCGGAGAACATGCAGATATGGAAGAATATCTGCAGTGTAAAAGAAAATTGTTTTTTCAGTGCAAGACGGCGGTTGGAAATGCGGATGATGCTTGTCTTGCCAGAATCTGGAGGGGGACGCCCTGCAGAAAGGTGACGTATGGCATCCTCCGGCAGAAAAAGGTATATGGGAGTGGGAAAACGGAAGAAGTTTCGCTGGATATACGCAGGCTTGATTATGCGGCTTGGGACATTGTATATACGGACAGCGGGAGTGCGCTGGGAGTTAGATGCCGGGTGGAAGGACGTATGGCGGGAGAGATGAGCCTTGGGATGCCCGGAGCATATAATATATCCAACGGTTTAGCGGCGGCTGCGGTCTTACGGGAAGTGGGGATACCGGAAGATAGAATTTTTCCTGCGCTTGAAATGGTCCGTGTACCGGGAAGGATGGAAGCAGTACCGGTACCTTTTGACTGCCGGATTTTAGTTGATTACGCACACAATGATATGAGCCTGCGGCAATGTTTAAAGACGCTGAAGGATTATCATCCGGCGCGTCTGGTGGCGGTGTTCGGATGCGGGGGAAACCGTTCAAGAGAACGGAGAGCTGCCATGGGGGAAGCTGCCGGCAAATATGCGGATTTTACAATTATAACGACGGATAATCCAAGGTATGAACGGCCGCAGGATATTATAAAGGATATTGAACAGGGAATAAAACGGACGGACGGCAGTTATATAATAATTGAAGACAGACAGGAAGCGATAGGCTATGCAGTTGGAATGAGAGAACCGGGGGATGTGATTCTGATTGCTGGAAAAGGACATGAGACCTATCAGGAAATAAGGGGCGTCCGGTATCCGATGGACGACAGAGAACTGGTGAAGAGATGTACGCAGATATAATTATAGATATTACTCATGAAAAATTAGATAAAGTATTTCAGTATATCATTCCAGAATACCTTCAGGGAAAGCTGGAAACTGGGATGGAAGTGATCGTGCCGTTCGGGAGGGGCTCAAGGGAGACCCGCGGATATGTAGTGGGGTTTTCTGAAAAGGCGGGCTATTCGGAGGAGAAGATGAAGGAGATTCTCCGGACGGCAGAGGACGGAGTGGCAATTGAGGCAAAGCTGGTGAAGCTGGCGGCATGGATGCACAAGTCATATGGGGGAACCATGATACAGGCGCTTAAGACGGTTCTTCCCATCAAACGTAAGGAGCGGGAGCGAAAGAAGCGCAAAATTGTCTGTCTCTTGGAGGAAGCAGAAGGGCGCGAGCGGCTGCAATTTTATCTGGATAAAAATCAAAAAGCCAGAGCAAGGCTGATGGCGGCTCTTCTGGATGAGAGAGAGCTGGATTACGGACTAGTGACAAAGAAACTTCATATTACTTCTGCCGTGATCGACGCTTTGAAGGAGCAAGGCGTACTTGAGATAGAATCCGAGCGGGTTTACCGCAATCCGGTAATCTATCAGGAGGAGTGTTCCGAAGAGATTTCTTATACGCAGCAGCAGCAGAATGCAATCCATATTTTTGCGCAGGATTATGCACAAGGGAAGTATCAGACTTATCTGATTCATGGCATTACCGGAAGCGGGAAGACAGAAGTCTATATGGAAATGATACGGCAGGCGGTCAGTGCGGGAAGACAGGCGATTGTGCTGATTCCGGAAATTGCGCTGACCTACCAGACGGTAATGCGGTTTTACCGGAAATTTGGCGATCGTGTTTCTATCATGAATTCTAGAATGTCTGCCGGAGAACGGTATGATCAGATACAGCGGGCGTCGAAGGGAGACGTTGATGTTATGATAGGCCCCCGATCTGCGCTGTTTACTCCGTTTCCAAATCTCGGCCTGATTGTAATTGACGAGGAGCATGAAAACAGCTATAAAAGCGAACAGGTGCCAAGATACCATGCAAGGGAGACGGCGGCTGCAAGGGCGGAGATTGAGCACGCCAGTCTGGTGCTTGGTTCTGCTACGCCTTCGCTGGAGAGTTATTACCGGTGCCAGACAGGAGAGTATCGGCTGCTTGAGCTTACCAGACGGGCGGGCAGCGGGGCCCTTCCGGCTGTGTACACGGCGGATATGAGACAGGAGCTGGCAAGGGGAAACCGCTCGATATTCAGCGATATTCTTCATGACAAATTAAAGGAACGTCTGGAGAGGAAAGAACAGAGCATGTTGTTTTTAAACCGTAGGGGCTATGCGGGTTTTATCTCCTGCAGAGCCTGCGGCTATGTGGTTAAATGTCCTCACTGCGACGTATCGCTGTCGGCTCATAATAATGGGAAGCTGATCTGTCATTACTGCGGGTATGAGGAAAAAAACAAAAAAGTCTGCCCTTCCTGCGGTTCGAAGCATATCGGCGGGTTTAAGGCGGGAACCCAGCAGATCGAGGAACTGGTGAAACGGGATTTTCCGTCTGCAAGAGTGCTTCGGATGGATTTGGATACCACAAGGAAAAAGGACGGTTATGAGAAGATTCTGTCTGCATTTTCCCATGAAGAGGCGGATATTTTAATAGGAACCCAGATGATTGTTAAGGGGCATGACTTTCCGGGGGTTACATTAGTGGGTATTCTGGCTGCGGATATGTCTTTGTATTCCAGCGATTACCGGGCGGGAGAAAGAACCTTTCAGCTTCTGGTGCAGGCGGCGGGAAGGGCCGGACGGGGCAGAAAGGCCGGAGAGGTAGTAATCCAGACTTACAGTCCGGAGCATTACAGTATCCAGACCGCCGCGGGGCAGGATTATACCGCTTTCTATCATGAGGAGATTGCATTTCGGAAATTGATGGGATATCCCCCCGCAGAGAATCTCTTGGCAGTGCTTATGACCGGGGGAGATGAGCAGCTTTTAGAAACGGCTGCGGGTTATCTGAGAGCTTACGCAGTGCGCGTAAGCGGAGGCAGGATAGAGATCATTGGCCCCGCTACACCGTATGTGAGCAGGGTAAGTGATGTTTACCGCAAGATTCTCTACCTAAAATGCCCGAAATATGGTATGCTGATAGATGTGAAAAATTATCTGGAACAATATATCCAGATTAATTCGGGTTTCCAGACGCTTAAGATTCAGTTTGATTTTAATCCGATGAATATATTTTAACTGTGTGAGGAGAGGAGATTTTGCATAATGGCGCTGAGAGAGATTCGGTTAATGGGAGATGAGATTCTTACCAAACCATGCAAAGAAGTAACAAAGATGACAATCAGGAATAAGATTTTGATCAATGATATGCTGGATACCATGTATGAGGCGCAGGGTGTGGGCCTTGCGGCGCCTCAGGTGGGCATTCTTAAACGAATTGTTGTGATTGATGTTGGGGACGGTCCGGTTGTTATGGTGAATCCGGAGATTTTAGAAAGTTCCGGCGAGCAGACGGGGAATGAAGGGTGCTTAAGCCTTCCGGGCAAAGCCGGAACGGTTACCAGACCTATGTATGTGAAGGTGAAAGCGTATGACCAGAACATGAAGCCGGTAATCTTAGAGGGAGAGGAACTTCTTGCACGTGCGATGTGCCATGAAATCGATCATCTAGAGGGACATATGTATGTGGAGTTTGCCGAGGGTCCGCTCTTTGATGCGGAAAATGAGGAGGAAGAATAGATGAAGATTATATTCATGGGAACTCCGGATTTTTCCGTGGGAACGCTGGAAGCGTTGGTGAAAGCGGGACATGAAGTCATTCTTGTAGTGACGCAGCCAGATAAACCGAAGGGAAGAGGAAAGGCAGTTTCCTTTTCCCCCGTGAAAGAGGCGGCGCTTGCCCATGGGATTCCGGTATTTCAGCCTCGGAGGATTCGGGAGCCGGAAGCGATTTCGGAGCTTAGGAAGTATGAGGCGGATGTTATGGTTGTGGTTGCTTTTGGACAGATTCTGCCGAAAGAGGTACTTGATATGACCAGATATGGCTGTATCAATGTGCATGCTTCGCTTCTTCCAAAGTATCGTGGGGCGGCGCCGATTCAGTGGGCGGTTATTCATGGCGAAGCGGTCAGCGGGGTAACTACCATGCAGATGGATGAAGGATTGGACACTGGTGACATGATCCAGAAGACAGAAGTGACGCTGGACGCAAAGGAAACCGGCGGAAGCCTTCATGATAAGCTGGCTGCGGCGGGAGCTGCGCTCTGCGTAGAGACATTAGATAAAATCGAGAATGGGACGGCAGAATTTACCAAACAGGGAGAGAGTCCCACCGCTTATGCCAGAACCTTGGACAAGAAAATCGGAAATATTGACTGGAACAGACCTGCTGTAGAAATTGAACGGCTGATCAGAGGTTTGAATCCATGGCCAAGTGCATATACTATGTGGGATGGTAAAATGATGAAGCTCTGGGAGGCGGAAGTAGTGGAAGAGGATGCCGGGCTGGAGCCGGGTACGATTGTCCGGGTCGACAAGACGGCCTTCTATGTGCAGACCGGAAAGGGACAGCTTAAGATTCTTGCGCTTCAGATTCCGGGAAAGAAGCGGATGGAAACAGACGCTTTCCTGCGCGGATATCATCTGGAAGAGGGGGCTGTTTTTGCCTCGCAGGAGTAAAAATTTAGCGGAGGTATAGAAGATGTATTATGGATTTGGATTTGATTCCACTTATATACTGGTATTAATCGGTGTCGTTATCTGTTTGGCGGCATCGTCAAAGATGAATGCGACCTTTCGGAAGTATGCGCGGGTTCAGAGTCATAACGGGCTGACAGGCCGCGAGGCGGCGGAGCGGATTTTAAGGAGCCAGGGGATTTATGATGTAAGGGTGGACCGTGTAGCGGGGAACTTGACGGACCACTATGACCCAAGGAATAAAGTGCTTCGGTTATCGGACGCCACATATAACGCTTCGTCTGTAGCGGCTATCGGTGTGGCGGCGCATGAGTGCGGACATGCATTGCAGCATGCAAAGGGGTATGCGCCGTTGTCGATCCGCAGTTCGCTTGTTCCGGTTGCAAATTTCGGAAGCAGTATCGCATGGCCGCTGATTCTGATTGGATTATTTATGCGGGGAGACATGTCGGCAATGCTTTTGAATTTGGGGATTCTTGCTTTTTCTTTTGCCGTGCTGTTTCAGATTGTTACGCTTCCGGTGGAGTTTAATGCCTCTGGCAGAGCGTTAAAACTTTTGGGGAACAATGGGATGTTATATGAATCTGAGGTCAGGGACGTAAGGAAGGTGTTGACGGCTGCAGCGTTAACTTATGTGGCGGGCGCGGCTTCCGCAGTCCTGCAGCTTCTTAGAATCCTGATTCTCACCGGCGGAAGGCGCGATGATTAAGAGGGAAGCTATATGGGAAATATAGGAAATACCAGGGAACTGGTACTGGAGATTCTCCTTGCGGTAACAAGGGACGGCGAATACAGCCATCTTGCCCTTCGGAATGTACTGGATAATTATCAATATCTGGACAAATCGGAGCGGGCATTTATCACAAGAGTTACGGAGGGAACACTGGAACACATGATAGAGATTGACTATATCATCAATCAGTTTTCCAAAGTAAAAACAAATAAAATGAAATCGGTAATCTGCAATATTATACGGAGCGGTGTTTATCAGTTGAAATATATGGATAGCGTTCCCGCTTCCGCAGCCTGTAATGAAGCGGTAAAGCTGGCGGTAAAAAGAGGTTTTGGGAGTCTTCGGGGATTTGTGAACGGCGTTCTCAGAACTATTAGCAGAAATCTGGAAGAGATAACCTATCCGGATGAGAAAGATCCCGTAAAGAGGCTTTCTGTCATCTATTCCATGCCGGAATGGATACTGGCCGGGTGGCTGAAGGAATATGATATGCAGACCGTTGAGGCTATTCTTCAGGATTTTCTGAGGGAGAAGCCGGTATCGGTCCGGTGTAATTTAAGCAGGATTAGCAGAGACGAGCTTGCAGAACGCCTGAAAAGGGAAGGAGTAAAGGTTTCCCTTGATTTTGAAATCCCCTGTGCCTTGAAGCTTGGCGGATTTGATTATCTAGGAGCGTTAGAAGCCTTTCAGGAAGGATTGTTTCTCGTACAGGATGTAAGCTCCATGCGGGTGGCAGAATGGGCGGAACCGAAAAAGGGAGATTATGTGATTGACGTCTGCGCGGCGCCGGGAGGCAAAGCACTTCATATGGCAGACAAGCTTGCGGGTACGGGTTTTGTGGAAGCAAGAGATCTGACGGAGTATAAAATAGAGTTGATTCGGGATAATATTGAAAGATGCGGCATGTCTAATATAGATGCGGTGTGCCAGAACGCCGTGATTTATGATGAAGCCTCAAAAGAAAAAGCAGATATTCTGATTGCAGATCTGCCATGTTCCGGACTTGGAGTACTGGGCAGAAAGACCGATTTGAAATATAAAACTACGCCGGAGGCGCAAAAGAGTCTTGTAGAGCTGCAGAGAGAGATTCTATTGACGGTAAATCAGTATGTGAAGCCCGGCGGCAAACTGCTCTATAGTACCTGCACGATTCACAGGCAGGAGAATGAGGAGAATGCAAGGTGGTTTGCAAACACATTTCCTGAATTTAAGATGGTGCGGGAGAAACAATTCCTTCCGGGTATCGATGAGGGCGACGGCTTCTATATCGCACAGTTTCAGCGAAAGTATAAAGGATGAAGCGGCTTAGAGCTGTTTTGGCAAGAGGAGTAACAGGATGGATAAAAAGGATATTTGCTCATATACATATAGTGAACTGCAGGAGGAAATAAAGAGCCTTGGAGAAAAATCCTTCCGTGCCGGACAGATTTATGAATGGCTTCACGTGAAGCTCGCAGAGGATTTTGACGAGATGACGAATCTCTCGAAGGATTTCCGGAAAAGGCTTAAGCAGGAATACGAGATTCGGAGACTTATCCTTAGGGAACGGCAGATTTCAAGGAAGGATCCTACAGAAAAGTATCTCTTTGAGCTGTGGGACGGGAATCTTGTAGAAAGCGTTCTTATGAGATATTCCTACGGAAATTCCGTGTGTATTTCTTCACAGGCGGGGTGCCGTATGGGCTGTAGGTTCTGCGCTTCTGCGATTGGAGGACTGATAAGGAATCTGAGCGCGTCAGAGATGCTTGGCCAGATATATCAGATTCAGAAGCTTATCGGAGAAAGGATCTCTAATATTGTAGTTATGGGAACCGGGGAGCCGCTGGATAATTATGATAATTTTTTGAAATTTATTTATATGATAAGCGACGAGCATGGACTGCATATCAGCCAGAGAAATATAACTGCGTCAACCTGCGGCATTGTGCCGAATATGAGAAGGCTTGCCAGAGAGGGGCTTCAGATTACGCTGGCGCTCTCCCTTCATGGTTCTACGCAGGAAAAGAGAAGAAAACTGATGCCTGTGGCTAATAAGTATGAACTTTCAGAGGTGCTTGACGCCTGCGATTATTACTTTCAGGAAACCGGCCGGAGAGTTACGTTTGAATACAGTCTGGTGCAGGGAGTTAATGACTCTAAGGAGGATGCAGGAGAGCTTATCCGTATGCTCGGGGGAAAGAACTGTCATTTGAATCTGATTCCGGTAAATCAGATTAAGGAGAGAGAATTTCGGAAGCCCTGTCGTAAAAATATCCTTGAATTTAAAAATAAACTTGAACATCATAAAATAAATGTTACAATAAGAAGGGAAAGAGGCTCTGACATTGATGGGGCATGCGGGCAGCTTAGACGGCGCCATACAGCTTCCAAAAAGGAGAACTAGATGAAATATTATGCAATGACTGATGTCGGAAGACGACGGGAAGTGAATCAGGACTATGTATATGCGACGGACCAGCCGGTCGGTCCCTTTCCTAACCTGCTCATAGTTGCAGACGGAATGGGCGGTCATAAAGCGGGAGATTTTGCGTCTAAGTTTACGGTGGAGGTTGTGAAAAGGGAGCTGGAAGCAAGTCGGAAGGGGAAGCCGGAGACGATCCTGAAGAGGATCGTGCAGACGGCGAACAGAGAGTTGATTGAAGCGGCGAGTCAGGATGTGAAGCTGGAAGGTATGGGGACAACGCTGGTGGCGGCAACAGTTATCGGCAATACCCTGCATTTTGCCAATATCGGTGACAGCCGTTTATATTTGATTGATGATAATATTAGGCAATTATCAAAGGATCATTCTCTTGTAGAGGAGATGGTAAGGCTTGGGGGAATCAAAGCGGAGGATGCAAGAAACCATCCGGATAAGAATATTATTACGAGGGCCATGGGCGTAAAAGCAGAAGCAGAGGCAGACTTTTATGAATTTCGCATCAAAAGGGGAGATATTATTTTGATGTGTACCGACGGCCTTAGCAATATGGTGGAGGATGAGGATATGTTTGGACTGGTTAAGGGGTCGCGGGATATCGTGGAAGCAGTTCAGATGTTGATTGACAGGGCGAACAGCAATGGCGGGAGAGATAATATCGGCGTTGTGCTTGCTGAGCCTGTTGCCGGTGAGGAGAGTATATGGTGAGCGAGAATAGAGCAAATGAAAATAAGGTAAGAGACGGTATTTTTTTAGGTAAAAGATATGAGGTATTAAGCAAGATAGGCGCGGGCGGCATGGCGGATGTCTATAAGGGCAAGGATCATATGCTGAAGCGCTATGTGGCAATTAAGGTTTTAAAGAGAGAATTTCGTGAGGATTCTACCTTTGTAAAAAAGTTCCGGTCTGAGGCTCAGGCGGCGGCAGGGCTTATGCATCCTAATATAGTGAATGTATATGACGTCGGGGAGGACCGCGGCTTGTACTATATGGTGATGGAGCTGGTAGAAGGTATTACGTTAAAGGAATATATTGACAGGAAGGAGCTGTTGTCGCCAAAAGAGGTTATCAGTATTGCCATTCAGATGTGTAATGGTATTGAAGCGGCCCATGAGAGGCAGATTGTCCATCGGGATATCAAGCCGCATAATGTAATGATATCCAAAGAAGGCAAGGTGAAGGTGACGGATTTTGGCATTGCGAAGGCAACCAATTCCACGACTGTCAGTACTTCTGCAATGGGATCCGTACATTATACATCGCCGGAGCAGGCGAGAGGCGGATATGTAGATATCAAGAGTGATATCTATTCCGTCGGCATTACCCTTTATGAGATGGTAACAGGACATGTTCCCTTTAATGGAGATACTGCGGTTGAGGTGGCGGTAAAGCATTTGCAGGAGGAGATTACGCCTCCTTCAGAGTCGGTTCCGGATATTCCTTATAGCTTAGAACAGATTATTTTAAAATGTACCCAGAAAAATTCTGAGAGACGCTATGAGAATATGGGGGAACTGATTCAGGATTTGAAGCATTCGCTGGTGGATCCGGAGGGTGATTTTGTGCAGATGATTCCTCTGAACAATGCGGACACGGTGATTATTACAGAGGACGACCTGAATGATATTCGGGGCGCATATACGGAAGAAGAGCCGGAGGACGACTACGGTTATGATGAGGACGGCTACTCCGACGACGATTATGAAGATGATTATGAGGATAGAGAGGAGTATGACCGGGACAGCGATGAGATGAATCCCGGTATGAATAAGGTGATCAAGGTGCTTACGATCGTGGTTGCACTGTTGATTTTGATTGTTCTGGGCGTAGTTGTGGGAAGGGCAAGCGGCGTCCTGAAATTCGGAAAAGGAACGGAGGCCGTGGATTCGGAAGGCCGACTGAAGGTTCCGTCTGTTGTCGGCAAGAAAGAGGGCGAGGCGAAAGAGATTCTAGAAGAGGCTGGGTTTAAGTGCAAGGTTAAGGCCAGAAGGCAGTCAAAGAAATATGAGGAAGGCTGCGTGATAGAGCAGAGCCCGGAGGAAGGAAAGCGGGCAAAGAAGGGCGCGGAGGTAGAGATCGTGGTAAGTTCCGGGCGGACTGCCGAGGAAGAGATTATTCCGGATGTTGCCGGCATGGATGAAGCGGCAGCCCAGAAGATGCTGAATGACAAAGGATTTTCAAAGGTTACTACCGAAGCGGTATACAGCGAAGAAACGCAAGGGACGGTTATCGGAACGGATCCGGCGGCTGGGACAAAGACCGCGAAAACCACTGAGATTAAGATGAAGGTCAGCAAGGGTTCTGAGAAGATTACCGTGCCGAACGTAGTGGGTATGTCAGAGAACGATGCAAAGAATGCGATCGTGAACGCGGGCCTTCAGGTTTCCAGCGTTGATACGGAATATAACGAGAACTATGAAGCGGGGCTTGTGACCAGGCAGGAGCCTTCCGGCGGAAAGGTTGAAAAAGGAACCAGCGTAAGCTTGACGGTAAGTCTGGGCAAGAAGCCGGAGGAAAAACCAAAGGTTCCAAGCGTGGCCGGTACTTCGGAGAGCAATGCAAACCAGATGATTATCAATGCGGGTCTGACGCCGTCTAGTACGGTTACCTATCAGGCCAGCGACAGTGTACCGGCTGGCTGTGTAATAAGCTGCAGTCCGGCGGCAGGAACGGAAGTAGCCAAGGGTTCAACGGTAAGCCTTGTAGTCAGTACGGGAGCCCCAGCGACTCCGGAGCCTCCGGTGTCCCAGCCGGACGATGATACCCAGGGGGAAGTACAATAGCATATGCGGGGGAAGATTGTAAAAGGTATTGCCGGATTCTACTATGTCCACATAGCAGAATTCGGTATTTACGAATGTAAAGCAAAGGGAATTTTCCGAAAAGAGGGAAAAAAACCGCTGGTCGGGGATAATGTTGAGATTGATATTTTAAGCGAAGAGGATAAAGAAGGTAATATCAGAGAGATCCTTCCAAGGAAGAATGAACTGATCCGGCCGGCTGTTGCGAATGTGGATCAGGCTCTGGTGGTATTCGCGGTTCAGAAACCCAAACCTCATCTGAATCTTTTGGACCGGTTTTTGGTTATGATGGAGCAGAAGGGGATCCCGGTTATTCTGTGTTTTAACAAGCTGGATATTGCCGGGGAAGAAGAATTAGAGAGGCTGGGAGATATTTATCGGCCCTCCGGATATAAAGTAGAGTTTGTCAGCGCAAGGTATCAGGAGCATATTGATGAGATTAAGGAGCTTCTTAAGGGAAAGACTACCACGGTTGCGGGACCTTCCGGCGTGGGGAAATCTTCGTTAATCAACTGCCTTCAGAGAGAGGTCAGGATGGAGACTGGAGATATCAGCAGAAAGATTGACAGGGGAAAGCATACCACAAGGCATTCGGAATTAATTGCTGTGGATGAGGATACGTATATCGTGGATACGCCAGGCTTTAGTTCGCTTTATACAGGTAATTTTGAGAAGGAAGAGCTAAAGGACTTCTTTCCTGAATTTTCAGTTTATGAGGGACAGTGCAGGTTTCATGGCTGCGATCATGTGCATGAGCCGGACTGCGCGGTAAAGCAGGCGCTGTCGGATGGAAAGATTCATTCGGTAAGATACCAGAATTATCTGGAATTGTATAAAGAAATAAAACAAAAAAGGAGATTTTAAAGATGAAGTATGTGATTGCACCTTCGATTCTTTCAGCGGACTTTACACAGCTTGGCAGCGAAATCAAGCAGACAGAGGACAACGGAGCCGCTTTCCTCCATTTTGATGTGATGGATGGAATGTTTGTCCCGAATATTTCCTTTGGGATACCGGTAATGAAATCCATAAGAAAGGCAACCAGACAGATTATGGACGCCCATTTGATGGTCCAGGATCCCATACGCTATGTGGAAGCATTCCGGGACGCGGGAGCTGATCTGATTACCGTGCATTATGAGGCATGTCCGGATGTGGCAAAGGTTCTGGTTAAGATTAAGGATATGGGGCTTAGAGCCGGGTTATCCATTAATCCGGATACGCCGGTTGAGGCTGTGCGTGAATATCTGAGATTGTGGATATGATTCTTGTTATGTCGGTTTATCCGGGAGCCGGCGGACAGAAATTTATCCGGGAGTCTTTGGACAGGCTTCGGGATATCCGGCGTATGATACAGGAGTCAGGCAGGGATATCGACCTTCAGGTAGACGGAGGCGTGACTTTGGAGAATATGCCGGAGATTATAGAGGCCGGAGCAAATATTTTTGTTGCAGGCTCTGCGGTGTTTAGCGGAGACATTGGAGAGAATGTTAGAAAATGTATGGAGATTTTCAGGAAATATGAGTAAGATTGCGGTTATTATAAGCGGCGGAGTTTTGGACGAGTCTTTGACGCTTGCTGAACTGGGGAAACTAGACGCGCCGTGTATCATCGGAGTGGATAAGGGCGTGGAATTTTTATATCGCCATGAAATTCTTCCAAGCTATATTGTGGGTGATTTTGACAGCCTTCCGGAAGAGATTGTCTTGTATTATAAAGAACGCGGAGACGTGCCCATCCGGGCGTACAATCCTATAAAGGATGCCTCGGATACAGAGATTGCCGTGCGTCTTGGAGTGACTCTAGGCTGCGAACGGATGATAATCCTCGGCGCTACAGGAGGAAGAGTTGATCATTTATGGGCAAATGTACAGAGCTTGATGATTCCGTTCAAAGCAGGAGTGGAGGCGCTGATACTGGATCCGCAGAATCGGATTCGCCTGATCGGGGAGGAGACTCATCTGTTCAGGGACGAGGCTTTTGGGCCTTATTTCAGTGTGTTTCCCCTGGGGGAGATTATCAGAGGTTTTAATATCCGAGGCGCAAAATACCCGTTGCGGAATCATACGCTTATGCCCTGTGACAGCCTGTGCGTGAGCAATGAATTTGAAGAAGACGAGGTTGTGATTGAATTTTCCTGCGGCGCTGTAATCCTGATGGAAACGCGTGACAGAGAAATTATCTAGTGTTATAATGAAATACAGTGTCCTTGGTGCCGCTTTGTATACCGGGGACAGATAGTGAAGAATGAGAGAAAGGAATGTAGCATAGATGAAGCTTGGTATTGTTGGTTTGCCCAACGTGGGTAAGAGTACGCTGTTTAATTCTCTGACAAAGGCAGGGGCGGAATCTGCCAATTATCCGTTCTGTACGATTGACCCGAATGTGGGAGTGGTTACGGTGCCGGATGAACGGCTGGATGTACTGGGAGAGATGTATCATACAAAGAAGATTATTCCGGCAGCAATTGAGTTTGTAGATATTGCGGGCCTTGTAAAGGGGGCTTCTAAGGGAGAAGGACTGGGCAACCAGTTTCTTGCTAATATCCGGGAGGTGGACGCCATTGTCCATGTGGTGCGCTGCTTTGAGGATGGCAACATTGTCCATGTGGACGGCAGTATTGATCCAATGAGGGATGTGGAAACCATTAATCTGGAGCTGATCTTCTCTGACCTTGAGGTATTGGAGAGAAGGATTGCAAAGACTGTTAGGTCGGCTAGGAATGATAAAGCCGCGGCCAAGGAGCTGAAGCTTTTGGAGAGGATCAAGGCTCATTTGGAGGATGGGAAGCTGGCGAAGAATTTTGACGGGCTGGAGGACGAAGAAGAGGAACTGTTGTTTAAGAGCTATAATCTTCTGACAGGAAAGCCTGTGATTTTTGCGGCAAATGTTACAGAGGACGAGCTTGTGGATGACGGCGCGTCCAATGCGGGAGTACAGGCGGTACGGGAATATGCGGAGGCAGAACACTGTGAGGTTTTTGTAGTATGCGCTCAGATTGAGCAGGAGATTGCAGAGCTTGAGGATGATGAACGGAAGATGTTTCTGGAGGATTTGGGGCTGAAAGAATCAGGGCTTGAGAAGCTGATTAAGGCAAGTTACAGTCTTCTCGGACTGATTAGTTATCTTACTGCCGGGGAGCCGGAAGTGCGCGCATGGACGATTACAAAGGGAACAAAGGCTCCTCAGGCGGCAGGAAAGATTCACACAGATTTTGAACGGGGATTTATCCGGGCTGAGGTTGTGGCATATGACGATCTGATGGCCTGTGGTTCGCACAATGCGGCAAAAGAAAAAGGGCTTATCCGTCTGGAAGGCAAGGATTATGTGGTTCAGGACGGCGATATTATGCTCTTCCGCTTTAACGTATAGGATAAAGACGCGGAAAGGAAGAAGACAACATGCATAAGACAATCGACTTTCCGAATCTTGGGATTCATCTTAAGAATGTTGGGAAAGCAATCTCTGTTTTTGGGTTTGATATAGCCTTTTACGGGATTATCATTGGAATTGGGATTCTGGCGGGTATTTTTATGGCGACGCTCCGGGCGAAACGGACAAAGCAGAATCCTGAGGTGTATATTGATCTGGCAATTTATGCGGTGATTTTTGGGATTATCGGCGCAAGGATTTACTATGTAGTTTTTTCATGGAGAATGTATAAAGATGATCTGCTGAGTGTTTTGAATATTCGGCAGGGCGGTCTTGCGATCTATGGAGGCGTAATTGCCGCGGTCATTACGGTATTTGTATTTGCAAAAAAAAGGGAGCTTGCCGCGGGATTGCTTCTGGATACCGCTTGTTTCGGGCTTGTGCTGGGGCAGGCGATTGGGCGCTGGGGGAACTTTTTTAACAGAGAGGCCTTCGGGGAATATACCAATGGGCTGTTCGCCATGAGACTGCCGCTGGATGCGGTGAGAAGCTCGGATGTAACGCAGATGATGCGGGATCATATGGAGATGGCCGATGGGCTGGGATATATTCAGGTGCATCCAACTTTTTTGTATGAGTCCATCTGGTGCCTGCTGGTACTGGTATTTATGATGTTTTATAGCAGAAGGCAGATGTTTAAGGGAGAAATGTTTCTGGTATATCTGGCAGGTTATGGATTTGGAAGGTTCTGGATTGAGGGATTGAGAACGGATCAGCTTTTGCTACCGGGGATTGGCTGGGCAGTATCCAGAGTGCTTGCAGCGATTCTTACAGTGTGTTCTGTGGTTATTATTGTGAAAGTTAGAAAAGCCATTGAACGCAGAAGGACTATGCACAGGCACAGGAGAAGGGAGCGACCGCCAGAGAGAGAGGAGGGCTCGGAAGCAGAGCCGGAATCGGGGAATATAGATTCTGATCTGGATATAGATTTGGATGATTTTATAGATTAGCCGGTAAGGGACTGCCGCAAAATAGCTGTCAGATGCAGAATATGGAATTGGAAGTATAAGAACTTCATCCATATATGGGCCTGACAGCTATTTTTCCTTTAATCATGTATGGCTGGGATTGATGATTTTTTGACAATACAGCGTAGAAAAGATCCCTTGATTTTATGGATAAATGTACTGGAAAAGAAACAAAATTTAGCAGGTAATGACTGGACTTTTTACAGGCCAGAGGATATAATAATTACATACGTCGAAAATTATTTATACCCTTTCGGGTATACCGGAAAACAGCCTTTTTTGGACAGGCTTTCCGGCAGGTAAAACACTTTCAATTTTAAGGAGGAACAAGAAAAATGGCGAGAAAAATGAAGACCATGGATGGTAATCATGCAGCGGCTCACGCTTCGTATGCTTATACTGATGTTGCAGCGATTTACCCGATCACACCGTCGTCTGTTATGGCAGAGGCTACAGACGAGTGGGCAACCCAGGGCAGAAAGAACATCTTTGGCCGGGAGGTACAGGTTACAGAGATGCAGTCAGAGGCAGGAGCGGCAGGTACTGTTCACGGTTCACTGGCAGCGGGAGCTCTGACTACTACTTATACGGCTTCACAAGGTCTGCTTCTTATGATTCCGAATCTTTATAAAGTAGCCGGCGAGCAGCTTCCGGGCGTGTTTAACGTATCCGCACGTGCTCTTGCGAGCCACGCATTATCTATTTTCGGAGACCACTCAGACGTGTACGCATGCCGTCAGACCGGCTGTGCGATGCTCTGCGAGTCCAGCGTACAGGAGGTTATGGATTTGACTCCGGTTGCACACTGTGCAGCGATCAAGGGCCGCATTCCATTTATTAACTTCTTTGACGGATTCCGTACTTCCCATGAGATTCAGAAAATTGAGACATGGGATTATGAGGATCTGAAAGAGCTGGTGGATATGGACGCGATCGATGCGTTCAGGAAGCATGCGCTGAATCCGAACCATCCATGCCAGAGAGGTTCCGCTCAGAATCCGGACATTTTCTTCCAGGCAAGAGAGGCATGTAACCCATATTACGATGCGCTTCCGGCGATCGTACAGGAGTACATGGACAAGGTAAATGCGAAGATCGGTACCGATTACAAGCTGTTTAATTATTACGGAGCCGCTGATGCAGAGAGGATCATTATTGCGATGGGTTCTGTATGCGATACCATCGACGAGACGATTGATTACCTTATGGCGGCAGGCGAGAAGGTGGGCGTTGTTAAGGTTCGTCTTTACAGGCCGTTCAGCGCTTCTGCATTGATTGATGCAATTCCGGATACGGTTAAGACCATCAGCGTATTAGACAGAACAAAGGAGCCCGGAGCCCTTGGCGAACCGTTATATCTGGACGTTGTGGCAGCTCTCAAGGAATCGAAGTTCGACGCAGTTCCGGTTCTTTCCGGACGTTACGGCTTAGGCTCTAAGGATACCACGCCGGCAGAGATCGCCGCGGTATTTAAGAACACAGAGAAGAAGATTTTCACGATCGGCATTGTGGACGACGTTACGAATCTTTCACTGGATTCCGGCGCTCCGTTAGTTACTACTCCAGAGGGAACCATCAACTGCAAGTTCTGGGGACTTGGAGCAGACGGAACGGTCGGAGCAAACAAGAACTCCATCAAGATTATCGGCGATAATACCGATATGTACGCACAGGCATATTTTGATTACGATTCTAAGAAATCAGGCGGCGTTACCATGTCCCACCTGCGTTTCGGAAAGAGCCCGATCAAATCTACCTACCTGATCCACAAGGCGAACTTTGTGGCATGCCACAATCCGTCCTATGTGAACAAATATAATATGGTTCAGGAGCTGGTAGACGGCGGAACCTTCCTTCTGAACTGTCCATGGGATATGGAAGGGCTTGAGAAGCATCTTCCGGGACAGGTAAAGGCATTTATTGCAAATCATGATATTAAGCTCTACACCATCGACGGTATTAAGATCGGTAAGGAAATCGGTCTTGGCGGACGTATCAATACGGTTCTTCAGTCTGCATTCTTCAAGCTGGCTGCTATCATTCCAGAGGAAGAGGCGATCGACCTGATGAAGAAGGCTGCTAAGGCTACTTACGGCAAGAAGGGCGACAAGATTGTACAGATGAACTACGACGCGATTGACGCTGGCGCGAAGCAGGTAGTCGCAGTAGAGGTTCCGGCAAGCTGGAAGGACTGTGAGGACGAAGGTCTGTTCACGCCAGAGGTAAAGGGCGGAAGAGAAGACGTTGTTGCCTTTGTTAAGAATGTTCAGTCTAAGGTAAATGCACAGGAGGGTAATTCCCTTCCGGTATCTGCTTTTGTGGATTACGTAGACGGAACGACCCCATCCGGCTCTGCAGCATACGAGAAGCGCGGTATCGCAGTAGATATCCCGGTATGGAAGGAAGAGAACTGTATCCAGTGTAACCGCTGCGCATATGTATGTCCACATGCGGTTATCCGTCCGGTAGCTCTTACAGCAGAAGAGGCAGAGAAGGCGCCAGAGGGAATCAAGACTCTGGATATGATCGGTATGCCGGGAATGAAGTTCACCATGACGGTATCTGCTTATGACTGTACAGGCTGCGGTTCTTGTGCGAATGTATGTCCGGGCAAGAAGGGCGAGAAAGCTCTGGTTATGGAGAATATGGAAGCCAATGCCGGCTCACAGGTTTACTTTGATTTCGGCAGGGAGATCCCAGTTAAGCCGGAAGTAGTTACGAAGTTCAAAGAGAACAGCGTAAAGGGAAGCCAGTTCAAACAGCCGCTTCTTGAGTTCTCAGGCGCATGCGCAGGCTGCGGCGAGACTCCTTATGCGAAGCTGATCACCCAGTTATTCGGAGACAGAATGTACATTGCCAACGCAACAGGATGTTCTTCGATCTGGGGTAACTCTTCACCGTCCACACCTTACACCGTAACACCGGAGGGCAAGGGACCGGCATGGTGCAACTCCCTGTTTGAGGACAACGCTGAGTTTGGTTATGGTATGCTGCTGGCACAGAACGCACTGCGTGAAGGTTTGAAGGAGAAGGTTGAGCAGGTGGCTGCTTCTGAGGAAGCTTCTGAAGAAGTGAAGGCTGCATGCGGCGAATGGCTGGATACCTATGGAAGCGGTGTTACAAACGGAACCGCTACAGACAAGCTGGTTGCGGCATTAGAGGGCTGCGACTGCGAGATCTGCAAGGATATCGTGAAGAATAAAGACTTCCTAGCTAAGAAGTCCCAGTGGGTATTCGGCGGCGACGGATGGGCTTATGATATCGGTTTCGGCGGCGTTGACCATGTGCTTGCAAGCGGCAAGGATATCAACGTAATGGTATTCGATACCGAGGTTTACTCCAACACAGGCGGACAGTCTTCTAAGGCTACCAAGACCGGTGCGATCGCTCAGTTCGCAGCGGGCGGCAAGGAGATCAAGAAGAAAGATTTAGCTGGTATCGCTATGAGCTACGGCTATGTATATGTTGCACAGATCGCTATGGGCGCTGACTTTAACCAGACCGTTAAGGCTATTGCAGAGGCGGAGGCTTATCCGGGACCATCCCTCATCATCGCTTACGCTCCATGTATCAACCATGGTATCAAGAAGGGCATGAGCAAGGCTCAGACCGAGGAACAGTTAGCGGTAGAGTGCGGATACTGGAACAACTTCCGGTTCAACCCGGCTGCAGAGGGCGGCAAGTTCACTCTTGACAGCAAAGAGCCTAAGATGGAAGGCTACAAAGACTTCCTGAACGGAGAGGTTCGTTACAATGCTCTTGCACGCTTCAATCCTGAGAAGGCGGAAGTAATGTTTGCTCAGAACGAGAGGGAAGCGAAGGAAAGATACGAGTATCTGAAGAAGCTTGTTACTCTGTACGGAGCGGAATAGTAAGTATAAAAAGTATTGGGTTCCTGCCGTGCGTCGGCGCATGGCAGGGAAGGATTTTGAATAGGATGAAAAAGGCCCGCTGGCGAAAGCCGGCGGGTCTTTTAAAGGAGTTTTGGGATGCTGCTGTTACAACAAATGATCGTACTGTTTCTATATATGATGCTGGGATATTACGGAAGCAAAAGAGGCGCGCTGGATGCGAAGGCCGGGAAAATGTTGTCGTGGATCGTGATTAATATTGCTAATCCGGCGCTGCTGCTCAACTCTGCTGTGGGCGGCGAGGGAAAGGTTTCCGGCAGAGAGCTTGCAAATACTGCGGTCATAGCTGTGCTGATGTTCGCGGTGCTTTTGATACTGGCCAGGTTTGCGCCGGTTGTGTTCCGTGCGTCGGAAGATGAAAAAGGAATCTATAAGTTGATGACAACTTTTAATAATATAGGCTTTATGGGATTTCCTGTAATTGCCGCTGTTTACGGAAAGGAAGCCTTGCTGTATGCGGCTATTTTTACGCTGCCCTTTAACGTGCTGATTTATACCTATGGGATTGCCATGGTAAGGGGAAAAGATGCAGAAGAGGAGGGATTCCAGTGGAAGAAGATCTGGAATATAGGGGTGATTTCCTGCCTGATCGCCGTTGTGTTGTATTTATCGTCCGTACCGGTACCTGCATTTGCAAAAACGGCGATCGCGGGACTGAGCGGCCTTACCGGTCCTCTGAGCATGATGGTAATCGGAATTTCTTTATCGGCCATCAGTTTAAAGGAGTTATTTCTGGATAAAAAGCTTCTCTCCTATGCGGCGGTAAAGCTTCTGGTCATCCCTGTAATCGGAACCCTGATCATCAGGCGGTTTATCTCCAATGAGATTTTGACGGCTGTCTGCATGATCATGCTTGCGACGCCGGTGGCAAGTATGGCGGTTATGCTGGCGGGACAGTACGACCGCAATGTGGAGCTGGCTTCAAAAGGCGTAGCGATCACGACCATTCTGTCGGTAGTTACCATACCGGTTGTATCATGGCTCGTATTATAGAGGAGAGCCGGCGGGAACAGTTATGATTGAGGTATAGAGAGGTTTGAAATATGAAAGAACAATTATCAGAGGAACTAAAGACGGCCGGAAGGACGCTTCAGAAAGCGGAACCCTTGTATGTAATCATGTCGGAGAGCACCAGACTTCCCTTTGTGGAATGTGACGATGAGACCTGCGATGATGAGGTTTTGGCATTTGACAGCCGGGAAATGGCGGAGAGCGCCGGGAAGGAGCTGATGGAGGAGGGGTATCTGATCCGGATCATGGAACTGCCGGTAAAGCAGCGGCTGGCATTTTTCTCAAGTCTGTTTCCCATAGGGGTAAACGCCGTTAAATTAAACAAAGGCAGCAAAGAGGAGAGGCTTTTGGAACTGTCCGGATTGATTACGAGGCCCGCTCTGCCGAGATTTTCCGCCGAGATTGCAGGACAGCTCAAGACGGATCCTGCCATAAAATTCCACGTGGAGAATCCGGAATTTCACCTGACGGCTATTTATTATATTCAGAAGGTTAGAAACAAACAGGCGGCTCTGTGGAAGGAAGAGGTACAGGAGCTTTACGAGGAGATGATGATTCACTACCGGGAAGGATATTACATTTCCGCCAGACTGGAAGATGGAGGAATGCCGCTGCTTAAGAAAAAGAATGGACTGGCGCTGCAGCCTTTGTTTACGGATTTGCAGGAATTTGCGAAATTCCAGCGCGCCAATACAAGTATGAAGATTCAGAACTTTATCGTGTCAGAGAAGGGATTTTTGAAGTTTCTGACAAAGGAGGCTTCCGGTATCGTTATCAATCCTTTTGGCATCAGTTTGGTGCTTCAGGTGAAGAGGGAACCTGCCGGACAGGCGTAGAATTTAAGATTTTATGAAGAATTCTAAAGAATTGGCAAGGATTATTGAGAGCTTGCTTATTTGTTGCTATACTATATTCCGTGCATAAAACTTACGTGGAAATGACATCAGGGGGACGTATGGATAAGAAACAGAACATGCTGGCTGGGATGATTCCGGGATACAGTTTCGTTCCCGTCATCCTAGCTTTATTATTGAATCAGATCGCTTATTTTGGGAGTAGGGCGATTGCGGGAGAATGGTATCACTATAATCTGGAAATCAGTTTGGACGGAAAGATTCCATTTTGGCCTCCGGCTGTATTGATTTATCTGGGAAGCTATCTGTTTTGGGCTGCCAGCTATATTCTGCTTGCAAGACAGGAAAAGGAGAAAGCCTATCAATTTTTCCTCAGCGAGTCCTTATCGAGGCTGGTTTGTATGAGTTTTTTCCTTATGCTTCCCACAACGAATACCCGGCCGGCGGTAGAAATAGATGGAATTTGGAATCAGTTAATGATATATTTATATTCGGCGGATGCGGCGGACAATCTATTTCCGTCTATCCATTGCCTTGAGAGCTGGCTCTGCTTTATCGGAATGAAAAATAGGCGGGGAACGCCCCGCTGGTATCAGATTTTTTCATGTATAACGGCAGTTTTGATTTGTATTTCGACACTATTAACAAAGCAGCATGTGATTGTAGACGTGATAGGCGGTATTCTTATAGCCGAGCTGTGTTTTTCTATTGGAAAAAGGAGCGCGGTTTTGAAAATTTACGGGACGTGGATGGATAAAATAAATAAAGCATGACATACTGAAAGATGAGAATTGGGGGAATTAATATGATAGGCTTTTATGATTATACGGTGATTCTTACATATCTGGGGTTTTGTTCCGGGGTGGCGGGGATTTTCTGCGCGTCGGTAAACCATGTAAGATGGGCGGTGTTTTTTCTTGCCTTATCGGGTCTCTGCGACATGTTTGACGGAAAGATTGCAAGAACCAAGAAAAACCGTACGGAGGACGAGAAAAGCTTTGGGATTCAGATTGATTCGCTCAGCGATATGGTCTGCTTTGGTATCCTGCCGGTTCTTATCTGTTTCCGGCTGGGAATGAAATACGTTTACAGTATGGCTGTTCTGACGCTGTACGCGCTTGCCGGTCTGATACGTTTGGCATATTATAACGTCATGGAGGCGAAACGTCAGGCTGAGACAGACGAGAATCGGAAGTATTATCAAGGTCTGCCTATTACCTCCATGGCAATTGCGCTGCCCTTTTTATTTATCTTTTCACCGCTTTTGCCGAACTATCAAACATTCCTTGTGATACTTCACATACTGGTAGCTGTGGTCGGAATCTTGTTTATCGTGAATTTTAAAATGCGTAAGCCCACCGTAAAGGAACTGATTCTGCTGGTTGCGGCGGTGGCTGCGGCAGTAGCGGTTATCGTCTTTGTATGGCATAGCTGGTGGAAGCTTTTGCATTTCTATAAGTAGGGAGGAAGAAGATGCATTTGACTTGGGATCGGAAAGGAAGAATTGAACAGGAAAATGACGGGCAGGACAGGCTGTTGGAGTGGATGTATTCCCATAAATCTGGGCGCACGCTGCTCTGTATGCTCATCCGGCCTGCTGTGTCCAAAGTGGGAGGACGATTGTTAGAGACAAAGGTTTCTAGATGGGTGATCCGTCCCTTTGTCAAGAGGCATGCAATTGATATGAGCGAGTATGAGTCAGAGAACTTCCGCTCTTATAATGATTTTTTTAAACGGAGATTAAAGCCGGGAGCCCGGCGTATCGAGGCGGCTGCGGATATCTTTGTAAGCCCCTGTGACAGCAGACTTAGTGTTTATCAGATCAATGAACGGGAAGAATTTCAGGTAAAGCATGCGGGCTATACGCTGGAAAGTCTTCTGAGGGATAAGCGTCTGGCGTCCAAATATGCGGGCGGATATGTATGGATCTTTCGTCTGTGCGTGGAGGATTACCATCATTATATTTATGTGGATCAAGGGAGAGAGCTGGTACGGCGCAGGATACCGGGAGTATTTCATACGGTGAATCCGGCGGCGGGAGACAGGATCCCGGTCTACAGGGAAAACACAAGGGAATATTCGGTGATAAGGACAGAGAATTTCGGAGCGGTGATACAGATGGAGGTAGGAGCCTTGCTTGTGGGAAGGATTGAGAATCGGGAAATGACGGATTCTGTGAAGCGCGGGCAGGAGAGAGGGAATTTCGCTTTCGGCGGCTCTACGGTAATTCTGATTACCCGCGGAGGGAGAGTAGAGCCGGATCCGGATATTCTGGAGCATTCGATGCGGGGAATTGAGACAAAAGTGAAGCTTGGAGAGAAAATCGGGCGAAGAGGTTATTGACTTTTACAGGTAAAAGTGATAAAACTGTACTATATGAATAACAGCTTGATAGAGGCGCGGTTTTTAAGAGTACCTTGCAGCGATAGTCCGGCAGACTGCTGCGTGGGAAAGGGGAAACTGCCGAAGGCGGATTCTTGGCCGGAGGATTTGTCTGGGATACAGCAGAATATGCTGTGTACTGTCACGAGGATGTGGAGCGCTATCTGAACTGTGCGGGGATTCATGTTTGTATCCTTATGCAGAGGGACTTGGAGTCATGAATGGCGTTTTTGAAGCGTTATTCATGACTTTTTATCATGCAGGGAATTCTGCTTTTTGTATGGTAAATTCTAAAGAAAAACCAAAGGAGAGAGGATGTTTATGAGAAACGTTAAGAGGAAAATTGCATGGTCATTTTCTGTAGTTATGATGATGGCGCTGTGTTGCCCGGCCATAGCTTTTGCTGCGGAAGAGGCGGAGGAATATGTGCCGTCTATGTACGCCAGCTTCTGGGCGCTGATTCCGCCGGTGGTTGCAATTGTGCTGGCGCTGATCACGAAGGAGGTATACAGCTCTTTGTTTATCGGAGTGCTGATTGGAGGTCTGTTCTATTCGGGCTTCACCTTTGAGACGACGATTACCCATGTCTTTCAGGATGGTATCATCGGAGTGCTGTCTGACAGCTATAACGTAGGAATCTTGGTATTCTTAGTAGTGCTGGGCATTATGGTATGCCTGATGAACAAGGCGGGCGGTTCCGCTGCTTTCGGGCGCTGGGCAGAGGTACATATCAAGAGCCGTGCGGGCGCGCAGCTTGCAACCATCCTGCTGGGAGTGCTGATCTTTATTGACGATTATTTTAACTGCCTGACCGTGGGAAGCGTTATGCGCCCGGTGACGGACAAGCACAATATTTCCCGCGCGAAGCTGTCTTACCTGATTGACGCGACGGCGGCTCCGGTCTGCATTATCGCGCCGATTTCTTCATGGGCGGCGGCAGTAACGGGATTTGTAGAGGGCGAGGACGGATTATCCATTTTTGTACGCGCGATTCCTTATAACTTCTATGCGCTGCTTACGATTGTTATGATGATCACGCTGGTAGTGCTGAATGTGGATTACGGCTCGATGAAGGTTCATGAGAAGAATGCGCAGGAGAAAGGCGATCTGTATACGACGCCAGACAGGCCGTATGCCAATGCGGAGGAAGAGATCGCAAGCAGCAAGGGCAAGGTGATTGATCTGGTATTTCCGATTGTATCTCTGATCATCTTCTGCGTCATCGGAATGATCTGGACCGGCGGTTTCTTTGAGGGAGAAGGGTTTGTTGCGGCATTTTCAAACAGCGACGCCTCCGTGGGACTTGCTGTGGGAAGCTTCTTTGCATTTGTGATTACGATTGCGTTCTATCTGGCGCGCAGAGTTCTGAAGTTTAATGAGTGCATGTCCTGTATTCCGGACGGATTTAAGGCAATGGTGCCAGCGATCCTGATCCTGACGCTGGCGTGGACCTTGAAGGCAATGACAGACAGCCTTGGAGCGGCTGAATTTGTAGCCGGGGCTATGGAAAATGCAGCGGGCGGACTGGTGAACTTCCTGCCGGCAATTATCTTCTTAGTTGGATGCTTTCTGGCTTTTGCAACGGGAACCTCATGGGGAACCTTTGGTATCCTGATTCCTATCGTAGTTGCCGTATTTGCGGGAACCAATGAGACGATGATGATCATTTCTATTTCCGCATGTATGGCGGGCGCTGTGTGCGGCGACCACTGTTCGCCGATTTCCGATACCACGATCATGGCGTCGGCGGGAGCACAGTGCAACCATGTGAATCATGTATCCACACAGCTTCCCTATGCGATCACCGTAGCGGCAGTATCCTTTGTGACCTATCTGGTGGCAGGATTTGTACAGACAGCGTTTATCGCGCTTCCAGTGGGAATCGTACTGATGGTTCTGACGCTGATCATTCTGAGAAATTTTGGGGGCGGCAGCGGAGCGGAAGCCGCATAGTTAAATTCAGTTGAATTATAAAAATAGGAAGATAGTCCATATACAAAGCGAAAAAGTATATGGACTATTTTTCTGTGGGTATTTTCGGGGTGACAAAACAATATCCAGCTATCGTCTGCCCTTTTTGTATATTATGGGTGGTATCTGTAAAAACTGAAATGTAAGTCCATATATGAAAATAGTAGAATAGTTTTATACTTTAATATTTGGAAAAAATATATTTTTAATAGTTTTTGACTTGCACGTCTGAAACTTTTGACTTTTTTACCGTTTTCGGATATAATATGGATTAGAAATGCAAGGAGGTGCATGATGGCTGAACTAATAAACCGACCGGAATATTTAAAACAACTGATTCAAAACAGGGATGTGGATTTAGTTAAGATCGTTACAGGCATCCGCAGATGTGGGAAATCAACCTTGTTAGACCTGTTTCATCAGTATCTGTCGGATGAGGGAGTAGCGGACGATCACATTATCCATATGAATTTAGAGTCTTTGCGTTACCGCGATCTTTCCGATTACCTTTCCTTCTATGATTATGTAAGTGGGCGCATTCCAAAGGAGGGGAAGACATACCTGATTTTTGATGAACTTCAGGCTATCGAGCATTGGGAGAAAGCGGTGGAGTCTTTCCGCTTGGATTTTGATGTGGATATTTATATTACAGGTTCTAACGCTTACTTACTATCCACGGAATTTTCCACGCTGCTTTCGGGAAGATATGTAGAAATCCGCATGCTGCCTTTGTCTTTTAAGGAATTTTTATCTTTCTATGAATTTGCTTCCGCCGTTACAATGGAAGAGAAATTTCAGAGATATCTGCAGTTTGGCGGTTTGCCCATACTAAGAGAGTACCAGTTTAACGAAGAGGGGATCAGTCAGGCATTAGAGGGGATTTATTCTACCGTAGTCCTGCGGGATATCCTTCAGCGAAACGACGGAGCGGATCAGAATATGCTCCAGAAAATTATGCTGTTCCTCTGTTCTAATATCGGCAGTATTACTTCCCCTAACAGCATCGGCCATGTATTATCAAATGAGGGAGAGCTTCAGAAGGGGAAAAATGTGGCGGGCAAAACCGTTGATAAATATATCGCTATGCTGCAAAAAGCGTTTGTATTTTATACGGTAGGCCGCTATGATGTAAAGGGAAAACAGCTTTTGAAGACATTGGGCAAGCATTATATCGTTGATCTGGGATTTCGCAATATGCTTCTTGGTTACCGGGATGCCGACCGGGGGCATATCTTGGAAAATATCGTATTCTTAGAACTGATCCGACGGGATTACCGTGTCTATATCGGAAAGGTAAGAGAAACAGAAGTAGATTTTGTAGCGGAAAAACCAAGCGATAAGCTGTATATCCAAGTTACGGAAAGTATGCAGACGCCGGAGACAAGAGAACGGGAACTGAAGTCCCTGCGCATGATATCTGATAATTACGAAAAAATCATATTGTCCATGGATCGAAGCTACATCCGTTCTTATGATGGGATTAAATCCATTTATTTAATTGATTGGCTTTTAGGTAACAGTTCAGCTTAGTACAGCATGTAAACACTTTCTTTTTTCATAAGGAACTGGTATAATGATTTATCAGATTTGGTTAGAATATAAAATAAAAATGGAGAGATTTCGATGAGCGTAAAAGATGTAATACAGTATGAGGTCATAAAAGAGCAGGAGTTAAAGGATGTGAAGTGCCATGGGTATCTTCTGAGGCATAAGAAGAGCGGCGCGCGTCTAGTTCTGATGGAGGCGGCGGATGATAATAAGGTATTTTCCATCGGATTCCGCACGCCGCCGGAGGACAGCACCGGCCTGCCGCATATCCTAGAGCACTCGGTGCTCTGCGGCTCGAAGAATTTCCCGGTAAAGGATCCCTTCGTGGAGCTGGTGAAGGGTTCTATGAATACCTTCCTGAATGCGATGACTTATCCGGACAAGACGGTGTATCCGGTGGCAAGCTGCAATGATAAGGATTTTTGCAATCTGATGCATGTGTATCTGGACGCGGTGTTCTATCCGAATATTTACCAGCATGAGGAGATTTTCCGGCAGGAGGGCTGGAGCTATAAGTTAGAGAGCGAGGAGGCGGATCTGGAGTATAACGGAGTCGTCTATAATGAGATGAAGGGCGCGTTTTCCTCACCGGAGGGAGTGCTTGACCGGGTTACCTTAAATTCGCTGTTTCCGGATACCTCCTATGCCTTTGAGTCCGGGGGAGACCCGGATGAGATCCCGAACTTAAGCTATGAGCAGTTTCTGGCGTTCCATAAGAAATATTACCATCCTTCCAACAGCTATATTTACCTGTACGGGGATATGGATATGGAAGAGCGGCTGATTTGGCTGGATAAGGAGTATTTGAGCAAATTCGACCGGATCAAAATTGATTCTAAGATCCGTTATCAGGAGCCGTTCCTTAAGATGAAGGAGGTAAGGCTGCCTTATTCTATTACCAGCGAGGAGCCGGTAGAGGACAATACCTATTTATCCTATAACAAGGTGATCGGCACAAGTCTTGATAAGGAGCTTTATTTGGCGTTTGAAATCTTGGATTACGCGCTGCTTTCCGCGCCGGGAGCGCCGCTTAAGAAAGTGCTTTTAGAGGCCGGAATCGGCAAGGATATTATGGGATCTTATGACAATGGGATTTACCAGCCGATCTTTTCCGTGGTAGCGAAGAATGCTAACGCGGAACAAAAGGGCGCGTTTGTGGAATTAATCGAGGGACTGCTGGCAGAGATGGCAGAGAAGGGCATCGATAAGAAGGCGCTGGAGGCAGGAATCAATTATCATGAATTTCAGTACCGAGAGGCGGACTATGGACGCTATCCAAAGGGGCTGATGTATGGACTTCAGATTATGGATAGCTGGCTGTACGATGAGAAAGAGCCTTTTATGCATATTCAGGCGTTAGATACCTTTGAATTTTTAAAGAGCCAGATGCATACCGGATATTTTGAGGATTTGGTCCGCAAATACCTGCTGGACAACCAGCATGGGGCGGTTATCGTTGTGGAGCCGGAGCAGGGGCGCACCGCCCGGATGGACAAGGAGCTTCACGAGAAGCTTCAGGCATATAAGAACAGCCTGAGCAAGGAAGAAATCCGCGGGCTGGCAGCGCAGACGAAGGCGCTGGAGGAATACCAGTCTGAGCCGTCGGACGAGGAAGCTTTAGCAACGATCCCGGTTCTTAGGAGAGAAGATATTTCAAGGGAACCTCAGCCGATTTACAATAAAGAAATGAAAATTGCAGATATCCCGGTTGTTTTTCATGAGATCGATACCAATGGAATCGGCTATGTGACGCTGCTCTTTGATATGTCAGAGGTTCCGAAAGAGCTGCTTCCCTATGTGGGGATCCTGCAGGGAGTATTGGGCATTATTGATACGGAGAATTATGAGTATGGCGAATTGTTTAATGAGATTAATCTGTATACGGGAGGGATCGGCACTTCCATGGAGCTGTATCCGGATGTGACGAAGGTCCGTGAGAAGGAGTTTAAGGCCACCTTTGAGATCAAGGCAAAATCCTTATATGGGAAGCTTTCTGTGGCCTTTGCCATGATGAAGGAGATCCTGACCAAATCAAAGCTTGGGGATGAGAAGCGGTTAAAAGAGATTTTAGCTATGACTACATCAAGACTTCTGATGCGGTTTACGTCTAACGGCCATGTGACGGCGGCGCTCCGGGCGCAGTCTTACGCGTCTCCGTCGGCGAAGCTGAAGGATATGACGAATGGAATCAGTTACTACCAGAAGGTTTCTTATATCGAGAAGAATTTTGAAGCGGAGAAGGAAAGTCTAATTTCCAATCTTGAGAAACTGGCCAAAGCATTGTTCCGGGCAGATCATATGATGATCAGCTACACGGCGGAGCGGGAAGGGCTTCCGGCTCTTAAGGCAGAGGTGAAAGACTTTGCAGAAGATTTATTTACAGAGGAAGTAAAGCTTGGAGAAACAGACCGGTGCATCATTCACTGTGAGAAGTTAAATGAAGGCTTTAAGACGGCTTCTAAAGTACAGTATGTGGCAAGATGCGGTAATTTTATCGATGGCGGAGCGTCTTATACCGGCGTACTTCAGGTGCTGAAGGTGATTATGGGCTACGAGTATCTGTGGCAGAATATCCGGGTGAAAGGCGGGGCATACGGCTGTATGAGCAGCTTTAACCGGATTGGGGAAGGCTTTTTTGTATCCTACCGGGATCCGAACCTTGCCCGGACCATCGAAGTCTACGAAGGCGTGGCAGAGTATCTAAGGAACTTTACGGTCAGTGATTATGATATGAATAAATATGTAATCGGCACTATGAGCAATCTGGATCAGCCTATGACGCCGTCCCTGAAGGGAGACCGGTCTTTAAACCTGTATATGAACCATGTGAGCGAAGATATGCTCCGGGAGGAGCGCAGGCAGGTGTTAGAGGCGGATCAGGACGATATCCGCAGGCTTGCGCCGGTTGTGGAGGCGATGATGAAGGCGGACCAGCTCTGCGTTATCGGAAGCGAGGAGAAAATTGAGGAAGCGAAGGATATGTTCGATACGGTTACCGTATTTTAATGTGGTTTCAGTCTGATGGACATGCGGCAGCTATGTTCCGTCAATCTGTGGGAGCCGGAACATGTGGGCCGCAGAACCTCAAAATGAGGGGGCATAGCTGACATACCGGGAGAAAAGAACGTAAGTTAAGGGAGATACCATGAGAAAGGATTATAAATCGGGCTTTGTGACGCTGATCGGGCGGCCGAATGTGGGGAAATCTACGCTGATGAATTACTTGATCGGCCAGAAGATCGCAATTACGTCCAATAAGCCCCAGACCACAAGGAACCGGATCCAGACGGTCTTAACCAGAGAGGAAGGGCAGATTATTTTCGTGGATACGCCAGGGATCCATAAGGCGAAGAATAAGCTCGGCAGTTACATGGTCAATGTGGCGGAGCGGACCTTAAACGAGGTGGACGTGGTGCTGTGGCTGGTGGAGCCCACCACCTTTATCGGCGCCGGGGAGCGGCATATCGCAGCGCAGCTTAAGAAGGTAAGGACGCCGGTGCTTCTGGTTATTAATAAAGTAGATATGGTAAAGAAAGAAGAAGTTTTTGCGTCCATTTCCGCTTATAAAGATATCTATGACTTTGCGGAGATCATTCCGGTCTCCGCAAGGAATGGAGATAATACGGACGAGCTGGTCAAAGAGGTATTCCGCTATCTGCCCTACGGGCCGCAGTTTTACGACGAGGATACGGTTACAGATCAGCCGGAGCGTCAGATCGTGGCGGAGCTGATCCGGGAGAAGGCGCTGCACTGCCTGAATGAGGAAATCCCCCACGGCATCGCCGTTGTGATCGACCGTATGAAGAAAAAAGGGAAGGTTATGCACATTGACGCCACGATTATCTGCGAGCGGGATTCCCACAAGGGGATAATTATTGGAAAACAAGGAAATATGTTGAAAAAGATTGGAAGCACGGCAAGGTACGAGATTGAGAAAATGCTGAATTTACAGGCAAATCTCAAGCTTTGGGTGAAGGTGAAGAAGGACTGGAGAGACAGCGATTTCCTTGTGAAAAATTTTGGATACCGGGAAGACGAATAAAAAGCCCCTTCCATAGGACAACCTAATTCTTATAACAGAGGATGAGGTGAGTCTATGGAAGAACAGTACTGGAACAAATTTATGGCATCGGGAAGCGTGCAGGATTATTTGAATTACCGGGGAATCGCGATCTGCGCGAAGGTAATGAGAAAATACGGACAGGGTCCGGCTGAGAGAACAGGGGAAATTTTAAGTGAACCAGATAACGGTAATGGGTATGATTCTATCCGCCATGCCCATCGGTGAGTATGATAAGCGGGTAGTACTGCTGACAAGGGAAAGAGGCAAGATATCAGCATTTGCAAGAGGGGCGCGAAAACCGGGAAGCGTCCTTAGCGGCTGCGTGATGCCTCTTTCCTTTGGAGAATTTACGGTCTATGAGGGGCGGACATCCTATACGCTGATGTCGGCCTCTATTTCTAATTATTTCGCGGAGCTCAGGGAAGATATGGAGGGCGCTTATTACGGCTTTTATTTTATGGAGATTGCGGATTATTACTGCCGGGAGGCAAATGACGAGAGGGAGATGCTAAAGCTTTTGTACCAGTCCCTTAGGGCGGTTCTAAAGGACAGCATTCCCAACCGGCTGGTGCGGCGTATCTTTGAGCTGAAGGCGGTTTGCATCAATGGAGAGGCGCCGCAGGTGTTTCAGTGTGTGGTGTGCGGAGATACCGATAGAGAAGGGCAGTTCAGCGTGAAAAAGGGCGGGAAGGTCTGCGAAGAGTGTGTCGGCGGTGTGTTTGACGGTATGGAGCTTCAGGATTCCACTTGGCATGCGCTGCAGTATATCGTCGGTTCCAGTGTGGAGAAGCTGTATACTTTTACCGTGTCGGAAGCGGTTCTTAAGGAGCTTGAGACGGTAATGGAGCGGTATCTGGACGTGTATGTGGATAAGAGGTTTAAGTCGTTAGAAATACTGGAGAGTATGAAATTATAAAATCATAGGGAAAATGGAGAAAACAGAGAAAGCAGGCAGAGCTGAAAACTGCACCATCTTAAAGAATATGTATATGTTATTGAACATTAGTAGTTCAATATGTATACCTTATTGAACGTTAGTAGTTCAATAAGTATATGTTATTGAACATTGATAGTTCAATAAGCATATATTATTACAAAGGTTATATTCGGAGAGATGATTCATATGGTAGAAAAAATAAAGCCTCTGTCCAATACATGTAATTTTTCAGGTATAAAACCAATTATGATGGATCTGCCGTATCCGCCGATCCAAGTAAAAGAGAAGAATCGCGCCTATGCCGATTTGCTCAGTGTAGATTACTGTGGATCCGTATCGGAACTGTCTGCGATAACGCAGTATATTAACAATGAAAACCGCTTGTCTTACGGCATGTGTCAGACGGCGCAGACGCTTTTGGGAATTGCATCAGCGGAGATGGTCCACCTGCAGAAATTGGGGGAAATGATTATTCTATTGGGAGGACAGGTGGATTTTATAGCGAAAATGAGAGGCGGAAGACGGCAGATGTGGACGCCGGGATATTTAAATATTCCGGATAATGTTAAAAAAATGCTGTTAGCAGATATGGAGGCTGAAAAAGCAGCGATCAATCAGTATGAGGCGCATATAAGAATGATCAATGACTGTTATGTAAATGCGGTACTGGCAAGGATTATTAAGGACGAAGAATATCATCTGATGTTGCTTCAAACGCTTCTGGAAGAAGTGGATTATGCTTAAAACCTTGAAAAGTCATACCGCAGAAGTTATAATATCCGTTAAGAGTTAAGCCGGAAGGCAGACGCGGCAGAAAAAGCATATGCTTCAGGCGGCTTGTGGGAAATATATTATTTAGAAAACTTTGGAAATTATTGATTGATAGAGATATGGAGAAAAAAGATTTGTATGCTGTGGCAGGTATTAGCCATGCTTCAATGGTGAAATTGGGAAAAACGAAAATGTTATCAAGGATGTGATGGGGAAAATTGAACCGTTTTACAATGTGACATTAGCGACATAATGGAAATTGGTTCAGGAATCTATAAAACGAAAGGAGGCAAGTATAGTGGCAGAACAAGTAGCTGAAAAAGCAGTCCCTGTTCAGGGCAAGCCTATTTTGAAATGGGCGGGTGGAAAGACACAGATGTTAGGCGATCTTTTACCGAAAGTACCGATCTCCTATGGCCGATATATTGAACCATTTTTTGGCGGCGGAGCAATGTTTTTTGCGTTACAGCCGGAAAAGGCAGTTATTGCAGACAGCAACCCCGAATTGATCAATATGTATTGGGAAATTGCCGATCATGTGGAAGATGTAATTCAATACCTTAAGCGGTACGAAAATACTTCCGAGATGTTTTATTCTACCCGTAGTCAGGAGTGGACGACACTTCCAAAAGCAGAAGCCGCAGCAAGAACGATATTCTTGAACAAAACATGTTTTAATGGCTTGTATCGTGTCAA
This sequence comes from uncultured Dorea sp., assembly GCA_910589275.1. Classification (GTDB taxonomy): domain Bacteria; phylum Bacillota; class Clostridia; order Lachnospirales; family Lachnospiraceae; genus Claveliimonas. The sequence continues at coordinate 81,442 of CAJUTH010000006.1, forward strand.
TAAACAGGCGCAGTTTAATGTTCCTTACGGCAAATATAAAAATCCAAAGATCTGTGACGAGGATGGATTGAGAACGGCATCTGCCGTATTGAAAAGAGCAAAAATTTTGTGTGGCGATTACTTGTTTGTTTTGGAGCACTATGCTCAGCCGGGAGACTTTGTGTTCCTTGATCCACCATATTTGCCTATTTCGGAGAATGCTGATTTTAAGAGATATACCAAAGAGCAGTTTTCTGAAGAAGACCATATTAAGCTAGCGAAGATGATTATGACTCTTCATGAACGGGGATGTCATGTTCTTTTAACAAATTCCAACCATCCTTTGGTGCATGATCTATATGCGCCGTTTAATATTGAGGTTATTCAGACCAAACGTCACATTTCTTGTAAGGGAAGTGCTCGTAAGGGCGAGGATGTTATTGTCACAATTCCTCCGAAGCAAGGCTCTTTATTTAGGACACTTTCACAGCCCTTGCCAGAGCAGGTATTGGCTTATCCACCTACTCGTTTCATGGGTTCAAAAAGTAAGCTGTTGTCTGAAATATGGTCAGCCGCCTCGCAATTTAAGGTGGATACCGTTGTTGATCTTTTCTCCGGTTCTGGTATTGTTGGATATATGTTTAAAGCACAAGGTAAAGCAGTGGTCAGTAATGACTATATGGTAATGTCTGCAATATTTACTAAGGCAATGGTGGAAAATAATTCTGTTATCTTGCCCTTAGAAGAAGCAAAAGAACTGCTGTTTAAACATAAAGAGTCAGATCATTTTGTGGTGTCAACTTTCAAAGATCTATACTACACAGATGAAGAAAATGATTTGATTGATACGCTTCGTACTAATATTGCTGAAATTAAGGATCCATACAAGCATGCTATAGCAATGTCCGCATTGATTCGTGCTTGTATGAAAAAGCGCCCCCGTGGGATTTTTACCTATACAGGGCAGCGATATAATGATGGGCGTAAAGATTTACAAAAGACGCTTGCGCAGCAATTTTTGGAAGCTGTTAAAGCGGTTAACATGGCTGTATTTGATAACGGTCAGATCAATTGTTCAAAACATGGCGATGCAATGGATTTGAAGGTGGAACAAGCGGACTTGGTTTATATTGACCCACCATATTACTCCCCCTTGTCTGATAATGAATATGTCCGTAGATACCATTTTGTAGAAGGGCTTGCACGTAATTGGGAAGGTGTTGAAATTCAGCAGCATACACAGACCAAGAAATTCAGATCTTATCCTACACCATTTGCCAGTCGCAAAGGTGCAGCAGACGCTTTTGATCAGTTATTTAAGAAATTTGCTAATAGTATTTTGATTATTTCTTATTCTTCTAATAGCTTGCCTACACAAGACGAAATGGTTGCAATGATTTCAAAGTATAAGCAACATGTGGAAGTCATTCCGATTGACTACAAGTATTCGTTTGGAAACCAAAGCGATGCAAAGACGCATAGAAACTCTGTAAAAGAATACCTTTTTGTCGGATATTGATTGGAGGTTTGCAATGAGTGAAAATATTAAAATATGGTTGGTAGGCAATACTGGTCTGCGTAACCCCAACCGTATCAAGGAAGGTTTCTCTGTTTTTGCTAATTCTGCGTATGTTGGACATCTTCATGGTCGTGAAAATGAACTTGGATTTATGAATTTGCTTGATGAGAAAGGCATCATTCAGAATGAAGAGGGAAAGGATAGTTCTGGCAGTCATGCTCGTAAATGGCGTCTGATGTTTGCTAAAAATGGTTTGATTTATCCACAGGTTCAGAAAAAGGATGGCCAGCAAGAAGAACTTGGGACATTGGATGATATTACGCCTTTTGGCAGAGCGTTTTTGAAAGCAGATACATACCCTGCGGTGCAGGAATGTTATCTCCGGGCAATGAGTGTAGAGCAATTTGTTATGCCGGATGGGGCGCACTATTTTTCTCCATTAAGATGGCTGCTGGCGATTATGCTGGAACTTGAAAGACGTACAGGCTCCTCTGAAATGAGCAGAATCGAATTTGCTCTTTGGGGACATACCACCAATCCCAGCTATAATTTAGAAGAAGTGGTTGACAGTATTCTTGATTTAAGGCAGCGTAGAGCTGTAGCTACGACTAAGCGTTCTTTTGATAAGAAAGAGATTGCTAAAAGAAGCGAAAATTATGACAAAAAAGCGGATAATTTTTTGGATTATAGTGATATGAATATGCGATACCTTCGCATTTCCGGTATACTTGGGCGCAAAGGCAGAGGTTTGATCATTGTACCTACAAAGCATTTTTTGGCAGAAAAGCTTGCCAAAACTACAGCAAATACAGGAACTATTATGGAGCAATACAAACTGCTTTGCACTGGTGCGCCTCTGCCTACCGATAATGCAGATGTTGCAAAATTTTTGTTGGACGATTTAGTTAGGCAGATGCGAGGGCGTCATATTCAGTTTGATATTTCTGATCTTCCGTTGAAAACCTCGACGGAGGTCAACATTGCGAGGCGGAGACTTGAAAATATTCTTGCTCAGACGGATGAAATTCAGTATGCTAGGGATCAGCGCAGTCAGTGGGAAGAAATCCGAGATTATATGACCCTGTTGATTAAAGGCGGCGGAAAACTGGTTTATGACGAGGATAGTGCCATTGAAGTACCGAAGGATGAAACACCAGTATATCTTGAATGGACGCTCTGGCGTGCAGCATTGGCGATTAATCATATGGTCAATAAGCCTTATGAAGTCCGTGGATTCAAATTGGATTCGGATTTTATGCCGGTATCGGTTGCTGGCGGGGGCAAAGGCGATTTGTATTGTGAATTTAATGACTTCACAATCTTAACGGAAGTTACTATGTCTACATCCTCCCGTCAAGAAGCAATGGAGGGTGAGCCTGTTAGACGGCATGTTTCCGATGCTGTCTTAAAGTATGATAAACCCGTCTATGGTTTGTTTATTGCTATTCGCATCGACACAAATACAGCAGAGACGTTCAGACATGGTATTTGGTATGCAAAGGGTGATGTGAAACAGCGGTTAGATATTGTTCCTTTAACATTAAGACAGTTTCAGAAATACTTTGTTGCAATGTTTGAGGCGGACAAGGCAAATCCTGAAAAACTTAGAGATTTGATCGTTAAATGTGAATCACGCAGAGATATTTTAGAAGCGCCTGCATGGAAGCGGTATATTGATACAGCCGTTTCCGAAAAAGCATCTGAAATGACAAATAATATTGTTATGCACAAAGATACAGAAGAACTTCTAATCCCTGCAGGAGCTACTGTTAAACATGAAGTCTTTGGAGAAGGGCGGGTTGTTGCGATTGAAGCAGAATTTCCTGAATATTCTGCAAAGATTTTTGAATTGCCATATTTAAAGTCTTTGCCGGATGAGGTTTGTTTTTGTCCAGATGGTAAAAAATTATTGCATGACCGTTTTGGCGAAGGAATGGTGTATGCCTATGTTATTGTGTTTCCAAAAGTTATTATGAGGTTGTCGTACCCAGATGCCTTTAAGGATAGTTTGATAGCAGTAGAATAGAGGGAAGATGTAAATTTACAAATGAAATAGTGAGGAATATTGAGTTTGAAACAGATGACTTGAAAAGTCACACAGTAAAAGTTATAATATCCGTTAAGGGCTGGATTGAGCCGTATGGCGAGACAAAAAGTAGGAGCTTTTTGGCGGCTGTCCAAAACCATATAAATAAAGAAGAAAGAGGATAAACGGATGACAGAAAAGACAATGGAAAAAATAGTAGCGCTTGCGAAATCAAGGGGATTTGTATATCCGGGTTCTGAGATTTACGGCGGTCTTGCAAATACATGGGACTACGGCAATCTGGGCGTGGAGCTTAAGAATAATGTGAAAAAGGCATGGTGGCAGAAGTTTGTGCAGGAATCTCCCTACAATGTGGGCGTTGACTGCGCGATTCTGATGAATCCCCAGACATGGATCGCCAGCGGCCATTTAGGGGGGTTCAGCGATCCTTTGATGGATTGTAAGGAATGTCATGAGCGTTTCCGCGCGGATAAGCTGATCGAAGACTTTGCCCATGAGAATGGGATCGATATCGGCGACAGCATTGACGGCTGGAGCCATGAGAAGATGCAGGATTTTATTGCGGAGCATAAGATTCCCTGCCCAACCTGCGGCAAACATAATTTTACAGAGATCCGGGAATTTAATCTGATGTTCAAGACCTTCCAAGGGGTAACGGAGGATGCAAAGAACGTGGTGTATCTGCGGCCTGAGACGGCGCAGGGCATTTTTGTAAACTTTAAGAATGTACAGCGTACCTCAAGGAAGAAGATTCCCTTCGGCATCTGCCAGATCGGAAAATCCTTCCGTAATGAGATCACCCCGGGCAATTTCACCTTCCGTACAAGGGAGTTTGAGCAGATGGAAATGGAGTTCTTCTGTGAGCCGGACACCGATCTTGAGTGGTTTGCTTACTGGAAGAAATACTGTCTGGATTGGCTGAGCGCGCTGGGGCTTAAGGACGAGGAAGTCCGTTACCGCGACCATGACAAGGAAGAGCTGTCCTTCTACAGCAAGGCCACGACGGATATTGAATTTTTGTTCCCATTCGGCTGGGGCGAGCTGTGGGGGATCGCAGACCGTACAGACTACGACCTGTCTCAGCATATTGAAGTATCCAAGCAGGATCTTACTTATTTTGACGATGAGAAGAAGACGAAGTATGTTCCCTATGTCATCGAGCCATCCCTTGGGGCAGACCGTATGGTGCTGGCGTTCCTTTGCAGCGCATACGACGAGGAAAATATCGGAACCGAGGAGAAGCCGGATATGCGGACCGTCCTTCATTTCCACCCGGCTCTTGCGCCGGTGAAGATCGGCGTGCTTCCTCTTTCTAAGAAATTAAAGGACGGCGCGGAGAAGGTATACGCACAGCTTTCTAAAAAATATAACTGCGAGTACGACGAGCGGGGCAACATCGGCAAGCGTTACCGCCGTCAGGACGAGATCGGGACGCCGTTCTGCGTAACCTACGATTTTGATTCAGAGGAAGACGGAGCAGTAACCGTCCGCGACAGGGACACCATGGAGCAGGAGCGCGTCAAGATCGAAGACCTGAACGCCTACTTCGAGAAGAAGTTCGAATGGTAATGAAACGAACACTGAGATGGAGCGAAGCGGAATCGAAGTGCGTTCATGTATTCATGCGTTGATGGAAGAAACGTGTATTTGAAGAGAATCAGGGTATTATTATGGATAAGATTTATTTTGATAACGGCAGTACATCATGGCCTAAGGCACCGGGGGTGCCGGAGGCCATGGCGGATCTGCTTACACATGGCGGATTTAATATCAACAGAGGCAATTATGAGGGCGCGTATGAGATTGAGGGCATGGTGTTAGATACCAGAGAGCAGCTTGCGAAACTTTTCCATGCGCGCCATTCCAAGGGAGTAGTGTTTACGCCGAATGTAACCTATTCCCTGAATTTCTTTTTGAAGGGTTTCCTGCGCCCCGGCGATCATATCGTGGTGACCGGGATGGAGCACAATGCGGTGATGCGCCCGTTAGAGCAGTTAAAGAGAAGCGGGGTATCTTATACCGCCGCGCCGGTTGACAGTGAGGGCAACCTGAAGCCGGAGGATATCGAGGCATGTATTAGGAAGGATACAAGGGCGGTTCTGGTGACCCACGCGTCAAATGTATGCGGAACCGTGACTCCGGTTCAGGAAATCGGGGAGCTCTGCAAAAAACACGGGCTGATCTTTGCGGTGGATACCGCCCAGACAGCGGGGACTCTGGATATCGATATGGAGAAATGCGGGATTGATTTTCTGGCGTTTACAGGACATAAGGGGCTTCTTGGCCCGCAGGGGATCGGCGGTTTTCTGATCTCGGAGCGTCTGGATAGAGAAATGAGCCCCCTGATCGCGGGAGGAACCGGAAGTTTGTCGGATTCCCTTGTGATGCCGGAGAGTCTTCCCGATAAATACGAGAGCGGGACGATGAACCTTCCGGGAATTGCCGGGCTCCATGCGGCGTTAACTTATCTGGAGCAGGAAGGGATCCAGAAGATACATAGGGAGAAGATGGAGCTTACGGCGTATTTTCTGGAGAAGGTTCTTGCGATTCCGGAAGTCCGGGTAGTGGGGCGAAGGACCTGCGAAAACCGGGTGGCGGTGGTGTCGCTGGATTTCCAGACTAAGGATAATGCGGTGGCCGCATTTGAGCTGGAGCAGGAAGCGGGAATTATGACAAGGGTAGGCTTACACTGTGCTCCGGCGGCGCACCGGTCCCTTGGCACATTTCCGGGAGGAACCGTGCGGTTTGCATTCAGCGCCGCCAACCGCCGGGAGGAAATAGACCGGTGTATAGAAACGATTTATAAGATCGTGTGATTATAGATGGTTTGAATAGGAAAAACAGTTAAACGCATTGTTGAATCTGCATAAAAATGTTACTCTTAAAAGAGCAAATTATAGGAAATATATCAATTAGGAGGTAACATTACATGGCTGATAATCACAAAATGTGGGAAGAACTGGGGATGAATCTGGAGCTGCACGATCAATTATGCGCAGTACTCCCACAGGCGGTAGGAGACGTATTTCTGACACAGGAGAACCGTCCGGAGGGAATGGATTATTATGATATGGTAGTTGCGGACATCCACGGCATCCGTCCGTCGGAGCTGATCGCCCATCAGGAAAAGGGAGGCAAGGTGTTTGGAACCTTCTGCGTTTACGTGCCGGACGAGGTGATCTTCGCGGCAGACGCGATCGCCACAGGGCTTTGCGGCGGTTCTCAGTTCTGGGTACCGGGAGGGGAGAAGGTTCTTCCGACCAATACCTGTCCGTTAATTAAGGCATCCGTAGGCGCAAGGTTAGACCGTACCTGCCCATTCTTCAGAATTGCAGATATGTACATCGGCGAGACCACCTGCGACGGCAAGAAGAAGGCGTGGGAGATCCTTGCGGAGGACGTTCCGGTTCATGTGATGGATCTGCCCCAGATGAAGCGCGCGAAGGATGTGAAAGCGTGGGCGGAAGAGATTACCGCGCTCAAAGACGTAGTGGAGGAATTTACCGGAAATAAAGTAACCGCCGAGAAGCTGGCGGAGAGCATTAAGCTGATCAATAATAAGAGAAAGGCGCTTGCAAGGCTGTATGAGTGCCGCAAGAGTGGAACGGTGCCGATCAGCGGAACGGACGCGCTGGTTATTTCCCAGATCGCATTCTATGACGATCCGGCAAGATTTGCCCAGATGACCAACAAGCTCTGCGACGAGCTGGAGAAGCGGATCGCGGACGGCGTAAGTGTAGTACCGGCGGGAACCAAGCGGATCATGCTGACCGGAACGCCCCTTGCGATTCCGAACTGGAAGCTCCATAATATCGTTGAGACCAGCGGCGCGGTGGTTGTCTGTGAAGAGATGTGTACCGGAACGCGTTATTTCGAACGCTATGTGGACGAGACAAAGGAGACGGTGGAAGACCAGATCGACGCGATCGCAGAGCGCTATATGGGCATTAACTGCGCATGCTTTACTCCGAACCATGCAAGGATTGACGATATCATCCGTCTGGCTAAGGAGTACAAGGTTGACGGCATCATTGACGTGAACTTGAAGTTCTGTAACCTGTATGACACGGAAGGATATTTTGTAGAGCGGGCGCTGAAGGAAGAAGGCATTCCGGTTCTTGGAATTGAGACGGATTATACAGACAGCGACGCACAGCAGCTCCGCACCAGAGTCAGCGCTTTTGTGGAAATGCTGAATAATTAGCGATACAGCGCTGCCAGATGGAGGATATGTCAGTATAGGATGAATGAAAGAGGGAAATGCCATGCCGGACATTCAGCATTACGTGTTGTTTCCCAATCATGATAATGCCATGCGGCTATACAGAGAATTAAAGAAACTGGGGGTTCGGGCGGTCATTGCCCCTACCCCCAGAAGTGCGAGTAAATGCTGCGGCGTATCACTGATGGTGGAGGGAAATGACTTGGATCAGATCAGGGAGACAGCAGAAGAAAAGGAGATTGAGATTTTGAAGATCGCGGAAGTGGAGAAGGATTTCAATCCCCGCAGGGACAGGTACTGTTAAGGATGCAGAGCCTGTCTCAGAATAGAAAAAAGGACGCTAAAGGAGAATATTCATGTATTATGTAGGAATAGATATCGGCTCTACAGCCTCTAAGACGGCAGTCCGGGGAGACAAGGAGCTTATGTTTGTACTGCCCACAGGATGGAGCAGCAAGGAGACCACCATGACGATCCGGGAAAAGCTTCTTGCGGAGGGGATCGATACAGCCTCCGAGGACGTGCGGGTGGTGGCCACCGGATACGGCAGGATCGCCGTGGATTTTGCCGACCATGTGATCACGGAGATTACCTGCCATGCCAGAGGCGGCAGAGAGATGGCCGGGGACGACTGCACAATTATCGATGTGGGCGGACAGGATACCAAGGTGATACTGGTTTCCGGCGGCATGGTTCAGGACTTCCTGATGAACGATAAGTGCTCGGCAGGAACCGGGAAATTCTTAGAGATTATGGCAAACCGGCTGGGAGTGACCATACAGGAGCTGTTTGACATGGCCGGGACCGGAGATGTGCTGTCGATCAGCTCCCTCTGCACGGTTTTCGCAGAGTCCGAGGTGATCAATTACATCGGCGAGGGCAAGAAGCGCGAGGATATCGCCGCCGGAGTGGTGGATTCTGTAGCTGCGAAGGTGGCGCAGCTTGCGGGAAGAAAGAATTTGTCGGAGCGGATCATCCTTACCGGGGGACTCAGCAACAGCGCGTACTTTACCGAGATCCTTTCCCGGAAGCTGGGAAAGAAGGTGGAGCCTACGGCGGACGGCAGGTTTGCCGGGGCGATCGGAGCGGCGCTTCTGGCTGAGGAAAAGAAAAAGAGATAAAGATGAGAGTTTATCTTTGTGAATAATAGACAAAAACCAATAGGAGAAATTGGGGATAATCATGAAAGTGAAAAAAGTTCTTGTAAATTATATAAGCAGAGGCTATAATGACAACGTAGGACAAAGAGGTGAAACCAGTGGGAAATGTTACAATTGTTGATATAGCCAATGCATGCGGAGTATCCATTAAATCAGTCTCCCGGGTATTAAATAACAGTCCGAATGTGAGTGATTCCATGAGGGAGAAAGTTATGAATACCATTAAGGAGCAGGGCTATCAGGTTAACATGCTTGCCCGGGGTCTGAAAGGAAGCCGGACCAACATTATTGTTGTATTTGCAGAGCGCCACCACGAGGAACATCTAAGCATCTGGCATACAATTATGCTGAAGCATTTGTTTACTTATGCCAAGAAGCAGTCCATGAAGGTTGTTCTTTCTCCTTCTAGCAGCGAGCGGTTTGAGGAAGACGAGACCGATGGTTTTTATCTGATCGCAAGCGGTATCGCTGATGGGGCGATTCTGCTGGAGAACATAGTAGAGGATGCAAGGGTGGATTATTTTGAGAACCACAATATTCCTTACGTAGTATTCGGAGAGCCGGTTAATCCGGAGGTTCCTTCTGTGAGTTTGGATAATTTCGACGTAGGCTACCGAGGCGGAGCATACCTTGCCGATAAAGGATTTGAAAAGATTGTTCTGTTTATCGGCGAGAAGAAATTCTTGTCTACCCACAATAGAATCAAGGGCTTTGAGACGGCGATGAAAGAGCGGGGGAAGCAGTATTATGTGTTTTCCGGGATTGATACCGTAGAGAAGGCATATCGGAAGGCCAAGGAGGTATTAGATTCCCACGATGCAGAGGCATTCTTTGTATCCGGCGACGAGAGAGCGCTTGGCGTTTACCGGGCAATTTACGAGAAGGGGCTTACAATACCGGAGGACATTGCGGTTTTGGGAATTGATAATATCACGCTGGGGAATTATTATTATCCTCCGATTTCTACCATAGAACAGGATTTTGAGATACTCGCAAAGACTTGTATTGATTATCTGATGAACAAAATCGAGAATCCGGATAATACGGATAAGCAGGTATTTAAGTTTTCCTGCAGCGTGAAGGAACGGCAGTCTACATGACCGCGTTTGACTTAGGACAGACGGGAGAAATAAAACGGGTTACTATGATCGGCTCCTAAGCCGTGATTAGTAACTAAAACGGTATAGTGACATAGTGTTTTTCAGAATGTTGCTATAATGTTTTTATAAGACAACGTTGTCATATATATTTTTTTGTCACTTATGACAACGTTGTCATAAAGGAGATACATATGAAAAAAGAACTAAAAGAAAAAATAGAGAATAGACTGAAGATTATTTACAATGACAGCAAAAAGGAGCGGGAGGCGGCAGAGAAGCTGGAGGAATATCTGTCTGAATACGGGGAAAAAGATGAAAAAAATACCGGCCTTTCCGAGAGGGACAGTATTCTCATTACCTATGGGGATACCATTTTTGAGGAAGGGACTCCGGGGCTAGAGAGTCTTGGAAAATTTCTTGAGAGGTTTGTGGGGAATGCAATAGAAAGTATCCATCTGCTCCCTATGTATCCGTATACCTCAGACGATGGATTTTCGGTGACGGATTACCGGGAGATTAACCCGGAACTGGGGACGTGGGAGCATATCCGGGAGTTGTCCGGAAGCTACGGGCTGATGTTTGACGCGGTGATCAATCATATTTCCAAAAGCAGCGCATGGTTTCAGGGATACCTGCAGAATCGGGAACCATACAGGGATTATTTTATTACCTGCGATCCAAAGGCTGATTACAGTGCGGTTACCAGACCGAGGGCGCTGCCCCTTCTTACGAAATTTGATACGGCGTCTGGTGAGAAGTATCTTTGGACAACGTTCAGTGAGGATCAGATAGATTTGAATTTTGGATGTCCGGAACTTCTGGCAGAGATTATGGAACTTCTGGTGTTTTACGGAAACCATGGGGCAAAGTTTATCCGCCTTGACGCGGTGGGATTTATGTGGAAGGAGCTTGGTACGTCTTGTATGCATCTTCCCCAGACCCATGAGATGATTAAGCTTGCGAAGGATATTCTCAAGGTATACGCGCCGGATACAAGGATTATTACGGAGACGAATGTGCCGCATAAGGATAACATCCGCTATTTTGGACAACATGGAGATGAGGCGGATCTTGTTTATCAGTTTCCGCTGCCGCCGCTCGTGATGCATACCTTTCTGACCGGGAATGCAGAGGCGGTTTCCGACTGGCTTGAAGGGCTGGAATTTCCAGAAGGGGGAGTTTCGTATTTTAACTTCTTAAGTTCCCATGACGGAATAGGAATTCGTCCGGCGCAAGGGCTTTTGACGGAAAAAGAGCAGGAAAATCTTGTAGAAGCGGCCCTGAGACATGGAGGAGAAGTATCCTATAAAGATAATGGGGATGGAACGAAGAGTCCTTATGAGTTAAACATTAGTTATCAGGACGCGCTGGCAGGTCCGGAGGCATCCGATGAGGAACGGATTGGGAAATTTCTTGCGGCCGAGACTTTGCTTTTGTCTCTGCGGGGGGTTCCGGGAATCTATATCCACAGTCTTCTGGGCTCTAGAAACGACTATTATGGAAAGGCTGTTTCCGGGATTCCCAGAAGGATTAACAGGGAGCATCTTCCCTTTGACTATCTGGAAAAGATGCTGACAGAGGATACCAACCGAAAGAGGATTTTCGATGCGGTGCTTGCAAGGCTTGGTATCCGGAGAGGAGAAAGCGCATTTTCCCCGGAGGCAGTACAGCAGGTAAAAAGACTCTGTCCGGAGATACTTGCATTTGTGAGGGGGAATGAGTGTACAGGAGAAAGAATCCATGTGCTGATTAACGTTTCCGGGTCGCCGCAGGAGGCCGCTTATGAAGAATTGAAAGGCCGGGAGCTGATAAGAGGCGGAATGGTTTTGGGCAGAATCCGGTTAGACCCATGGGAATGCGCGTGGGTGAAAGAAGAGCGATTGTAACAGAGAAGCATTTCCTGTTAACAATAAATAAAGAAAAGAGGAGAGAAAGGTTATGAAGAAAAAGTTTATATGTTCACTGTTGGTTGCGGCAATGACGGTATCCATGGCGGCAGGCTGCGGACAGAAGGAAGAAAAGAATTCTTCTGAAGATGGGAAGGTGCATATTCAGTTTATGCATATGCAGGTAGAGCAGGAGAGGCAGGATGTGGTGCAGTCCATCATTGACGATTTCCAGAAGGAGAATCCGGATATTGTGGTTGAGCCGATTCCGGTCAACGAGGATGATTACGATGCAAAGATCGCTACTCAGGGCGGAAACGGCGAGCTGGCGGCAGTGGTAGAGTACAGCCAGGATCAGGCGAAAACCAGCGTTGCGAACCAGTTTACCAGTGTAGACGCAGTAAAAGAAGTTATTGAAGGGAAAGGCTTGGATGAGTTCTATGAAGGCGCCCTGAATGTAACAAAGACAGAAGATGGCGAGAGCTATGTAGGCGTTCCGATCAGTAGCTGGGTACAGGGAATCTGGGTAAATACTGAAATGCTGAAAGAAAAGCAAATGGAGGTTCCAACTAATTGGGACGAGGTTCTGGAGGTTGCCAAAGCTTTCTATGATCCGGACAACAGAATGTACGGTATTGCGCTTCCGACATCAGACAGCGCGTTTACTGAGCAGGTATTTTCACAGTTTGCAATTTCCAACGGCGCAAATGTATTTGACGGCGACAAGAACGTAACCGTAAATACGCCGGAGATGAAGGAAGCCCTTGAGTATTATACAGAACTGGCTTCTTACTCCATGCCGGGTTCCACAGAGGTTGCAGATGTCAACGATGCTTTTGTAGGAAAGAATGCGCCGATGGCTATGTACTCTACCTATATTCTTGGCAATGTAAAGGATGCGGGTTTTGCAGACGACCTGACGCTGGTTCTTCCGAATAAGAAGCAGGAGGCGGCTTACGGATGTATCATCGTTCTGGGAATCGCGGAAGGGATGAGCGAGGAAGAAACAGAAGCGGCAAAGAAATTCGTAAGCTATATGCTGGAAGACGAAGCGAATGTTAAGTGGCTGAATATGGCTCCCGGCGGAGTACAGCCGGTACTAAAATCGGTAGATGAAATGCCGGAATATACAGAGTTAGAAGCAAGAACCGCTTATGTCCATATGAATGATGCGATTGCTAACGCAGTGGAGAACCTTCAGTTGTTCGGCGCTGTTGACGGAAAGAATTTTACAGAGATGGGCGATGTGACGAATACCGGAGCAATCAGCAAGATGGTAAATAATGCGGTAGTACAGCAGGCGGACATTGATTCAGAACTTGAGGCTGCCCAGAGCGCAGTAGAGGGTCTGATGAAATAGTAAATTCTATTGTGGGAGGAAGTTTTTTCTTCCTCCCTGTTTATAAGGAAGATGGGCATGAAAATAAAAGGAAAAAAACTGGGAGGAAGCGATACAAAATTTGCATATGCGCTTCTCTCCCCAAGCTTAATATTATTGGTTCTGCTGATCGGTTATCCTCTTATCTATAATATTGTAATTAGCTGTCAGGAAGTTCCATTGAATCCAAGGCTTCCTTCGAAATTTGTAGGATTGCAGAATTTTACAGAAGTTTTTACCGATCAGTCATTTTATAAATCGGTTCTGGTTACGCTGCTGTTTACAGCGGTAGTAACAATCATCAGTACCGTACTGGGCCTTTTGACAGCGGTATTCTTAAACCGGTCCTTTGCGGGGAAGAAGCTGGTAAATTCCATTATCATTCTGTCTTATGTGGTTCCTTCCGTGTGTCTGATTTTTACATGGAGATATATGTTTAACAATATTTATGGAATTATCAATTATTTTGTGAAGGATGTATTTCATTTTGTAGATACGCCGCCCTTGTGGTTTGACAAACCGGCCAGCGCGTTTATTTTGGTAGCGATTTTTGCGATATGGAAATTCTTCCCTTATGCGTATATTTCATTTAACGCGATTCTGCAGTCCATGGACAATACGCTCTATGAGGCGGCGGATATCGACGGGGCAACTTCATGGGATAAATTTAAGGCGATTACTTACCCTGCGATCAAGCCTACGCTGGTTACGGTTGTGAGCCTGCGGACTATCTGGGTATTCTATATCTATACCGAGGTATATCTGCTGACGAAACAGGTGGACGTGCTGGGCGTATATCTGTATGATATGGCGTTTGCAACCCATGATTTCGGAAAAGCGGCGGCGATTTCCATTATCCTGTTTGTATTTATATTTGCGCTTATTATATTGATTAGAAAGAAGGTGCTGAGAGTTGAAGAAGAATAAAAAAGCCCTGAAAGAGGCATGGTTTTATGCAAGAGTTATCCTGCTCGTGTTGGTGCTTTTGTTTCCCTTTATCATTATGCTCAGCATTTCTTTAAAGGGAACGGCGGAGACCATCGGCTATCCGCCGACCATTATTCCAAGAACATGGACAATGGAGCATTTTGTAGATATTTTTAACGCGAGAATATTTCCATTTGTCAAGTATATTAAGAACAGTCTGTATATTGCGTTGACGACTTCGATTGTCGCGGTGCTGCTTGGGATTTTAGGCGGATACGCGCTTTCCAGACTGAAATTTAAAGGGAAAAGCGCGGTCAGCGAGATGTTCTTTCTGGTATATATGTTTTCCGGTATCCTGCTGATCGTCCCTCTGTTTAAAATGTTATCGGCAGTGGGCTTAAGTAACAGCAGGGAGGCGGTTATCATCTGTATGATCGTGCAGACTCTTCCTACGGCGATCTATATGACGAGAAGTTATTTTGATACGATTCCAAAGGAGTTAGAAGAGGCGGGAAAGGTAGACGGACTTAGTAAAATGGGGATTATCTTCCGGATTGTAGTACCCCTTTCTATGTCGGGAATTATCTCGGTATTTGTATATGCCTTTATGATTGCGTGGAATGATGTATTATTTGCATCCATTTTTATCGATTCACCGGATCTGATGACAATACCGATCGGATTGAATTCATTGTTTAATACGCCGGATTATATCTGGGGACGCATGATGGCGGCTTCACTGGTAACGTCCCTGCCGATTGTCATTATGTATGGATTCAGCCAGCATTTAATCAGAAGCGGCAGCACAGACGGCGGCGTTAAAGGATAAGATTAAGAAGGACAAGGAGAGAGGCTTTATGAAAAAATTAGTAGCAACAGCTCCAAGGACTGCGGAACTGAAAGAGTATGAGGACAGAGAGATTAACAGCAATGAAGTGAAGGTAAAGGTGGAATTTGCCGCGCCGAAGCACGGGACAGAGCTGGCGGATTTCCGAGGCACAACACCGTTTATTGATGGAAAATTTGACGAGGAGTGGAGAATTTTTACCGAAAGGAAGGCAGATGAACCGAGGGGAATCGAATTTGGAGATCTTCCTCTGGGAAATATGTTTGTGGGAACCATTGTAGAAAAAGGAAGCGCTGTGACAGAGTACGAGATCGGCGACAGGGTATGCTCCTATGGGCCGATTAAGGAGACGCAGATCGTGAATGCGGTGGATAATTATAAGCTGCGGAAAATGAGCGGAGAAGCTTCCGCTAAAAATGCTGTGTGCTACGACCCGGCACAATTTGCTTTGAGCGGGATTCGGGATGCGAATGTAAGGCCGGGAGACCGGGTGGCTGTGATCGGCTTAGGCGCGATCGGATTGATTGCGCTTCAGATTGCCGCAAAAATCGGCGCGTCAACGGTGATAGGGATTGATCCCATTGAAAAGAGGCGGGAGATCGCTATGAAAACCGGAGCGCATTATACTCTGGATTCTACCGCCGGCGACGTGGGGATGGAAATGAAACGGCTGACCGGAAAACAAGGGGTGGACGTTATCATTGAAACCAGCGGGAATGTCTATGCGCTGCAGTCTGCCTTAAAAGGTCTTGCTTATCATGGAACGATCGCCTATGTGGCGTTTGCAAAGCCCTTTCCCGCAGGTCTGTGGCTTGGACAGGAAGCACATTTTAATTATGGGAAGATTATCTTTTCCCGTGCCTGCAGCGAACCGAACCCGGAATATCCACGTTGGAACCGGAAGCGGATCGAGGACGTGTGCTGGGAGCTTCTGATGAACGGATATCTGGACTGCGAGGAACTGATCGACCCGGTGGTGCCCTTTGCTGAATGTGCGGAAGGGTTCTGCGAGTATGTGGACAGGCATCCGGAAAAGAGTATAAAGATGGGCGTAGAATTTTAGCGGGAGGCGAGTATAGATGCTGTTAGGAACACAGGATAAGGATTTTTTCCCGGAGGATATTACGGAGAAGTTCCGGTTTGTAAAGGAAATGGGGTTTGACTGTTTTGAGATAGACGGAAAAGTCCTGACAGAAAACCTTGCGGAAGTGAAAAAGGCGGTTCAGGTTACCGGACTTTCCGTATGCACGGCCTGCGGCGGCTACCGGGGATGGATCGGCGATTTTATTGAAGAAAAGCGCCTGAATGGTATCGAAGATCTGAAAAAGATTCTGCGGGCTGTCAGTGAAGTGGGAGGAACCGGAGTAGTAGTTCCGGCCGCGTGGGGAATGTTTACCTTCCGCCTTCCGCCGATGGTGTCTCCAAGAAGCCGTAAAGGAGATACGATGGCAATCATAGCGTCCCTTGAAGAACTGGAAAAAACAGCGAAGGAGACAGGAACTTATCTGTATTTAGAGTCGTTGAACCGATATCAGGATCATATGCTGAACCTGCAGGAGGATTCTGTGAATATCATCCTGCAGGGAGGATTTGAGCGGGTAAAGCTTACTTCAGATTTCTATCATATGGCGATCGAGGAGGATGATATCTCGGATACATTAAGAAAGTACCGGGATTATGTAGGACATATCCATATTGCTGAAAATCACCGTTATCAGCCGGGAACCGGCTCTATCGACTGGAAGAGGCATATGATGACGCTGAAAGAAATTGGCTATGACGGACCTGTTGTGAATGAGGGGAGAATCCGGGGCGAAGACCCGCTTGCGGCGTATCAGGAATCGGTTTATTTTATGAAACAGTTCCTGTAATGGGGGTCAAGTATCGGATCATATGCGCAGCTATGGGTGAGGGACAAAATAAGGCGCTTGTGAAAAGATACGGACAGGAGAGTAAATAAAGAGGAGATTAGCAGGATATGAAGCAATTGAGAATGGCGGTTATAGGCTCCGGCCAGATTGCACAGGTGACCCATATACCGAATTACCAGTCCATGGAGGAAGTTGAAATCGCAGGAATCTGTGATACGCGGATAGAAGCGGCAAGGGACGCTGCAGAGAAATTTGGGATAAAGCATTATTATGGCTCTCACAAGGAGATGCTTGAAGAATTGAAGCCGGACGCTGTTACGGTGTGCGTGCCGAATAAATTCCACTGCCGGATCGTGCTGGATGCATTGGAGGCCGGATGCCATGTTTTTTGTGAAAAACCGCCTGCGATTACGGTAGAAGAAGCGATAAGCATGGAAAATGCGGCCAAAAGAAAAGGAAAGCTTTTATCTTATGGTTTTCATTTCAGAAGCAGCAGCCATGCGGCGTTTTTAAAGAACCGTATTGAAAGAGGATGCATGGGAGAAATCTACCATACAGAGGTGAAGTGGAACAGAAGGCGGGGGATACCGGGATGGGGCTGCTTTACCAATAAGGAGATACAAGGGGGAGGGCCTCTGATTGATATTGGCGCTCATATGCTGGACTGCGCCTTATATCTTCTGGATTATCCGGAGATTTCCTATGTATGTGCGGCGAAAAGCAGCCGGATTGGAAAGCAGGAATCTATTGGATTAATGGGAAGCTGGGATCCGGAGAAATTTACGGTTGAAGACGGCCTGTTTGGATTTGTTGGATTTAAAAATGGAACCAGTCTTGAACTGCAGACAGCCTTTGCGATGAATCAGAAAGAACGGGATGTTAGGAGTGTTAAGCTCTATGGTTCAAAGGAAGGGGCGAATTTATTTCCGCTGGAGTTGTATGGGACAGAAGACGGACAGTTGACGGACAGACAGTTTCCATTTATGGAAATGAAGGACTGGCATCTGGATGCAGACCGGAATTTTGTACAGGCATGCATGGGCAGAAGCAGACTTTTGGTTACCGCAGAGCAGGGAACATATATACAGAGGGTTTTGTGCGCATTGTATGAATCTGCGGATACCGGTATGCCGGTTATCATGAAATAGAATTGGAGAAAAGAGGATGGTTCATTATCAGACACAGAAAGAACAAGGCAGGTTCTGGATTATGGAAAGGGAATTTGCTCCGGACTTTGAGCAAAAGACAGAATCTGCTTTTGCACAGTGCAATGGCTATATAGGGGTACGTGCGGCGCATCCGTTCCGACTTATGGAAGAAAAGAGAGGTCTGTATATCAGCGGAGTATTCAACAAAGCTTATGAAGAAGAGGTTACAGAGCTTGTAAATTGTCCGGATGTTGTATGGATGGAAATAGAAGCGGACGGCAGGAAACTGTTTCCTGAGCGGGGAGGGCTTCTGGAATTTAACCGAAAGCTTGATATGCTGAGCGGAGAACTGGCGCTGAAATATGTATTTCTGACAGAAGAAGGGAAGAAACTTCTGGTTGAATGCAGGAGATTTGCTTCTAAGGATAATATACATCTATTTCTGCAGTCAGTGAGAATCAGGGTCATAGAAGGCGGCATTTCAGAAGTGAAGATGAGAACCGGAATCGACGGACAGCAGACCAACAGCGGAGTTTCTCATTTTCGTACGGTAAAGGCAAGGGTGTACGAAAGAGAAATCATGGAACTTGCCGGAGAGACCGCGGAGAATACAGTGCGGATAACGGCGGAGATTAAGATACGCCGGGGAACGCTTAAGAAGAAGGACTTTTCTTTGGTACGGCGCAAGATTCAGGGAGACTATGTGATCGCCCCGGATGAAAATGGAGAAATCCTGCTGGAAAAGATATGCCTGATTGATCTGGCGGATGAAGAGCCGGACACAGGCGGGAGGACGAACATACTTGCGCAGGCGGCGAAGGAGGGATATCTCTCATTATTTCGGAAACATTGTAAGTGCATGGAGGAGTTCTGGGCTCGGTGTTCTATTCAGATTTCAGGAATTACAGAAGAGGAAGAGGCTGCAATCTGTTTTGCGCAATATCATATTCAGGGGATGACTCCATGGCATACCGGTGAGAGCAGCATCGCCGCGAAAGGATTGACCGGGGAAGGGTATAAAGGGCATGTTTTCTGGGATACAGAGATATTTATCCTTCCTTCTCTTTTGTATACCTATCCGGAGGCGGCAAAAAGACTGCTGGAATTTAGGTATAGGGGATTGGAGGGTGCCAGAAGGAAGGCGCGCGATTATGGATTTCAGGGCGCGATGTTTCCATGGGAAGCGGCTGTAACAGGAGAAGAGGAGACGCCTCTTTATGCGGCGCTGAATATTTATACGGGAAAAGCCAATAAAGTCTGGTCCGGGATCAAAGAATACCATGTAACAGCGGATATTATCTATGCGGTGGATCAGTATTACAAGGTCACGAAGGATCAGGATTTTATGGAGAAATGCGGCTATGAAATGACCTTTGAGGCGGCAAGATTTTGGGTGTCCTGTGCAGAGTGGGACGAAGCAGGCGGCCGGTATGTGATTCGTGATGTGATAGGGCCGGACGAATATACGGAACATGTGGATAACAATGCCTACACAAATTATATGGCCGGATATTGTGTGGAGACTGCCCTCCGTTATGCAGAAGAACTAAAGGAAAGGCGGCCGGAGCAGTACCGGATATTGTCTGGGCGGCTTCGGATGGATGGAGAGGCTGAAAAATGGAAGGAATTCCTTGAGAAGCTTTATCTGCCGAGACCAAATCAGGAAGGGATTCTTCCTCAGGACGATACCTTTCTTGGCAAGCCGCGTCTGGAAAATATCAGGAAATATAAAAATTCTAAGCTGAAGCAGTCAGTGCTCCTTGATTACTCAAGGGAAGAGGTTGTGAATATGCAGGTACTAAAGCAGGCGGACGCCGTTATGCTTATGAACTTGTTTCCGCGCCTGTTCCCAAAAGAAATTGTGAAAAAGAATGTGCTCTTTTATGAGGAAAGAACGATCCATGATTCGTCCCTGAGTTATTGCGCCCATGCACAGGCTTGCGCTGCAATTGGGGAAATGGAGCTGGCCGCAGATTTCTTTGACCGTTGTTTGATGATTGATATTGACGATAATCCGCATGACAGCAGAGACGGAATACATTCCGCTTCACTTGGAGGGATCTGGAACTGTTTGATTTTTGGATTTGCGGGAGTTAGCTGCGACGGAGGGCATATCTTTCTGGAGCCGCATCTTCCGAAACATTGGAAGAAAATGAAATTCACGCTTATGATTTATGGCATGCGGATTACATTTGAGATATCGGAATCGTTGGTTTGTCTAGCTTGTGAACGAATGACAGAGCCTGAAATAAAAGTATGGGTCAAGGGTAAGGCATATGTTTTTCAGGGTAAATTGGAAATAAAACTGGATTGTAAGGATGGCTTAAAATGAAAGCAGTAATTTTTGATTTAGACGGAGTGGTTGTGGATACGGCCAAATATCATTATCTGGCATGGAAGAAACTGGCCGGGGAACTTGGGTTTGAATTTGATATCTGCAATAACGAGAGGCTGAAAGGGGTAAGCCGGATGGAATCCCTGAATATTGTGCTGGAAACCGGAGGAAGGAAGGGATTTACAGAGGAAGAAAAAAAGGAGCTTGCAGATCGGAAGAATAAGTATTATCTGCAGATGATCCGAGAGCTTGATGAATCTGAAATACTTCCCGGAATACCAGAATTTATTGCGGGATTGAAAGAAAGAAACTATAAGGTCGCGCTGGGCTCCGCAAGTAAGAGCGGGGGAATGATTCTTGAGAAACTAAAGCTGGCGGGATTATTTGACGCGATTGTAGACGGAAATCTTGTGGAACGTGCCAAACCGGATCCGGGGGTGTTTGTAACAGCGGCAGAATTGCTTGAAATCCCATGTGGGAACTGTATCGTTGTGGAGGACGCGGAGGCTGGAATTGAAGCGGCGAGAGCAGGTGGGATGCATTGTATCGGAGTAGGAAACAAAACACTTCTGAAAGAGGCGGATATTGTAGTGGAAAGTACGGCGGAGCTTGTGGGGCTTATGGAAGTTCCGCCTCTATATCAGAAAAACTGACCGTCATATCAGACTGGAAAATACGTACCGGCACAGGATTGTCGAAGGTATAGACGGCCGGGGCGGCGTCTGCCTCGAAGAAATAGCAGAGTATCTGCCGGTGTTCGGTATCTACAATCCAGTGATGAACCGTTGTGATACATAGATAAAGGTATCCGATTGAAAAAGGGACAGGCGTATGCTATATTTGAGTCAGGAATACACGTTTGCCGTGCATTTCGTATCAGGAGGAATTTGAAATGTATGAACTAAAGCAGGCTGCCGAACGGACATATTATATAAGCGCCCCTACCAAAATCGGGATTTACAGGACGAATGACCGGGACGTCTACCTTATTGACAGCGGAGATAATAGAAATGCCGGGAAAAAAGTTTGGAAGATTCTTTGTGAAAATAATTGGAATTTAAAGGGCATCATCGATACACATTCCCATGGAGACCATATCGGGGGAAATAAATTTTTACAGGAACAGACCGGATGTAAGATATTTGCGGATGGGATCGAAGCGGCGATGGCAAAATATCTTGCCATAGAACCCTCCTTCTTATATGGAGGATACCCGGGCAGGGATTATTTAGAGCATAAGCAAGAGTTGACGCAGGCCAGCGATGTCTCCGACATCTCCGACTGTGATTTTCCAAAAGAGCTGGAGGTTATTCCCCTGCGGGGACATTTCTTTCATATGATCGGCATCCGCACGCCGGATAACGTCGTATTCCTTGCCGACTCGATCCTCAGCGCTTCTATGCTGAAAAAGATTCCGATTCCGTTCGTCTATGATGTTGACGCATATTTGAACACGCTGGATAAGATCGAGGCGATGAAGGCATCTGTATTTGTTCCTTCCCACGCGGAGGTTTCTGAGAGTATAAAAGAACTGGTGCAGCTTAACCGTCAGAAAATTTTTGATATTGCAGATAAGATACAAGGGATCTTGAAAACGCCTATGTGCTTTGAAACGATCCTAAAACATATGTTTGACGAGTATGGGATGACTATGAATTTTAAACAGTATGTTCTGGTCGGCAATGTCATACGCTCTTATTTGTCATGGATGAAGGACAGCGGCCGCTTAGAAGCTGTTTTTGACAATAATATGCGGAAATGGTCAGTCCGATAGCAGGGCGCGGTCCGGATGGAAAAGTTTTGCAGTAAATGTAAAGTATTGTGTGGACAGTAACCGGGGAATATCACTTGTAAAACTGCTGTTTTTCGGATGTTGTAAGTATATTTTGAGTATGTTATACTGATTCCTATGGAATTATATAATAATCTATACTAATTGAACTGCTAATGTTCAATTAGGTATAGTATCATGATTTGGGAGGTAATTTCAGATGGAAAGAAAGAATGTATGGTCTTCTTACGATCAGAAACAGCTTGCGGAATTAGAGCGCATTAATACGCTGTACAAAGCCTGCTTGGACGAGGGCAAGACCGAGCGCGAATGTGTAAAGGCTGCCGTGCGCATGGCAGAGGAGAAAGGCTACCGGGATATCCGAGAACTGATGAAAGAGCAGGCGCAGGTAAAGACCGGGGACAAGGTATATGCGGTGTGCATGGACAAGAGTATCACGCTTTTTCATATTGGGGCAAAACCTCTTGAGGAAGGTATGAATATTCTTGGAGCTCATATTGATTCTCCCCGGATTGATGTGAAGCAGAATCCCTTATATGAGAGCGACGATTTTGCATATCTGGATACGCATTATTATGGAGGAATTAAGAAATACCAGTGGGTTGCGATTCCGCTGGCGCTTCACGGCGTGGTTGCAAAGACGGATGGGGAAGTGGTTACCGTCAGCATCGGAGAAAAGGATGACGATCCGGTATTTGCGGTAACGGATCTTTTGGTGCATCTGGCAGGCAAGCAGATGGAAAAGAAGGCAAACGCAGTCATTGAAGGAGAGAAGTTAGACCTTCTGATCGGCAGCCGTCCGCTCGAAAAAATAGAGGGCATGGACAAGGAAGAAAAGGACGCGGTAAAACAGAATATCATGAAGCTTTTAGAGGAATATTACGGCATGGCAGAGGAAGATTTTGTGTCGGCGGAGTTAGAGATTGTTCCGGCCGGAAGATCCAGAGACTGCGGCCTTGACAGAAGCATGGTGATCGGCTATGGACAGGATGACAGGGTGTGCGCGTTTACCTCCCTGTTTGCAATGCTGGATACGGAGCCGGCAGAGAGAACCTCCTGCTGTATTCTGGTGGATAAGGAAGAGATCGGAAGCGTAGGCGCAACCGGAATGCATTCTAAATTCTTTGAAAATACGGTGGCGGAGCTTCTGAACCTGATGGGAGAGTATTCAGACCTGAAGGTGAGGCGGGCGCTGCAGTATTCCCATATGCTCTCTTCCGATGTGAGCGCGGCCTATGACCCGATGTTTGCGGAGGCATTTGAAAAGAGAAGCTCAGCATTTTTCTCCAAAGGGCTGGTGTTTAATAAATTCACCGGAAGCCGGGGAAAGAGCGGTTCGAACGACGCCAACGCGGAATATCTTGCGAAAATCCGCAGGGCGCTGGATCAGGACGGCGTGGCGTACCAGTTTGCCGAACTTGGCAAGGTAGACGAAGGCGGCGGCGGAACCATCGCTTATATTATGGCGAATTACGGCATGGAAGTGATCGACAGCGGCGTGGCGGTGCTGTGCATGCACGCGCCTTGGGAGATTACCAGCAAGGCGGATGTGTACGAGGCCTATAAGGGATATCAGGCGTTCCTGAAATATATGTAGATAAAAGAATAAGCGCAAAGCTGTCAAAAAGGGCTGCCGGAGAATGGTTAGCCCTAAGCAGCGGCGGCCATGGCCGCGCAGGTTTGATAGGAGACCTCTTAAGCAGACAATGGAAATAACCAGAAGCTGCTTAGGAGGTATTTTTATGGGTAAACCGCCGCATGCGCCGGAAATCCGGGCTATTCCTCAATAGGAATTTCGATCTGCACAATATAATCTTCCATCCTATCTGCCACAGTTTCGTTGATGCCCATCTCATAGGAAAATCCATGTAGTTTCAGATTATGTTTCTCTGCAAAGGAAAAAATTGCTTCATACCGCCGGGGGATCAAGTCCCAGTCTCCTTTGTGGAAGGCCCTTACGTATCTGCCCCCGGGAGATACGTGCAGACCGCTTTTGTAGGTCAGAAAAGGAATCTCGATAAACAGTTTGGAATAATCGTCAAAGCGTCCATCTAGGAGGCTGGAAACGGAGATCATGGAGCCGTAGGCAGCGTCGTGGAGGCGTCCGAGGCGGTATTTTTCCGTTTCGGCGGTGATAAGCTCCACTTCATCTTCAAAGGAAGTGTCCCGATCAATATCTACGGTAACCAGACAGCGGCTGTCTTTTTCTACGACGCTGATTTCGGAAAGATCCATGGTCAGCAGGGCGTCCATGTTCTGCCGGTGCGCGCAGAGGGTCGTTTGGACTGCCTGAAGATGGGCGATCTTAAGGTCTAGGCCGGCGATCTTCTCATCCAGAAGGCATTTTAAGCTGCCTGCGGAACGGTTTTTCATGAAATCCTGTATTTCTTTGAGGGAAACATCCAGCTCCCGAAGCAGGAGAATGGTTTCTAATATGGGGCTTTGATGGTAATTGTAGCAGCGGTACCCATTCTCGGGGTTGATGGCGGCGGGTTTAAACAGGCCGATTTCATCGTACCACATCAGCGTTTTTTTGTTGATGCCGTGGAGCGCGGCGAACTGGCCGATGGTTAGCAGTTTATTTTTTTCACTCATTTTTTCAATCTCCTATTGACCGTACTGTTACTGTACGGTCTATGATAATGTATGCAGGAGGAAAATGCAATTCGATTGGAGGAAAAGATTGTGGAAAATACAAGTATTTATGAAAAACCTGTTACGTTGAAGCATATTTTAAAATTTGCCGTGCCGACCATTGCCATGACGGTATTTATGTCCTTTTATACGATGGTTGACGGTCTGTTTGTGTCGAACCTGATCGGTACGGACGCGCTTTCGGCAATTAATTTGACGGCGCCTGTGATACAGCTTGTGACGGCGGTTTCCACCATGCTTGCCACCGGGGGCAGCGCGGTTATTATGAAGAAGATGGGGGAGCAGAAAACAGATGAGGCAAAGGAGGATTTTACGTTTTTGATTCTGGTAAATGTGATTGCAGGCTTTGTTATGTGCGCGGCCGGGTATCTGGCCATGGATCACATTTTTGCCGGAATGAATCTTTCCGCCGATGTGGAAGGGTATTGTGTGGAATATCTAAGCCGTTATCTTTTGTTTACCGTGCCGATTCTTCTGATGAATAACTTTACTCTTTATATGATTGCCAGCGAAAAGGCAAAGCTTTCCCTGGTCTGCTCGGTGGCTGGCGGAATTTTAAATATAGTTCTTGATTATGTGTTTATTGCCGTGCTTGGCATGGAGATCGGCGGCGCGGCTTATGCGACGGGGCTTGGATATTCGGTAACGGCTGTCGTGGGACTGTTCGTTTTTGGCCGGAAAAAGAGTCTGCTGCATTTTAAGAAACCGGCGTTTCGTGCAAAGGTTCTTACAGCCGCGGCATCCAATGGATGTTCGGAGATGGCGACGGCTCTTGTTACCGGTATTATTACATTGATGTTTAACTGGACGATGCTCTATTACGCGAGGGAGGACGGCGTTGCGGCGGTAACGATCATCATGTATGTGCTGATGTTTGCCAGTTCCCTGTATACAGGGTATTCCTACGGCGTAGCGCCTATGCTGAGCTACTACTACGGGGAGCAGAACCGTGGGAAGCTTAAGAAACTGGTTTCGCTGAGTCTGAGAGTGATCGCGGTGATTTCTGTAATTACGGCTGTGGGTTCTTTCCTGTTTACAAGGCCGCTGGTATCGGTATTTGCGCGCCCGGATAATCCGGTCTGTGATTTGGCTGTGGCGGGGAATCGGATCTGTACGGCGGCGCTTCTTTTTATCGGGTTTAATATTTTTGCCAGCGGGATGTTTACGGCGCTGTCTAATGGGACGGTATCGGCTGTCCTAGCATTTTCCCGGTCCTTTGTGTTTATGCTGGTTACGATGATCTCTTTTCCGCTGTTCTTCGGGGTAACGGGCGTCTGGCTGGCGACGCCGGCGGCGGAACTGATGGCGCTTGCATTGGCCGGGTTTATGTTCCTGAAGTACAGAAGGCGGTATGGATATTAGCATATTTCGTTCTTGGGATTGTCTATCTTCCGTTAAACGGTATTTTCTTTTTTACAATTTGTCTCACTTTTTACACTATATTTGTTGATTTTACTGTGTGAAACAGGTAAAATCGGTTGTAAAAGCAAGAGGATATTCATTTTACAGAGTATGGGTTTTGTAGTATCGTAATAACAGATTGTTTGTGAGAAGGAAGATAACTATGCATCAAAAAGATATTGAAAAATTTGCTTTTTTCTATATGTGCGGACAGAGAGATAAAAGATTAATAGAAGGGAGAGAAAAAATGACGTTTCAGGATTTCGACAGGCTCATTTTTATTACGGAATTTCTGGGACTGGACCATCTGAGTCTGGAAATATGGAACCGGTATTCGACGAAGTTTCAGGCGCAGCTTCAGGATTTGGAAAATCAGTTTCTGGAGGATCCGAAAGATATGGCGCTGGCGGAATATACAGTGGATACTCAACTGCGTGACAGATGGCTTGAGGAATTCTGCGCATCGGTTCCGGACGAAGAGGTACGCGGATGGATAATGATTCAGGTGTGAGCAAATCCCATTCGCGAAGAGAATTTTAAATGGATTTGCGAAAGCTGCTGTGAACGGAGTGTACAGTATCTAGATTATTAAAAATATGGTAATTCATGGAGTCTGGCACTTGACGTACATTGTCAAAAACAGTAAAATATTTATGTGACTTGATTTTGAAAAATATTTATTTAGGAGGTCATTTGAAAATGGCAAAATGGGTTTATTTGTTTAGTGAAGGTAATGCGAATATGCGTGAGCTTCTGGGCGGCAAGGGCGCGAACCTTGCAGAGATGACAAGCCTCGGACTCCCGGTGCCGCAGGGCTTTACGATTACCACAGAGGCATGTACTCAGTATTATGAAGACGGCAGAGAGATTAATGATGAGATTCAGGGTCAGATCAATGAGTACATTGTTAAAATGGAAGAAATTACCGGCAAGAAGTTTGGCGATCATGAGAATCCGCTTCTCGTATCTGTCCGCTCCGGAGCAAGGGCTTCTATGCCGGGTATGATGGATACAATTCTGAACCTTGGACTGAATGAGACCGTTGTGAACGTCATCGCTGAGAAGTCGAACAATCCGCGCTGGGCTTGGGACTGCTACCGGAGATTCATCCAGATGTATTCCGACGTTGTTATGGAGGTTGGCAAGAAGTATTTTGAAGAGCTGATCGACAAGATGAAAGCAGACAGAGGCGTACAGCAGGATGTAGATCTTACGGCAGAGGACTTAAAGGAGCTGGCGAACCAGTTCAAGGCTGAGTATAAGGCTAAGATCGGCGCAGACTTCCCGGATGACCCGAAGGAGCAGCTCATGGGCGCTATTAAGGCTGTATTCCGTTCATGGGATAACCCGCGTGCGAACGTATACCGCCGTGATAATGACATTCCATATTCATGGGGAACCGCGGTGAACGTGCAGTCCATGGCATTCGGCAATATGGGCGACGACTGCGGTACAGGAGTTGCATTTACTCGCGACCCGGCTACGGGAGAGAACGGACTGTTCGGCGAGTTTTTGACCAACGCGCAGGGCGAGGACGTGGTTGCCGGTGTTCGTACGCCGATGCACATTTCCGAGATGGAGGACAAGTTCCCGGAAGCATTTACTCAGTTTAAAGAGGTCTGCAATACACTGGAGAAGCATTACAGAGATATGCAGGACATGGAGTTTACGGTAGAACACGGCAAGCTCTATATGCTGCAGACGCGTAACGGCAAGAGGACGGCACAGGCGGCTCTTAAGATTGCCTGCGATCTGGTTGACGAAGGCATGAGAACAGAGGAAGAGGCTGTTGCAATGATTGACCCGCGTAACTTAGATACGCTGCTTCATCCACAGTTTGACGCGGCTGCATTGAAGGCGGCGACACCGATGGGTAAGGGTCTTGGAGCATCTCCGGGCGCGGCATGCGGCAAGATTGTATTCTCTGCTGATGACGCTGTAGCGTGGGCGGAAAGAGGAGAGAAGGTTGTTCTGGTCCGTCTTGAGACATCTCCGGAGGATATCACAGGCATGAAGTCCGCACAGGGTATCCTGACAGTCCGCGGCGGTATGACAAGCCATGCGGCAGTAGTTGCAAGAGGCATGGGCACCTGCTGTGTATCCGGATGCGGCGATATTGCTATGGATGAGGAGAATAAGAAATTTACACTGGATGGAAAAGAGTTCCATGAGGGAGACGCAATTTCTATCGATGGTACGACAGGTAATATTTATGCCGGAATTATTCCTACCGTTGACGCTACGATTGCGGGCGAGTTCGGAAGAATTATGGCATGGGCTGACAAGTATAGAGTTCTGGAGGTTCGTACCAATGCAGATACGCCGGAGGACGCAAGAAAGGCGCGCGAGCTTGGCGCAGAGGGTATCGGTCTGTGCCGTACCGAGCATATGTTCTTTGAAGAAGACAGAATCGCGGCATTCCGCGAGATGATCTGCGCAGATACCGTAGAAGGAAGAGAAGCGGCTCTGGATAAGATCCTGCCATACCAGCAGGGAGATTTCGAGAAATTATATGAAGCAATGGAAGGCAACCCGGTTAATATCCGTTTCCTTGACCCGCCGCTTCATGAGTTTGTTCCTACCGAGGAAGCAGATATTGAGAAGCTGGCTGCCGACATGGGTAAGAGCGTGGACGACATCAAGGCCATTATTGCCGGTCTTCATGAGTTCAATCCTATGATGGGCCACCGTGGATGCCGTTTGGCGGTTACTTATCCTGAGATTTCCGTGATGCAGACTACCGCTGTTATCAAGGCTGCGTTAAATGTTCAATCCCGGCATCCCGAATGGAAGATAGTTCCCGAGATTATGATCCCTCTGGTAGGCGAAGTGAAAGAATTCCTTTACGTTAAGGGCATTGTTACCTCTACCGCCGACAAACTCATTAGCGAGGCGGGATCCAGCCTGAAGTATAAGGTCGGCACCATGATTGAGATCCCGAGAGCTGCTATGACAGCCGACGAGATTTCGCCTCATGCTGATTTCTTCTCATTTGGATCTAATGATTTGACTCAGATGACCTTTGGATTCAGCCGGGATGATGCGGGCAAGTTCCTGGATGCTTACTATGACAGGAAGATTTATGAGAATGATCCGTTCGCTAAGCTGGATCAGCATGGAGTGGGCCGTCTCATCTCGAATGCCACCCGTTGGGGCCGTTCTACAAATCCGAATATCCATGTGGGTATCTGCGGCGAGCACGGCGGAGATCCGAGTTCTGTAGAGTTCTGCCATAAGATCGGGTTGAATTATGTATCCTGCTCGCCATTCCGCGTACCGATTGCAAGACTTGCAGCGGCACAGGCGGCTATATCACAAAGATAGGCGAAAACCATTCTGGACTTTTACCATAAGTTTTGAAGAAGCACAGGCTTTCCGCAGGGCGAATGGTGGCTATCTTAGAAAAAATCAATGGGAAGATTTGACCGTTG
>CAJUTH010000007.1 GCA_910589275.1 uncultured Dorea sp.
TGTATTGATGGCTCTGAAGCCTTAAAACAGTGGCTCTCAAGCATTAAAATAATCAATACGGCAAGGGGAGCCGTCGTGGATGAAAATGCCCTAAAGTATGCGCTGGAGAATGGAATGATCGCCGGTGCGGGAATGGATGTTTTTGAAAAGGAGCCCGCATGGGACAGTCCCCTGATCGGACTTGAGAGAGTGGTGGCGACTCCGCATATCGCCGCCTCTTCCAGAGAAACGATGGAAACGATGGACAGGCTGTGCGTTAAGATCATGGCAGAATCACTGTTTCCGGCAGGCAGCGCCTAACCGCATGGGTGGAAAAAATTTTGAATAGTTTCTTCTGTAACGGTAATGATTTCTAACGGAGAGGGCTTTTCACAGCAGACGCTGCAAAGGTAGCCGTCCTGACGCCATGTGTGCAGCCGGGAAGCTAATTCCGGGGACAATGTATTGTAGGATTGGGGAGACAGCCCGAATCCCAGACCGAGCTGCTTGGAATAGGCCTCTTTTTTTGTCCAGATTTCAAAAAAACGCAGAGACTGCTCTTTTTCGGAACCATTCCATACGTATTTGGTTTCCTCCTTATGGAAAAACCGCTCAGCGATTTTAATGGGGGCGGGACGCAGCCTTTCGATATCCGCGCCCACGGGGGGTTCCTCGGAAATACAGCACAGGACGGCATGTTTTGTATGTGAGAAACTAAAATCCAAGCCGGGAGCGGTAAGGCAGATGGGTTTGTGGCCGGATTCGGCCTGAAATGCCAGACTGGCTGTGGGAATCCCTGTCTGCAGGCTGATCCCCATGCGGGTAATCAGGGCGGCGTACAGGGATAAACGGCGTCCGTCGTCATAAGCGTATTTTTTGATCCGTTCCTGACGCCTGCCGGATACGGAGGAAAGGAGCCGCTCGTCTGCAGGGCTCCATGGGGAAGAATCAAGCGGCAGGTAATAGACCTTCATATCTTTGCATCTCCAAATTCTTGTTCTGAATCACTTTTTTGCGTACTTTGCAGTGAATGCAAAGTACTGTGTAAACAGTAACCATTTTAACATATAGGGTAAATAACGTAAAGAGGGATAGCCTTGATAATCCGGGAATGAAATGGTAAAATGAGAGAAACGTCATTTAAAAATATTCAGACAGGAGTGATACAGATGGAAAAATTATACGATGTTACCGCTATGGGGGAACTGCTGATTGATTTCACAATGAACGGACAGAGTGAGCAGGGAAATAATATGTTCGAGGCATGTCCGGGAGGCGCGCCTTGCAATGTGCTTGCCATGCTGAATAAGCTGGGCAGAAAGACGGCGTTTGTCGGGAAAGTAGGGCAGGATCAGTTTGGACGGCTTTTGAAAGAGACGATTGCGGATTCAGGAATCGAGACAAGGGGACTTGTGATGGATGAGGATATCCGTACGACGCTTGCTTTTGTACATACATTTCCGGATGGAGACCGGGAGTTTTCTTTTTACCGGAATCCGGGCGCGGACATGATGCTGTCGGAGGATGAAGTGGACTATGATCTGATACGCCAGTCAAAAGTATTTCATTTTGGGACTTTATCTATGACGGACGAGCCGGCAAAGACGGCGACAAAGAAGGCGCTGGAGGCGGCCAGAGAGGCTGGATGTCTGATTACTTTTGATCCGAATTTGAGAGAGCCTTTGTGGAAATCGCTGGATGATGCAAAGGAAGCGATGGAGTATGGATTCGGGTACTGTGATATGTTAAAGATTTCGGACAACGAGATTCAGTTTATTTCCGGAAAAGAGGACTACGATGAAGGAATCCGTTATTTGCAGGAAAAATATCATATTCCGGTAATTTTCCTGACTATGGGAAAGGATGGAAGCCGGGCTTATTATAAGGATATCCGGGTTGAGAGGGCAGGATTTTCGGTAAAGGCCATCGAGACTACCGGAGCCGGGGATACCTTCTGCGGCTGTGCGATTAACGGTTTGCTGAAATACGGACTGGAAGGACTGACGGAGGAAACTCTGGGAGAGCTACTTACCTATGCCAATGCAGGTGCAGCGCTGATCACGCTGAAAAAGGGAGCGATTCGTTCTATGCCGGAACCGGCCCAGATTGAAGAGATGATACAAAAATAGTTTCACAAAGGCGCGGCTGCGGGAATATGTAGAGGAGAAACATGGGAGGATAATAGGATGAGAATCGGCATGGGATATGACGTACACAAATTAACAGAGGGCAGGGAACTGATTCTCGGCGGAGTGAAGATTCCTTATGAGAAAGGGCTTCTGGGGCATTCCGACGCGGATGTGCTAATTCACGCGGTGATGGACGCGCTTCTTGGCGCCGCCGCTATGGGAGACATTGGAAAGCATTTTCCAGATACGGATCCTGCCTATAAGGGGATTTCCAGCGTGAAGCTTCTAAAGCACGTGGGAGAGCTTCTGGAGGAACAGTTGTATATCGTCAGCAATATTGACGCTACGATTATCGCCCAGCGTCCGAAGATGGCTCCCTATATCGAAGAAATGCGCGCGAACATTGCGGAGGCGCTTCATCTTGAGACCAGTCAGGTCAATATAAAAGCGACCACGGAAGAAGGGCTTGGATTTACCGGATCGGGGGAAGGCATTTCAGCTCAGGCTGCCGCCTGTCTGGAGCTGGCTGTAAATTATAGTTATACAGCGGCGGATTCGGGCGTGGAAGTCTCTTCTGCCTGCGAGGGCTGTCCTCACAGACAGGGAAGATAGCGGGATGTGCCACAGGTCAGGATAGGAGTGGGAATATGGAGATACGGAAGCTGGACGTGACAGAACATAGCAGTACCAGACCCCTGTATGAGGAAGTGTTCGCGGAAGACAGTCAGGGATTTGTTGATTATTACTATACGGAAAAGACGAAGGATAACCAGATCTATGTGATCGAGGAGGACGGAGGCATTCAGGCAATGATCCATCTGAATCCTTATGAGCTGAGGGTAAACGGAATCAAAAAGGATGTGGATTACATCGTTGCAGTAGCCACAAGAAAGGACTATCGGAAGAGAGGCTATATGGAAGAGCTTCTTCGCAGAGCGCTTCGGGATATGTATGCGTCGGGCAGGAGCTTCACGTTTTTGATGCCGGCGGCGGAGGCGATCTATACCCCCTATGATTTCAGGACGGTATATGAGCAGGAAAGGAAGCGCTGCCCTCAGAAAGAATATGGGACGCTTGCATTGGAAGATGGAAGGGTGTGCCGCGTTTCGCCGGCGGAGGATTCGGAACTGGAAGAACTGGCCGCGGCGGCGAATCGGGAGCTTTCTTCGGCTTATCAGGTTTATGCATATCGGAGCGGGGCATATTATCGGCGTATTCAGAAGGAATATGCAAGCGAAGGAGCTCATTTGATGGTGTACCGTGAAGGAGAGCGGATCCTAGACTTAAGACCCTATATTCCAGACGGGCAGACCGAGGAGACTGCGCCGAAGATTATGGTGCGCATCATTGACGTAAGGAGGTTTCTTATGTCTATCCAGCTAAAGACTCTTGCCGCCGTGTGCTTTCAGGTTACGGATCCTATCATTGAGGAAAATAACCGCTGCATCGTGATAACCGGCACGGAATATTCCGGCGTTATGCTGATGGATGGCAAACCGGAAAACAGCGAAGGCACGTTGACCATTTCCGCATTGACAGAATTTCTGTTTGGCGTAAAGACGGCGGAGGAGCTTTGCATGGAAGAAGGCGTGCAGATGACAGAGCGCATGAAAGAGGAGATGCATAAGATCATACCGTTATCTAGACTATATTTAAACGAGACAGTATAGAAGGAAAGGCACTTTCTGACGCCGCCCGAAAAGAGCGGTGGGAAGGTGCCTTTTTTATGATATAGGAAACTTCGCGCCCTATATCATAAAAACCTTCCGTAACCTTTAGAAATTCTTTTGTTTTTCAAGATGTTTCTATTAAGATTTCTACGTTATTCTGTGAACAGTAACAGTAGCGTTTATTTAGGAAGGAGATAGTTTGTGTATGGTTGCAAGATTGGCAGAACCGGAGTATAGTTTTTTGTGAGGGAAAATCTGCCGGAATGGATAGCTTTAAGGAGCGGGCCGTACCGGCAAAGCGAGGAGGAGTAGATCTATCATGGATAAGAAATATAATCACGTATTAATCGTGGAGGATGATAAAGAAATTCGGAAAGGGGTTGAAATCTACCTGCAGAGTCAGGGGTATCAGGTTTTTCAGGCGGCGGACGGAATTGAAGGCTTGGAGGTAATCGAGAGGGAAGAAATCCATTTGGCGATTGTGGATGTGATGATGCCCCGGATGGATGGAATTACCATGACGACAAAGCTTAGAGAGAAGCATGATTTTCCAGTCATCTTTCTATCAGCAAAATCAGAGGAGGTGGATAAGATACTGGGTCTAAATATGGGAGCAGACGACTATGTGACGAAGCCCTTTACTCCCATGGAACTGCTGGCCAGAGTGAATTCCCAGCTCCGCAGATACGGCAGGTTTATGGAGCGTTTGGGAAAACAAGAAGAAAAGGAAGAGCATGTCCATGTAGTAGGCGGGCTGGAACTAAATGAGGAAACAGTGGAAGTATTCGTAGACGGAGAGCCGGTAAAGCTGACGCCTATCGAGTACAAGATTCTTCTGCTGCTGATGAAGAATCCCGGAAGGGTATTTTCGGCAGAAGAGATTTATGAGCGGGTGTGGAACGAGCGGGCGATTAATACAGATACCATCATGGTGCATGTCCGCAATATCCGTGAGAAAATTGAGATTAACCCGAAGGAACCAAAATATTTGAAGGTGGTGTGGGGAGTTGGATACAAAATTGAAAAACAGGCATAGTTTATTTATGGTATTACTTATGGGATACTTGATGTTAATTACAGCCATTCTTGCAAGCGGCTTTTATCCTACGATGAGAGCTGCGGGAGAGAGTATTCTGGTCACGTTTGCAGCATCGGGCGCCGCGGCATGGATTTTTCCTCTGGTCAAACGTTTTGGAACAGGAAATGAGAGCATATTTAAGACGCCTTTTGAAGTGGCGGCAGGAATCGGCATGGCTGTATTTTTATACAGTCAATATGGGAATCTGCCATGGCTTTTGCATGCAGACTATGTTGACGGAATCTGCTTATGCGTCTTATTTGGCTGTACAGCGGTTATCTACTGGGTGTCTGGATGTTTGCGGCAGGCGTATGTAATGGGATTAGGGAGTTATATGAAAGAACGGTCCCTCACCGTCAGATATGGGCGGAATATTCTTGATGCCTGCAAAAGAGGCGCGGCAAAGGCAAGAGGCGGAATCGCAAGGCTTTATCATTCTTTCGAGGACATTGATTTCAGCGAGAGGAATAATAAGATTATCCTAAAGATTGTAGCGGTAAATTTTCTGATCTTAGCGCTGGTATGTACCCTGTGGTTTTTTGGAATATTCGCATTACTGATTTATTCAGTTATTTTATTCTGTATTCTTCGGAAGTATTTTGACGATCTCCGTGGAAAATATGCGGTGCTGCTGAATATTACCAATCAGATGGCAGAGGGAAACTTAGATATAGAGATCGAAGAGGATTTGGGAATTTTTAATCCATTTAAACAGGAAATCCGCAAGATTCAGGACGGCTACCAGAAGGCGGTGGAAAAGGAAGTGAAGAGTCAGCGGATGCGGACGGAGCTTGTGACCAATGTGTCTCATGATCTGAAGACGCCCCTGACTGCGATCATTACCTATGTTAATCTTCTGAAAGAGGAGAAGGATGAGGAAAAGAGAAAAGAATACGTGGAGGTGCTGGACAGAAAATCTCTCCGCTTAAAGGCGCTGATTGAGGATTTGTTTGAGATCAGCAAGGCGAGCAGTCAGAATGTGACCCTTCAGATCGTAGATGTGGATGTGGTAAACCTGTTTAAGCAGGTGAAGCTGGAGCTGGAGGATAAGTTTAAAAAGGCCGGGCTGGATTTCCGCTGTACTTATCCGGAAGAGAAGCTGATCTGTCCGCTGGACAGCCAGAAGACTTACCGGATCTTTGAAAATCTGCTGATCAATGTATCGAAATATACTCTTGAGGGAACCAGAGTATATGTGAAGATATTTACGGAAGATGAAGGGCGGACGGCGGTGATTCAAGTACTGAATGTGTCGGCGGAAGAGATTACGGTGAAGGCATCAGACCTTATCGAGCGGTTTGTCAGAGGCGACGCTTCTAGAAATACGGAAGGGTCGGGGCTGGGGCTTGCCATTGCAAAGAGCTTCACAGAGCTGCAGAAGGGGGATTTCCGGATTAAGATAGAAGGCGACCTGTTTAAGGCGGAGGTGCGGTTTGGGTGTAAAGGGCAGATGCCGCATGAGAATGGCAGCGCCGCTGGTGAGCCGGAAGGCAGCAATTAGTATAGGGTGATGAAAAAAGGGGCTGACGGAAAATGCTTTCACGCAATGGGTGGCCGCGCTTTATAAAGAGCGTCGGTATATATTGCGGAAATATAGCATGACCCGGCAGCCCTTTTAGCGTGTGTTTGCAAATGCATTTAGCCGATCAGGACGTTTTTTCCTTCAAAAGCAAAGCCATATCTCCGAATCCGTTCTTGAGGGATGCCCTTTGCTTTCAGCGCGGCAGAATATTTCCTGTGTTCAATCTGTTTTAACGCTTCTCGTACCGTATCCACAAGCGCGGCTTCATCCTCCGGGTCGCGGACTTTGAATTCAAGAATAATGGCGTCGTCCGTATCTTTGAGAGGTTCCAGTACTACATCGTATCGTCCAAACCCGCTTTCCCGGTTAGAAGTGATGGAGTACCGGTCGGCAAGATCTACCATCAGGCCGAGGACAAACCCATGGTAGAACCGTTCGGGTTCTGAGGCCTCGGAAGGATGTCTGCCGGTATCAAAATAACTGAAGGTAGAGAGGGCAACCCGGTTCATATACAGGTTCATTGCCTTTTTGTCATCTAATAAAAGCGCTTTAATGAAGTTGTTATATGCCGGTGTGAATTCTAAAAACCAGTCTTCGACGATCTGTTCAAACATCAGGGATACTTCCCGGTTCGTCAGAACAAGCTCGTAGACTGCCCGGCCTCTTTTGTCTATGTGCCATTGCTTTACGCGCAGATAGCCGCTTGCAAGCAGCAGGCTCCAAATGGCGCTTTCTTTACGACCAAGCTGGCTGAAAATAATCTGTTCATCGATCTGTGTGCAAAGCGGCTTGCCTGAAAGAAGATCTTCCATGGCTATTTTTATATCTGCGCTTCCCTCGCGGATCAGTTTCCCGATCAGGCTGTTGCTGCTGGTGTTAGCCCAGTATGGGGAAAATCTTGCTGTTTTTAGGTAATTTATGATCGACCAGGGGTTATAAATGTCTGTCCTGCTGCCAAATGAGAATCCATCGTACCAGTTCTTTACATCTTCTTTTCTGGATGCCAGGTCATATTCGTCCAGGGCATCCCAAACCTCCTGCTGTGTAAACCCGAAGCTGTCTGTATAGAGATCAGAGATAGTGGT
This sequence comes from uncultured Dorea sp., assembly GCA_910589275.1. Taxonomy (GTDB): domain Bacteria; phylum Bacillota; class Clostridia; order Lachnospirales; family Lachnospiraceae; genus Claveliimonas. The sequence goes on from CAJUTH010000007.1 coordinate 7,464, forward strand.
GATTACGCTTAAATTATTCAGGTCAGAAAAGATGGATTCCTTGCTGACTCTGGTAATCCCGGTCATAAGTGCTTTTTCGAGAAAAGGATTGGTCTTAAATGTGGAATTAAACAGATTCCGGACAAAGGAAACCAGTTCATCCCAGTATCCATGGATATATGATTCCTGCATAGGTGTGTCGTATTCGTCTAACAGGATAATGGCTTTTCTGCCGTAATAACGCATTAAGAAATCGGATAATGCATTCAGGGAGCCTGAAGCCAGAGAATCATTCATATCACTCGATATTTTCAGATATGTGTCTTTTTCAGATGCGTTCAGGCAATCTGTTTCCAGAAGAAAATCATACCGGTTATACAGATTTTTTATGATCTGGCAGATTTTTTCCCTTGTATTTGCAAATGAAGTTTCTTTTACGCTTGCAAAGCTTAAGAAAATAACAGGGTAGGTTCCCTGCAGTTCCCTGTATTTTTCTTCCTGCCAGATAGCGAATTTCTCGAACAGATCAGATCTGCCTGCATGGCTGACAGAGAAAAAGTATTCGGTCATACTCAGGTTCAGCGTCTTACCAAAGCGCCTGGGGCGGGTGATCAGGGTTACGGCATCGTTATTTTCCCACCACTCTTTGATAAACAAGGTTTTGTCAATATAAAAATTATCATTTGCGGTCATTTGTTCAAAATCCTGATGGCCAATTCCAATTGTTCTTGCCATGGCTGCACCTCCTGGATACGTTTCTTGTATTTTATCATTCTTTTGCGGGGAAGGAAAGAAGTAACCGGGAAAATTGAAGTAATTTAGTTTTCGGTAACATTACTCTCCGTGTATTGTCTGGAGGACACGGAGTCAACCCGCTGTTTACCAAACGCCTTGTGTGTAATCAGTTTTTTGCAACCATAAGAAGATACAGGAGAAGATACAGAAGATAGCAAAACTAATTTCAAAATAGTAGAGGATATGCTATTATTTACTCACAGACTATGATTTTTAGATATGATAAAAATGTGAGTTGCGGAGAGGAAAGTGTTTAGAAATATGGGAAAGTTGGATGAGTTAATTGATAAAAGCAATGATATATTAATGTTATTAGATGTTGAAATTGTGGATAATGATTATTTTAAAGATTATGAACCTGATTCCTCTAAGGCTGCTTGGAAATATTATGAAATCATGTATAAGGATACTATAAATATAAAAGCTAGCATCGAACGAAAAGGCGGTGGGAAATACAGACGGGAAAGGGGATATTTTAAATACGAAAAAGAAAACAATAAAGTTATAGAACAAATTCCTGAACAAGGTTACTTGGAAATTGGAAAAATATCATTGGCAGGCGACTGTGTTTTCAATTTCAACGAAAAAAAATTTAATATTTTTAAAAAGTTTGTAAAAGGAGATATAGAACTTCTTGGAAAACTGTTGTATTGCCATAAAATGCATCATTCGCCGTATAATTTTGCGCTTATACCAGTGAGTGGCGGAATGAATAACAAAAAAGGATCGCACAATGACAGGCCAGATTGGCTTTTGTATTCACTCAGTAAGTTTTGTGAGACTTTAGAAGAAAAGAGAGGAGAAATTGTATATAATAAGGATTGCATAATTGCAGATATTGATAAAGATGGCATTCGAGCGAAGGACATTTCGAATAAAGATGATGTTAAGGATCAGATTTATAATATGCAGCAATCAGGGTATGAAATTATGCAGAAGAATCATTATACTCCAATTAATCTTTACCACTTTTTAGCACAAATCAAAACAGCAGAAGCTTATGCGGATTTATTTTATCATTTGACGCAAGACAATAAAGACGAAAAAAAATTAGTTTGCGATATGATTGCGCTAGGTAAGAAACCAATTGACGGGCGAGATAAATTAATAGCCTATATGGACTTAGCTGTCCGATATTGGGAGATTCAGCGAAAGAAATATCGGTAGAATATAAAATACTCAGAAATAAAGCAGCAGAAAGAATAATTTAACCATGCCAAAGTACAGAATCATGAAACTAAGAGCTGACAGAATCATCAGCTTCGGTTTGACACAGAAAAAACGAATAAGCGGCTGCGAGGTATCCTATCGAGCCGATCTGGATAAAAAAGCCATATATGGGGCAGTTGTGGAGGAACAGCTTCTCATGGAGAACTGCGCGCTTTTTGACCAGTTTCAGATTGTCCTGAAGAAAGAGGATAAACCGGATGAAGGGATCCGGGAGTGGCTGTTGCAGGAGTTTGCAATCGTTGATTTTACGAATATATACAAGGGAACTACGGATATTCCGGAAGATTTTGTCAAGTCTCTTATCACAGGCGGTTTTATTATAAAATATAGGGATAAGGAAATCCATATGCTGCCCTTTGACAAAAGCGGCAACATGAGCCGTAAATGCAGGCTGTCCTTCATCCATGCAAAGCATCTGGACAGCATGAATGAAAGGCTGAACCTTGGCATTGATTTTGGCAGGGTTAAAGTAAATCTTAGCAAATATTATGCATACAGAGGGCTGTATCTGTCAACGGCAAGAAGAATTGATCCGATATTGCTAAAAATTACACCGGAGACGCTGGTTGTCATAAATGATAACCAGGACAGGGAATATTATAAGAAAGATGCAGTTATAGAAGAAGGGATACCGGATGGGGAAACCCATTCTAAGATTTCATTCCAAACCCGGAAAGAGGAAAAAGAGAAGATCACTGTGCCCTTTGACGGGCAAGGGATGATCAGTCCGGTTTATGCAGGCCAAATTAATGAAATGCTGGGAGAGAAGGGGATCAATTCCTTCCAGATCCGGCTTCCGTTTTCCAAAGGGATGCTGCACAGGGTGGATTTCCATGGGTTTATCAGGGAATTTGACAGCGGCTATGAAGAAGGCGCGTATATTATAAAGGACGCTTTTGGGATTGAGCGCGACTTAAAGCTTGCGCATATGATTTTGACAAAGAGTATGTTTAAGTGCTTTGGCTGGATGAAGGATTTCTGCGGCGGAGGAACAGATCCGATGGAGTTTTACTGCGGCGCGGTTGAAAAGTATCAGCATTCCCTGTATGTCAGTTCCACCGATCTGCCCTATGGGAATTCTAAGGCGACGCATCTTTCGTACCAGTTTCTTAATACATTGAAATTATCCGAAGAACAGTTTCAGTCGCTGATAGATAAGCAGATGGACTACATACACAATCCGATCCGGTATATCGAGATGACGCGGGGGCAATGTGCAGATGATGAAAATGGCGTCTATTATGACTTCCCCAATTGGCAGAGGGCGTTTCTTCTGGATCCTTCTTTTGGCCATTCCGCTTATATCAAAAATCAATTAAAGAACATACAGGCTGCGTTAATGACAAAACTGGCATTAGGGAAATTGGTGGTGAAGGGGCAGACGCGGTATATGACGCGGGATCTGCCGTTTATGGCCGTTAATCTGATCCGGGATAAACAAAAAAGAGATGAATTAAGGAATTTGAAAATCTATGAGTATCGGTTTTTCCTGCCCCAGGGAACCCGGGGGGAAAATGAAATGGGTCTGGATTATAATACGTATTGCGGTTTTTTCAGAAGCCCCCATCTCTCAAGAAATGAGCAGGGGCTTCTTGCGCCGGTGGTTGAAAAAGATTATTCCAGAGAGAACTATAAAAGGGAATGTGATATTTTCAACAGATATTTCGGGCATTTGACCGGCGTGGTCATATTCGGTAACGAATCTCTTGAACCAATGGCGCTTGGCGGCGCGGATTTTGACGGCGACCTTGTAAGTATGGTTATGGATCCCGATGTTGTGGATGCGATCAAAGCCGGCGTATATAAAGACAAAGAGAATCCAAAGGGGCCGCTGGATATCGAACGCAGGGAGGACGTTCCGTATATTAAGATTCCTTCGCTGCCGATTCAGAATGATGTTGTGCCAAAGACAATCCCTTATCTGCAGGTTAAGAACACGTTTTCCAATAAGATCGGCCTGATCTCTAACGCGGCGGTTGCGATCGGCCAATCCGAGTATGGTGAGAAAGAAAGTACGGATGATGGCATAAAATGTTCCCATTGTACCATTTTAACAGGGTTGGAGATCGACGCTGCGAAGAACGGTGTACATCCGGATCTGAGCATATTGTCTGGCAATAAGGACTTGGCAGCCTGCGGTTATCTTGAGTTTAAGAAGCAGTTTGAGAAACTAAAGAAGCGGAAAGACTATCATTTTAACCAGCTCCAGGTCAAAAAGACTGGCGGGAAGTATACTTTGGGTTTAAAAGGGATGAAAAATACAATTGAATATATGGAAGAAAAAGGCACCTATATTAATAAACTTCCGATTGTATTTATGGAAAATTTAAACCCCAAACTGTATATCCCGGATGTTGGAGAAAGGGAACATTTCTGTTCTGCCGAGGCAGTTACGGATGGGCAGAAGAAAGCGTTTGAAGATCAGTGTAAAGGGATATTTCACATATATGATTATTATGTAGGGCTGTTCACATTCATACAACGTGAGATAAACGGCGGGGATTATAGTGAATACAATCTGAAGAAATTATTGCAAAAGCAGTATGATCCAGAATATGCAGAGAAGCTTTTCGTGGAAGATGTACCTTGTCTTTTTGAAATATTGGCGGGGAAAATAAGCAATTATACGGAATATAAAAACCTGGAAAAAGAAGTGAACCAGAAGAAATGGCATTTGATGCGGGTGGAGGAGAAGAAAAGGTTCTTGTGTGAGATCCTGGATACGGATCATTTAGATGCGGATAAATGGGCGTTTGTGCTGCAGCCTTACAATCATGGCTATAAAGCTTTATGGTATCTTGTGCAGATCCTTGGCCGCGAATTGAGGCGGGAATATGGAGATTTCAAGAACAGATATCAGAAGCCTTGTCCGGAAGCAGTTCAGGCATATCCATATTTAACCAGCCAAGCCGACGCTTTGCTAAAAAATTACCTGGAGAACAAAGAAACCGGCGTACCGGCAAAGCTTTACAGGCTATGTCTGGAAACGCTGCGGGATATGGTTCGGGATTGCGAGCTGCCTGTTTCAAAGAAAATAGAACTTTTGTTCCACCTTACAGACGCGAAGGGGCAAAAGGCGAGGTTCTTTTGGGAATGTTTTGAGTGGAAAACACTAGAACCCTATATTGTGAAGGAGGATGGCCATGCTGAATGAAAGGAAAGAGGCGGAAGGATACCTGTGTGAGCCGGATTCCGATGATACAAGGCTTGGGGCAAAGTTATTGTCCGATAATTTCAAAGGAGACTGCAAGCTGAATGGAATCGCAGATGTCTTGACGCTTGTGGCCTGTCATTATTTATATGGATTCAGTGGGTTCGGCCAGGCCGGACAGAAAGCGGAAGAGATGGCAGTTCTGATCATGCGTGTCTGGTGCGGGTTTGAAAACGATGTCACGGAGGATGAATTAAGGACTGCAAAAGAGGAAAATGAAAAATGGTTCAAAATGTATCCCCAGGCGGAGGGATGGCTGCGGACGTACCATGGCAGACATTTAAAGGAGAAATCCGACGATTGGACAGCGTATAGCCGTAAATGGAAGAAACATTTAAATTCAGAAAATCTATATCAGGCAGAAAGCCTTTGTTACGGAAATATTTTGGCCCAGGCGGCAAGAGGCCCTTTGAAATCCTATGCCCTCGTTATTAAGAACGATTATGAGAAAGCATTAAAAAATGAGATAAGGAATCAGGAGGGCAAGGCGCCGGATGTAAGAAGGCAGAGAACCATTCTGAAACTCATAGCGGCATATAAGGTTCTGCAATTATTGCACCCAGGCCAGAAGTACGTATTGCTCCAGACGAACAGGATTCTAAATTGGCTGGGATTTGACAGTGATAAAGAAGATCGGTGGTGTCTTGATTTTCACTGGCGCGGCGAACCGGTTTTTCTGATGAAGTCTTATCGTGATTTTAAGAAATTCAGTGTAAACCAGGCGTTTTTAGAAGAAATGGATGTCCGGCTATGGGAGGGCGTGCCAGAATCTGTTCCAAATGGATACAGTATATATCAGGACGCCGGGCATGGCAAGAAGAATGGGCTTGTTAAACTAAAAAATATATAGCCCGACAAAACTTCCACCTGTACGGCATACGCAGCAGGCGCTCTGCCGTACAGGTGGAAATTTTTTAAAGGGACTGAATGGAATCGGATTCCGTTCGGTTCTTTTTTGTAAGGGCAGGAAGGAGAAGTTATGAAAAGAGCGGAATATGAAACTACGGCAGATTATCGCAGGGCATTACAGGTTATGAGGGAGTTTGTCGGCGAGGTACTGGGAGGTGAGATTGATCAAATGCGAAGGTTTTGTTTTGGCGATCTGACGAACGCTAAATTTATCGGAGATATCAAGGATCCGGATATGTATCTGGTCGTGCAAGGGGTCTATATCATCCTCTGTGGCGATGTGTATGATCTGACCTTTGATAATATGGGCTCATGGGATGAGGCAGGGACGTATGCCTTTCGCGGCGATACCATGAATTCTTTTACAAGTTACTTTGGAGGAAAAGAAATAGAGGAAGCATCTTTTGGCTATCGCGCAAAGTTTTTCGGGGCAGACAAAAAGCCGGAGTTGTGGAGAAAAATAGAAGAGTTTCACAAAATATACCACTGGCTTGGCAACTTTATCGTAATACCGAACAGAGGCAGCGCCCGAAATGGGATTAACGGTGCCAGAGGGATGTTCTTTGGTATGAGGGACTACTTTGACTGGTTTCTGCTGGCAGTGGCGGAGTATCAGGATAAAGTGAAATCCGGGGCCGGCGGGGATGATAATCTGAGCTCGTTTGAGAAATTGTTAAAGGAAAATGGGAACTATGAACCATATTTTCTGGAAATCGGAGCATGGGAAAACCGGTTTTTCTTAAAGCACTATTTCAAAGATGGCAGACCGGGATTGCTGTTTAAAACACCATTGGAAAGACGGGTGCTGAAAACGGCCGCTCCGGAAAATCGTGTGGGTGAAGGGTATTATCAGGATGAAGAATACATGGAACTCTTAGAGGATTATCTTGACAAATCGAAGGCGGTCATTGAGTACCGCACGAACAAAATGGTTGATTGTTTAAAGGAAAAACTGCAATAAGATTATGGAGGATGGTTGTATGGAGAGAAAATTAAACCCAAGTAAAGCATATGACATGTTAATGAATGATGTGCTTGCACCGTTACTAAATATCATCTATTTATACAAAGAGAGCCAGGGGTATAATGATATCCCTGACGGCGATAAGGAGGACGCAGACGCGGGCTGGGATTATTTCTCGAAGCGTTTTTACGAAATCTATGCCGGTTTAAATAAGAATCTCTACCTTGATCCGGATACATATCAGAAAATCTATAGGATCATTGAAGAAATCCAGGCCTTTGTGCGGGCGTTTTCCTATGCCGACGGTTTGGCAGAAAGGTATTTTGAAGCGAACCCTAATCTCAGATTTTTCCGCGTTGCGTTTGGGCTGAGGGATGCAAGCGTGGAAGCATATGAGATGTGCGTTAGGGGGAACAGATTTGCTTATGTGCCGAAAGAGGAAGATTTCTGGGTGTGCAAACAGTATTTTTATGAACAGGAACAGCTTAGTAAATCCAGAAATTTCCGGTATGACGAAGAGGATCTTTTTATGAAGGAATTAGGAATAGCGGTGAGGACCGTATTTTTAAAAGCGCTTTGTGATTGAGAAGGGGGCATCGCTTGATGAAGATCGTATTTTTGGATGTGGACGGAGTTTTAAATTACAGGGGCTGCGGTTCGTACTATGGAAGCGTTTATTTTGTCGCCAAAGAGAAGATTCAGCTATTAGCAGAAATCATATATGCGACGGACGCCAAAATCGTACTTACATCCACCTGGCGTTACGGAGCTATGGATTTGGCTCTTGGAACGGAATCTTTTGAAGCAGATCTGTATGTGGCGCTGACAGGCGCTTTGGAAGAATATGGACTTGAAATCTACGATTATACGGGTGAAGATAAAGAGATAAGGGGGTTGGAGATAGAATCCTGGATAGCGGGCGCAGAGAAAAAGCCAGAGACATTTGTAATTTTGGATGACCTAGACGCAGGCCAATTTGGACAATATGGAAACAGCCTGGTGCAGACGGACTTCTGGACAGGACTGGAAGAATATCATGCCGAATTGGCAATACAGATGCTGAATGAGAAATCGGAGGAACCCAGGGCGGATATCGTCTGGGAATGAACGGATACAAGGAAAAGGGGGATGAAAAACGATGGTCTACGCGATGAGCGACATACATGGATGTATAGAGGAATTGTTGGAAAAGATGGAGCAAGTCGATCTTAAGGGAGAAAACCGCTTGATCTTCCTTGGCGACTATATGGATTACGGGGAAAGTTCCTGTCAGGTTCTGGAGTACATCCAGGGCTTGCAAAAACAATACGGCGGCGAAAAGGTAATTGCGCTTAGGGGGAATCATGAGCAGATGTTTCTGGATTGGATCAATGATTTCAGGAATCCTTTTCCGTCGGCGGCAGAGGAATTCATGAATTATAATGACTGGCTACGCCTGGATTTTGAATGCGGCGCCAGTACGATCCGGACGTTTATTTCGCAGGATCAGATGGAATTTCTTGATAAAATATCAAGAACGTCGTCTTTGGGGACGATCAGCAGAGAAGCGGTTCAGATGCTCCTGTCCGGCCATGAAAATCTGATAGGGTGGATACAGGATATGCCGTTATATTATGAGACGGATTCGCAGATATTTGTGCATGCCGGCGTAGATGAGGAGGCGGGAGAATATTGGAAATATGGTTCGTCAGATGATGTATTCCTATGGAAGTTTCCGGCGTCAAAGGGAAAATTCTATAAGACTGTTATTGCCGGACATATAGGAACGGGCACAAGATATCTTGCAGATGACTATAGTTTTCATGATGTATTTTTCGACGGGGAAAGCCATTATTATATAGATGGTTCTGTCTGCAAAGATGGGAAGCTTCTGCTGCTTGGATATGATGAGGAAAAAGATAAGTATTATCAGATAGAGAAGAACAGGCTGATACCGGTAAAGAGGTTTGGGGCTTATTGATGAGGAGGCGAGGCGGCTCAGAGAGGATATCGGGGAGATCGTCTGGCAGTTTGAAGACAGGAATGCCGGGGAAGTACAGGGAGGAGATCCTGCGCGCGCTGGAGGAACTGGCAGAGTCTACAGAGGATGCCGCGTTACAGAAGCAGATCCGGGAGCGGATTGATTACGAAGAGGAGAAGCTGCGGAAATTTAAGGATAATTCTTCCGGCAGATATGTGTATGTGACTGAGGATGAGGATAGATCCGGCTGCGGATTTTTTGCGGGATATGATTTTGCATATGAATACCTTCTCAAGTATATGAAGGAGCATGAGGCGGCCGGTTCCATAAAAAAACAGTTGGTGATAAGGGAACAAAGCGATTTGAGGGTCAGGAGCCAGGAACGGTGGAATCCAAACCTGTTTCCGGAATTGGAGGAGGAAAAATATACGGATTATGAGGGTTTATGTGAAGCGGAAATTGATTTTGACACAGAGGGGCGCATGAGACATATCTGGTCTGGTGAAATGAGCGGCGAGGAGGAAAAACGGGTGGATGCGTTCAGGACAGACCGGTTCGAGAGACAATTTATCAGGATTCCTTTTGCAGGCCGGAGGGGAGTAGTAGTGAAAGATATCACGGACGGAACCTTTGGCGTATTGGCAGAAAATACAAAGGACTGGGATACCTATATGCAGGAGATAGAAGACAAGGAGTTATATGTGGATTTTTCGGATGTTCAGGTGAAGGTCTATTTCTTAAATCAGCATGGGATATGGGTACATGAACATATCAATCCCATGTACCTGGAGCTAGGAGATTATCCTGTCAGGGACGATGAAAAGGCCGCTGGGTTGACCGGGCTGAAACAATTTATGATATTATGGTATGACAGATATAAAATGCAAGGAAATGTAAGAAAGGAAAGAAGGTGCCATAAATGAAAGATAAATATGCCGCTGATGCGGCTGCTATGCAAAGGAAGACTGAAAGCCTGCCGCCCCAGGACGTGGAATTTGTGGCGGAATGTAAGGAAACCGGAGAACGGGTAGCATTTACCATGGCAGATCTGTATGGCTGGGATGACGAGACAGTTTACCTGGATATTTCCATTTATGGGAAACGTCTCAAGAATGTAAATTGGGCGATTATATATCGGGACGATTTTGCCCGGCGGCTGAACCCAAACTATCGGATCCATTTCCGCACGGAGCAGGAAGGCGATCTGATAGAACCGCTAAAGCTGCTGTCTATAAAGCAATATCCGCAGTATCGGTTCCGCGCAGAGTTTAATAACCATATTATCCGCACAGGCAGCTTGTGTAATGGTCTGTACAGAGACGGTGAAGAAAGGGAAGGACTGCCCTTTGGGGAGGATGAATTTGAGCTTGCCAAGATGACGCCAAGGGGATTAAAGGTGCGGAACGATATTCTGGTATCCGCGAAATATTTATGGCGGATGTCCGAGGTGTACGTACATTACGGGTGCAGCGCCAAGGATTTCCACCCTGATAAGTTTAAAAGGATAAAGAACATCCCTTTTTCAGCGAAGCCTGCCGGAGGTTTCTGGGCGAGCCCGGCAGGAGGCCGGGGGAGTCATCCCTTTGGCTGGGAAGACTTCTGCCGCAGGGATGGGTACCGGCCGCGCGCAGGCTTGGATCATAAGTTTTTCTTCTGCTTGGATGCAGGAGCGTGGATTTTTAGGATAGAGGGGAGGAAGGATTTTGATCTGCTTCCCAAAATCAGGGATGGAAACGGCATGTTTACAAGGGAAGCTGAATTTGTAGATTTTGAGGAATGCTTTCGCAGAGGAGTAGATGCCATTATATATTCCTACAGTGCCCTGCATAGCTGGGGGAAAGATATGGAAGATGAAATGGATAGGAATATGCTGGGCTGGGACTGCGATTCGATTCTTATTCTGAATCCGGATATTATCCTGCGGGATAGCTTCATGGAAGCGGATGTATAGATGGAAAAGGGCACAAGAAGGGAAAAGTTTTAATGAAAGGACAGATGTGATTACTGAATTTCGGGGCCGGGGAGATGAAGTTCATATGTATCCCTTAAGTTTTGCTGAATTTATGTCTGTTTATTCCGGGACGAAACAGGATGGCTGGAACGAATATATGCTTTATGGTGGATTGCCTCCTGTCATGAACATTTCGAGTCCGGAGGAAAAGATTAATTTTTTGAAGCTGCTGTTCGAGGAAACCTATATATCGGATATTGTAGGCAGACATAATGTACGCAACCGGGCAGAATTGGAGGAACTTCTCAACATCCTCTCATCAGCTATCGGCTCACTTACAAATCCGACAAAGTTATCGGCTGCCTTCAAGAGTGTTAAGCAGAAAACCATTAGTAACGCAACCATTAAAAGGTATATCGAGTATCTTTGCGATTCCTTCCTGATTGACAGCGCCGTCCGATATGACATTAAGGGGAAGAAGTATATCGACACACCGGTCAAATATTACTTTACTGATTTGGGGTTACGCAATGCCCGTCTCAATTTCCGTCAATTAGAAGGAACGTATGCTATGGAGAATATTATCTTCAATGAGTTGAAGATACGGGGTTTCAACGTGGATGTGGGAGTCATTACTTTGAATAAAACCAATGAGAAAGGCCACGGAATCCGCAAACAGTTGGAAATTGATTTCGTTTGCAATAGAGGTTTTAAGCGTTATTATATCCAGTCAGCCTATGCAATTCCAGATCAGGCTAAGATGGAACAGGAGCAGCGTTCCCTGATGCTGACCGGTGATTTTTTCAAGAAGATTATCATTACGAAAGACGCGCCTGCGCCGTATTACAACGACGATGGGGTGCTGGTTATGAGCGTTTATGATTTTCTGCTGGAGGAGGGGAGCTTGGATATTTGATCGATGTCAATACAGAAAGTGATCAGATAACAGCGGGATGATTTATCGCATTGGGCAAGGACAAGGAGGACGGCACGAAAAATAGGAGCAGTCCCAAAGAACTGACCCTAAAAGATATTTGCAATACGCTGCTTCTCTAGTGTATACCATATTTTTATATGATCAGCAGAGTTAGAGTTAAAGGCGGGCGGCGTTAATAGTATACTATTAAGTCGGTCTGCCTCGCGAGCAGTTCAAAGTGGGCAAACAGTAAAGCCATGTGCGCGGTTCTCTGTGCTGCGTCGGGCATTATTACAATTCTCACATGGGAGGGCTGGATATCGCTGCTCCCATTCGGGGGGGACGATTGCTTCTACGGTTGGCGGTTTTTCCCATAATCCGCGGACAATCCGCATGGCGGGAATGTTCTTTAATTCCCCGCCGACATACTGGCCGGCATCCGGTCTCTGATGGGACAAAAAATGTATATATTGGGAACCGGGGGTACTGTTCTTATAATAACATGGCGCATGTCATAGAAAACCAGCAGTACTTCCTCTTCCGTAAGGATGATCACTTATAACCTCATAGAAAGGATGACTGGAAATTAAGCTGCCGGTCATTCTTTTTTTGCAGGCTGCTGGTATCCCCTTATTTAATTTGGGGAAAAGAATTATAATATTTTTAAATTGTCTGTAACGAAATAACAGGACAGGAGTCTTATTAATATAAAACAGAAGGAGACAGGATGGCATGGAAGGGGAAAGCCGGCGTTTGCCGACTGTTTTAAAATTTTCTTTCTCAGAGAGCTGAAAGGGGGCGGGATGCATGAATTTTGAGGATATATATAAGCGGTATTACAAGGATGTCTACTACTTCCTATTGTCTCTGAGCAGCAGTCCGGAGCTTTCAGAAGAGCTTACGCAGGAGACATTTTATAGGGCGCTGGGGAGTATAGGCAGGTTCAAGGGTGAATGCCAGATACAGTCGTGGCTCTGCCAGATTGGGAAAAATGCATATCTGTCATGGGTAAAAAAGCAAAAGCATCTCGCCGGCAGCGGGCTGCGGGAAGAGCTTTCAGGCGAAGAAAAGAATGAGGGGAGGGAAGACAGTCCGGAGAAGCTTTTTATCCGCAAAGAGGAGACATTATCAATTTATAAGGTACTGCATCTGCTTAAGGAGCCTTATAAAGAAGTATTTACCTTGAGGATACTGGGAGAATTATCCTACAAAGAGATTGGCGAAATATTCGGAAAAGGAGAAGGGTGGGCCAGAGTGATCTGCCACCGGGCAAAATTAAAGATTCAAGAAATGATAAAGGAGGTGCCTTAAATGAAGAAGGAGTGTGCGATTGTACAGGATCTTTTGGTTCTTTATGAAGATGATGTACTGAAGGAAGAGAGCAGGGAGATGGTAGAGGAGCATATCCGGGGATGTGAGGACTGTATGCAGGTATATGAGAACGCAAGCAAAGAGCTTCCGCGGATAGAAGAGGTGCCGGAGCCTTCCGAGAAAGAGAAGGAAGAAGCGGCGGATCAGGTTATGAAGAAAGCGGCCAGGAAGATTACTGGTAAAACAGTAGGCGCTTTGCTGCTGGCAGTCTTGATTGTGTCTATAGCGGTAGTTTTAGGAAATAATATCTGTGACCGCATAACAGAGACATTCTGGGGCCTTTCTGGTGTGTTCACACTGTCAACAAAGGATGTTTCCGTAAAAGATCTTTATGTGCTGAAGAACGGGGATCTTTACTGCAGGATGGAATCAGAGAAGGGAATCGGTATATCGCAGGTTGCAGACTGGGTAACGCCGGAAGGGAAAATGCTTGAGAGCACAGACGACGCGGTGAAGGAGATACGGTTTCGCGGGCAAATGCCATGGGAGTGGGAGCCGGCGAATCCGGGATTCAAGCAGAATTTTTTTATTTTTACGCTTAGCCGTACCGGAGTGAATGAGGAAGGGACGGAGATTATTCAGAATTGTAAGGAAATCAGTTTTTATGGAAAGACGAAGAAAGATAAGCTGATGATCTGGGAAAAAGGGCAGAAGGTAAAGGAAGCGCCGGAAGAGATAGAAAAAGAAGCGGTCAGGATGTATATTGAAAATGGAGAGTATGTAAAAGCCCTCTGGGAATGCAAGGAAATGGGATGGAAGGATTATGAGAAGATCTTTGAAACGGCGGGTATCAGAGCCGGCGGCAGAACCTATATGGAAGACGTTGCATTTGAAGAAGGCGGAACGTCGGTGGTGAAGTGGTAAACAGTGAGGCTGAAGGATGAACTGATAGTTACTGTTCACACAGTACTTTGCATTCAATGCAAAGATTTTGTTTGAAGTTGAGCGCAATCCTTGGTATACTACTGTAAACGTATTTCATATAGACGACGCCGCTGTACAGCCGGCAGCTTAAGCGTGATGCAGATTCTGCAGAGATACGAAAAAACCAGATGGAAAGAACAGGTTAGATATATGTATATAGAAAAAGAGCTTGTATCTGTAGGGAAGAGGGAGAATAACAGGAAGAGGAACTATCTTGTGGTGAATCCCCTGCAGGGGAAGCATATCCCGGTCCGGCCTGGGAAGGCATTGGAGTTATTTGATGTGCTGGCCGGGATCGTTAAGGATGCGTATAACAAAGAGAGGCTGCTAGTGATTGGCTTTGCGGAGACAGCTACTGCCATAGGAGCGGAGGTTGCAATCCGGCTGGGGGAAAGATATATTCAGACGACAAGGGAAGAGATCCCACAGGCAGAATATATCTATTTCTCCGAAGCCCACAGCCATGCCACAGAGCAGAAGCTGGTGAAGAAGGCGGTTGACAGAGCCATTGGTGAAGTCGACCGCATTGTCTTTGTAGAGGATGAGGTTACAACGGGGAATACCATTCTCAGTATCGTTGGCAGACTGGAAGAAATGTATGGCCGAAATATAAAGTTTGCGGTCGCGTCTATCCTGAATGGGATGACGAAAGAGCATATGAGAGTTTATGAGGAGAAGGGGATTCGATGCCATTATATCCTCAAGACCAGCCATAAGGATTATGGAAGAATCGCCGATCAGTTTGCGGAGAACGGAAGCTATGAGGCGTGTGATGCAAGCTGCAGGCATGAGATTGACGAAGTCAGATTTACAGGCTGGATGGATACAAGAAAAATGGTGGATTCAGGGATATACCTGAGGAGCTGCGAGACGCTGTGGAAGGATATGGAGTCTGTATTTCATTTTGAGAAGGGCGGACGGATACTTGTGGTTGGGACAGAGGAGTTTATGTATCCGGCGCTGTTCATAGCGGGATGTATAGAGAAGCTTGGGTGTGAGGTGTGGTGCCATTCGACCACGCGGAGTCCGATTGCAGTCTCGGCGGAAGCAGGATACCCGCTGCGGACAAGATATGAGCTCATAAGTATGTATGACCCCGGCCGGGTCACGTATATCTATGATATCGGCAGTTATGACCGGGTTTTTGTGATTACGGACGCCCAGACGCCGGGGAGCGCCGGGGAGGCGGGACGCGGCCAAAGCGCTAGGAGTACGAAGGATGCAGGGGATGCCAAAAGCGCCGGGGAAAATTCCCTGGTCAATGCCTTGAAGAAGAAAAACAGTGAGATTCACTTAATCAGGTGGTGTTCATATTGAGAAGTTCTTACAGCGAGAAAGATGTGATCTTATTATTAAAGGATATAACGGGTCTTGTGAAACCGCAGGCCACAAAGGAGCGGGAGAAGCTGATTCAGTCCGGAAGACATTACTGCGAGATGCTTCCTATCGAATATGTCCCTACGGACAGATATATGGAGATTTACAAAGAGGCGTTAAAGGTCTATGCGAAGCCGGTGGCACAGGCAGTAGGGCGTCTGTCGGATAAGATTATGGAGTCAAGAGGAGCGGATGTCGTGCTGGTATCTCTTGCCAGAGCGGGGATCCCCATCGGCATATTGATAAAGAGGTATCTGAAATTCAAGTATGACTTGGATGTTCCCCATTATTCTATTTCGATTATAAGAGATCGCGGAATCGATCATAATGCAATGCGCTTTCTGCTTAAGAATTATCGGGCCGGACAATTGTTGTTCGTAGACGGATGGGTAGGAAAAGGAGCGATCTTACGAGAACTTGGAAAGGCGGTCGGAGCGTATGAAGGTGTGTCGTCTGAGATTGCCGTTGCCTCGGATCCGGCCAATGTGACGGAGCTTTGCGGAACTCATGAGGATATCCTGATTCCAAGCTCCTGCCTAAACTGTACGGTATCCGGCTTGGTGAGCCGGACATTTTTGCGGAGTGATATTATCGGGGAAAATGATTTTCATGGGGCGGTGTACTATGAGGAGCTTCAGGATGCTGATTTATCCTATGGGTTTATTGAGGCTATTGAGAAAGAATTTACGTTATCGCCGGCCAGTCGGGAGAGAGAGCAGGATGGCTGTAGAAGAGATACAGGGGACTTCTCTTTCATGGATACGGATAGTTTGGAAATAAGTGTGAACAGCCGGGGGATAGACGAGGTGAGAGAGATCGCGGCAAGGTATCAGGTGGAAGATATCAACTTTATTAAGCCAGGGATCGGCGAAGCTACCCGTGTGCTCCTGAGGAGAGTTCCGTGGAAAATCCTGATTGATGAAAGATATAAAGACAGCCGTGAACTGAGCCACTTGGTAAGGCTTGCTTGTGAGAAGCAGGTTCCGGTTGAGTATTATCCCCTCAGGCATTATAAGTGCTGTGGGATTATCAAGAAGCTTGGTGATGTGTAATTAGGATGTTTTGCTGCTTACGTTAGATTCTCTTTACGAATAGAAAGAAGGTTATGGGAAGAGACAGTCTCTTAAAGAATCCAGACTTTGGAAAAGCCTGGATTCTTAAGGGACTGCCTCTTCTCTACTTATTGGAGGTCAAAAATCGGTATTAACTGGCAGCCCCTTCATCC
Source organism: uncultured Dorea sp. (assembly GCA_910589275.1). Taxonomy (GTDB): domain Bacteria; phylum Bacillota; class Clostridia; order Lachnospirales; family Lachnospiraceae; genus Claveliimonas. The sequence continues at coordinate 24,276 of CAJUTH010000007.1, forward strand.
GGTCTTAGGAAAAGAAATACTATAATCAAATTGTACCATAGCACTCTGCCATAAAACAGATTTTCCGCGCCCAGTTGAGGTGTGTCTTATATTCATCCATCCGTTCTCCGGTAAGGCTGCCTGAGACGAAGGAAGCTTCTTTTGTGTCCCAGTTCAGGATATGAAGGGCGTCTTCGTAATTCTTTCGGGTGACTCTGTACTCGTCATTGACGATCGGAATCTGATTTGGATGGATCACGGTCTTTCCGATAAATCCGCATAACCGGTCATCCCTTATTTCTTTTCTAAGTCCTTTCTCCCAATTATGGCCGGAATAATATTCCCATACAGGACCAGAGATCACATAATCCATCCCATATACCGTAATGATATCCGCGAAGATATTTGCAATGGGAGTAATCTGGTGGATAGACTCATCAGATTCCCGCCGGAAACCAAATAGATGGGACAGATCATTGCCGCCTACCCGTATATTCAGTATCCATGGTTCTATAGAGGCTAGCTTCTCTTTTAAGGCATATAAGATATCATAACGGGTACGAAGGTCTGCGATTGCAGGACTTTCGTAGATTGGCATGGCGTATTTTACCGAACCGGAACCGCCGTTTAGATCTGCAAGCTGTGCAAGATATGAGTCAGCATTGTCAGTTGAAAACTTAGGGATAATATATCCGGTTATGAGTTCATGGCTGTCCCCGAAACGGCGGGAAAGACGCTTGATTTGTTCCGGACTCCGTACTCGGATAAAGATCTTAGGCAGATAGAAGTCCGCACTCTGTCTGGAATGATAGATATCATGAATGGAAGAGACGAGCAGATTCTCAGCCTCTGCCACAAAATGATCATTTATCGTATCTTCCAGGCAGAGCGCTAAGGAGAAGCCCGTTCCGAATTTCTCTGAGCATATGGAATCCGCGATGGAGGTATTGTCTGCCGGACAGTACAGAAGCGGCCCTACACTGTAATAAATTGCCTGATTGTTCATACTGATGAATGCTCCTTCAATTTAACTTCTACAAATATAACATATCATCAGGAGAATTGGTAGATATATTTTTGACGTTGTGATAAGATAAATTTATATTGTTTAAGTGGGTGAACAAGATGGAGAAAGAGATTACATACAGGCATAACGTCATGAATATAAACTCTTTGGATACCTTTTTAAATATAAAGGGCGGATTTTACGGAGGCAGGCGGGACGTGTATTTTATCAGGGCTCTTGGATGCGTGCCGGATATGGGGAAACAGATCCTTGCCATAGATCAGAGAATGGGAAGCGAGATGCAGAAGAAGAGGCTGTTCTACAAGAGGGTCAAGTTGCCCTCACCGTTGATCTCGCAGGAGGATATGTATTTCTACAGCAGCCAGTATGAGGCGTTAAAGGCGCATCAGAAGCTGTCTGTGCGAAACCAGAATCAGGACAGGCGGTTTGGCCGCGTGCTTGGCGCCGCATGTACTGAGACCGTGGAAAAGTACCGTCTGGTCAGGAAGAATATGACAGAATCCATTGAGAAGAATTTTGTCATAAAGCTTTTGTACTGGACGGATTGTGTGCTTGGACGTGCACTTGTAGATTGGGACGAGCGGAAATGCTTCAAAATTTTGGCGGAAGATGTGCAGAAGGAGCAGGAATATCTGTTCTGCTACATGCTGACCCTTCTGGGATGTGACGTGCTGCTCCTAGAGTGCCAGAAGGATATATCCACGATCGATGCACTGAAAGGCCTGTCTGCGGAATTTAGGCATGGAGAATTTAAGGATACCTTACGTCTTCCAACGTACAGCCCCGGTGAAGTTCCTTGTGCAATATCGGAAGAGAACGAAGAAGCCTTGACTCCGGGAGGTTCTGTGAGGGTATTCATCCCAGAGAAACAAGGCAGAAGACATGCAGGAGCTGCTCGTATCCAGACTGAAAATCAGCAGCAGGTGCAGCAGTCTGAAAGGCAGCAGCGGTTCCGGCCGGAAGTTCCCGGCAATTCAGAAAAAAGCTTTGAAGAGCTGGCTCTTCTCGCCTCATCCATCGTTATGATAGCAGTATACAACAGGGCGGGAGAACCCATAGCAACAGGTTCAGGCATTATGATCGGACGGGACGGCTACATCCTCACCAACAATCATGTGACAAGAGGCGGCTGCTTCTTCGCGGTACGAATTGAAGATGACGAGAATATCTATAAGACAAACGAAATCATCAAGTATAATGCCGTCTTAGATCTGGCGGTTATCCGCATCGGCCGAAGGCTTCATCCACTCCCGCTCTATAAGGGAAAGAAGCTTGCAAGAGGGCAGAAAGTTGTGGCAATCGGCAGTCCCCTTGGGATGTTCAATTCCGTTTCCGACGGAATCATATCCGGTTTCAGGAAGATCGACTCAGTGGATATGATTCAATTTACAGCGCCGATCTCACACGGTAGTTCCGGAGGCGCGCTGCTAAATATGCAAGGAGAGATTATAGGGCTCAGCACGGCAGGGATTGACGAAGGCCAGAACATTAATCTTGCAGTTAATTATGAGGATATTGGTATGTTTGTCAGAGGATTTACGAGCTGAACTTGTAAATTCAGACTCCGTGTGATACTATTATACATAGTTGTTTGTCAGGAGAAAAGATATGAACCTTGATGATTTTTTTGTAGAAATGAGTAAGCGCAGAGAAAAAAAGGTATATTTTTACAGAATTAACCAGCTCTCTGAGGAGATCTGCCGGTTTATTTATAAGTACTATGAAACTGCGCGGCAGTCAGGTGTGATCATCGAAGGAAGAATCGCCAATCCGACAGAAGCGAACCTAGCCTACTATAGTGAGATTATGGGCATGGACTTTAGGCTGAATGCCGGGTTTATATCCGACAGTCTTAAGAGATGGCTTCCAAGACTTGGCATACGCCAGCGCGAGCATATCGCGTGCGCTGTCTATGATTGTCTGGACGACTTAAGGAGAACCGGTAAGACAGAGAATATGCAAAAGAACGCATATATCAAGTTCATGTGCTGGCTCTATTATAAATTCGAGCGAATTGTGAACCAGCTTGGGCAGGATCAGGTTCCTAAGATCCTGTATTGCGGCCAGGTCAGCAATTATGAATTAATGCTCATCTCCATTCTGAGCAATGCAGGATGCGATGTGCTCCTTGTACAGCCGGCAGGAGACGGGGCATATCTGAAGCTTGACCCAGGCTCTGAGCGTTCTATAGAATATCCGGTTCCCGGCGGGAAGGAGTTCCCGGCGGACTTCTCCCTTCGGCAGTTATGCCAGGAGGCAGAGAAGGCGAAGCAGAATAAGGAGATATTTGGGGAGGAGACCGGACTTATCCGCTGCACAAATGCATGGATAGAAGGGAAGGGACTTTCCGATATCCTTACCGCACCGGCAGTAAGAGGCGACAGGCCGGAGCTGTATTATAATTGTTATTGCAGGATCAACGGAGCAGCCGACAAGCTTACATATGCCAATGAGCTGTACCAGTTCTATCTGTCGCTTAAGAATGAGAAGCGGCAGGTGGTCGTTGTTAATGGTGTAATACCCAAGCCAACGCCGGATGAGATTATGCGGGTGCACAGGGGGAATTATGGGAATCTTGACCAGATGCTCCTTGACCTGCAGGGGAATATACAGTACCCGGCAAGCCGGCAGCTTCGGAGTCTGCTGGTGAAGGCATTTGCAGAGGTGCTCACGGAGGAATCAAAAGAGCCGGGAATGAATCTTAACAGACTGCTGAATAAGGCGGTATATCTCCTGTGTTGGATTAAGCGGTATCAGGGGGAATTGTTTCAGAACTGGAAGCTGCCGCAGGTGGGATGCTTTATCTATATGGGCGGCTGCCGGGACGCCGGCGAGGCGCTGTTTATGCAGTATCTGGCAAGGATTCCGGTGGATGTGCTGATTCTGTGTCCGAACCTGAATGTAAAATGCTGTCTTAAGGATCCGCTTCTCTATGAGATCAACCATGAGACATCCATGGTCCTGAATAAATTTCCGAGGCAGGACGGACAGCTTCGGATCGGTACGGCAGCGTACCATGCCGAGCGGGAGCTGGATACACTGATGTATCAGGATTCCGGCATTTACAGAGATCAGCAGTTTGCGAGGGCGAATACCATTATGCTGCAGACCATGGATCGGGAGATCAAGATTTTGTGGAATAACGACTTGAAATTCCGCCCTAATTTCAGCACCGTGGACGGTGTGGTGAGTCTTCCGGTTATCTTTGCGAAGATGTCCGGAGTCAAGGACCGGGATATGGAGAATTACTGGATCTCCATCAAGCAGCTAATCACGCCGGAAACGCTAATGATAGACAGGGCGCCGTTTCTGACCGCGGCGACGCCTAATCCTATGAAAATGTATGCGGCAGAGTTCTTTAAGAACGGGAAACTTAAGAAGAGCAAGATAAAGAGTCATCCGAGTTATCAGTATTCTTTTCTCAGGGAAGAGATGCAGGAGCATATCTTAGATAAGCTTGAGGCGCTAATTGAACAGCGTCTGATCAAGGGAACCTTTGAGAATGGGATGGAGTATACCATTGTGTCTGTGGCGCTGAATCTGCCTAAGGAGGTTGTGAGACTTCTGCAGAAGTTTGATTTTACGAAAAAGAATCCCAAGCTGATCTATGTTATGACTTCGGAAGTCCTGATGTCAGCGGAGGATTCCATCTATGTAATGTTTTTAAATCTTCTTGGATTTGATGTGCTTTTCTTTGTTCCGACGGGGTATAACATCGAGAATCATTTTAATAAAAGATTAATGGAAGAGCACCAGATAGGGGACTATGTATACGACCTGCAGGTTCCCGATTGGGCGGCGGTTCCGTTAACAGCCCGCAAGTCATGGCGGGATATTATATTTAAGAGAGGGTAGAAAATATGGGACTTGATTTTAGTAAAGCAGGTACGACTGTGGCGACAGCGACGGCGGCGACAGTGGAGAATGAGATTGAGACCGTTCAGCCGTATGACATTGCTGCTGACAGGGCGCAGATGAATGCGGAGCTGGTGAATTCTAGGGAGGTGGACGCTATCGTCAGCACCATAGAGGTCTATAATCTTGAGACGATTACCTCTTTTGGAGCGGAGGCTGCAGATGAGATTTCCAAGGCGTCAGATGTGGTGCTGAACAGCATGAGCATGCATCAGATCGATGAGTCCAGCGAGATGCTGACGGCTCTTTCAAGGATTATGAATAAATTTGACATTGATGAGATCCGGGAGAATAAAGGTGTCATTGGCAAATTATTCGGGAATCTTAAAAAGCAGTTAGAAAAGATTCTGGAGAAATATCACACTATGGGCGATGAAGTTGATAAGATCTATGTCCAGCTTAAGCAGTACGAGAGCGAAATTAAGCAGTCCAACCGCAAATTAAACCAGATGTTTGAAGCGAATGTGAATTATTATCACGATCTTGTAAAATATATTCTTGCAGGAGAACAGGCTTGTAAGGAGGTTGAGGCGTATATCGCCCAGAGGCAGGCGGAGTTTGAAGCTACAGGGGATAATTCCATTCAGCTTGATCTTGCCAGCCTTAACAATTCCCTCCTGATGCTCGAACAGCGTACCCAGGATCTGAGGACGGCGGAGAATATTGCTATCCAGTCGATCCCGATGATCAAGACGATGGAGTTCAGCAATATGAATCTTGTAAGGAAGATCAATTCGGCGTTTATCGTTACGCTGCCGGTATTCAAGCAGGCTTTGGCGCAGGCGATTATGCTGAAACGGCAGAAGATCCAGGCGGAGGCTATGTCGGAACTTGACAAGAAGACCAATGAGATGCTGATCAAGAACGCAAGGAATACGGTGGAGCAGTCGAAGATGACGGCGCGCCTTGCATCGGGAAGCTCTGTGAAGATTGAGACTCTTGAGACGACATGGAGGACCATCGTTAATGGAATCGACGAGACAAGGGCGATTCAGGAGAACGCAAGGAAACAGCGTATAGACGACGCGGCGCGTTTGGAGAGTATCAAGCAGGAATTTTTGAATTCTTACGGCAGCGCGCATCTTAAATAATGATCCGGCGGAAAAGAAGATGAGATGGTGTGTCTGCTAAAAATCCGGCGGAAAAGAAGAGAAGTTATGACATGTATTCTCGAAATCTGTCGGGAATACATATGAAAAAAAGGAGGAATGCATTATGCCAATTAATTTATCAAAGGGACAGAAGGTCGACCTGACCAAGAAGAATCCGGGACTTAAGAATATCATGGTAGGACTTGGATGGGATGTGAACGCATTTGATTCAGGTGCTGATTTTGACTTGGACGCGGCGGCGTTTATGCTCGGCGCTGGCGGGAAATGCCCGACAGAGAAGGAATTCATTTTCTATGGGAACTTAGAGCACATATCCGGTGCGGTAAAGCATATGGGGGATAATCTGACGGGAGAAGGGGAAGGCGACGATGAGCAGATCGAGGTATCACTTAGGGATATCCCGTCAAATATTGAGAGAGTGGCGTTTACGGTTACGATTTACGACGCAGAACCCAGAAGGCAGAATTTCGGGCAGGTTTCCAATTCCTTTATCCGAATTGTTGACGCTGATACGAACAGCGAGCTGATCCGGTATGATCTGGGAGAGGATTTCTCTATTGAGACGGCCGTGGTGGTAGGAGAATTATACAGGCATAATGGTGAGTGGAAGTTCAACGCCATAGGAAGCGGGTTCCAGGGCGGACTTGCAGCGCTGTGCGGCCATTATGGAATAGAAGTAGCATAAGGAGGGAATAAGAATATGCCAGTAAGTTTGCAAAAAGGCCAGAAGGTGAGCCTTACAAAGGGGAATCCGGGACTTAAGAAGGTGGTTGTAGGACTTGGATGGGATGTGAACCAGTTCGATACAGGCGGAGATTTTGACTTGGATGCGGCGGCATTCCTGCTCTCAGACACCGGCAAAGTAACGAAGTCAGAGGATTTCGTATTTTACGGGAATCTTATGCATCCGTCGGGAAGTGTTCAGCATATGGGAGATAACCGGACAGGCGCGGGAGAGGGCGACGACGAGCAGATCCGGATTGATCTTTCCGGGGTTCCGGAGAATCTGACTAAGATCGCATTTACCGTGACGATCTATGAGCCGGAGCAGAGAAGGCAGAATTTCGGGCAGGTGAATAATGCGTTTATCAGGATATATAACGAGGATACAGGGGAAGAGCTTTTAAGGTATGACCTTGGAGAAGATTTCTCTATTGAGACGGCCGTTGTATTTGGTGAATTATATAAGAATAATGGAGAGTGGAAATTTAACGCGATCGGAAGCGGATATCAGGGCGGCTTGGCGGCGTTATGCGCGAACTTTGGCGTAGACGTAGAGTAAGAGGAGATTAAATTGCCAGTGCATTGAAAATGGATTTATAGATGCACAAGGTATATGTATATAGGAGGAATTAAGATATGTCAGTAAGCTTACAAAAGGGGCAGAAGGTCAGCTTGTCCAAGGAGAATGCGGGGCTGTCGCAGGTTCTTGTGGGACTTGGATGGGATGAGGTTCAGCAGAAGAGGGGATTCTTTGGGATGAAGATGCAGCAGGATATTGACTGCGATGCTTCCGCAATTCTGTTAAGAAATGGGAAACTCTGTGGTAATGGCGACATTGTGTATTTTGGAAATCTGGTGCATAAGTCAGGCACCGTCAGACACATGGGCGATAACCTGACGGGAGCGGGAGACGGCGATGACGAGCAGATACTCATGGATCTCGCCAAGATCCCGCCGGAGTATGATCGGATTGTGGTTGTGGTAAATATCTATAACGCATATCAGAGAAAGCAGCATTTCGGCATGATCCGCAATGCGTTCATCCGTCTTGTGGACGGCAGGAATAATCAGGAGATGTGCAGATACAATCTCACGGAGGACTATTCTGGAATGACTGCCATGATATTCGGAGAAATCTACAGATATAAAGGTGAATGGAAATTCAGCGCCATCGGGCAAGGCACGAATGACCCGTCGCTCGGTGATCTCTGTAAGCGTTATGTGTAACACGTGATACTTTGAAAAGAGAAACTGCAATAGGTTTCTCTTTTTCTGCAAATACTAAGATAAAACAGAACAGGAGAGTGCATATGATTGAAGAGTTGAACAAGGACATCTTGAAGAAGGGATTGTCCGACGAACAGGCGGCGCAAAGTAAAGAGAAATTCGGTACGAACGAGCTTGCTAGGAAGGAGCAGGAATCCCTCTGGTCCATGTTTATCGGAGCCTTTGATGATATCTGGATTAAGGTATTGTGCGCGGCACTGGTGCTTAAGATCGTCTTAGCGGTGCTGGGTGTGATGATTCCGGCTCTTGGCGGAGAGAATGATGTGATTGAGATTGTAAGTATTATTCTTGCAATCGGTCTGGCCACAGGTTTTAGCACATTGTCTGAGTACAGAAATACATCGAGAAGCGAGGCGCTGCAGGAAGAGTATAATAAAACTTACGCCAAGGTTATCAGAGGCGGAGCGCTTATCAAGGTTCTCACAAGCGAGATCGTGAAGGGCGATACCGTGCTGATTCAGTCCGGAGATAAGGTTCCGGTAGACGGTATCCTTTTCGAGGGAAATGTGAAGGTCTCTCAGGCGGCGCTTAACGGCGAATCAAGGGATGAGACCAAGACGGCGGCCGCGACCATGGAAGAAGCGGATTCGACGGATTATGCTTCGGGCAGTAAGGTCTTCATGGGTTCGGTAGTTACAAGCGGAGAGGCATATATGGTTGCGACTGTAATCGGCGATGCTTCTGAGCTTGGCAAGATTAACAAGGCTCTGACGGACGAGAATGAAGAGGATGAGAGAAAAGACACCTCAAGCCTTAAGCTTGAGGTCGTGGCGGCAGGCATCGGTAAGCTGGGTGTCTCTGCGGCGGCAATTGCGGGTGTTCTTCAGGTGGTACTTACCATTATGCGTACAGACCAAGCCGTAACGCCTGTGTTTGTTGTACTGCTGGCGGCGGAAGCAGTGATGCTGATGGCATCCATTGTCATTATGGCGGTTCCGGAAGGACTTCCGATGATGAACAGTTTGGTTCAGTCTATGAACACAGAGTCCATGTATAAGAAGAATATCCTGGTCAGCCATAAGGCTGCATTTTCAGATTCGGCATATATGAACCTCTTGTTTAGTGATAAGACAGGGACAATTACAGAAGGAAATCTCTCTCTGGTAGAGTTCATCCGGGGAAATGGAACAGTAGCAGATAAGCTGTCTGATCCGGATTTCCTTGAAGCGGTTACGCTCAATAACCTGGCGAAGATCTCCGAGGGCAAAGCCATCGGAAGTAATAACATGGATCGGGCGCTTTTGACCTATGCAATCGCAAACGGCGGTACGGATGCCGCGGATAATTCCAAGGTAAAGGAGATCAGCGGTTTCGATTCAGAGAAGAAATGTGCGACAGTCACGCTTCATGACGGAACCGTCTACTGGAAGGGCGCGACAGAGAATATCATCGGCGAGATTACACACTACGCCGCAGAAGACGGAGGGGTCAGAGCATTTACCCCTGCTGAACGGAGCAAGGTGGAGGAGCAGATGATCGCGGAGGCCAAGAGGACCATGAAGCTTCTTGCGGTAGCGAAGTTCACGGAGGATAAGAAGATACTGCTTGCTATTCTCTGCTTAAGAGATAATGTAAGAGCAGACGCGGTAGAGACGGTGGGCGTACTGAACCGCGCGGGAATCCAGGTGGTAATGGTAACCGGCGACGCAGAGGAGACGGCAGTTGCGATCGCGAAGGAAGCAGGGATTCTTAAGGATGAGAGCAAGGATGTAGTCCTTACTCATGATGAACTGGAGCAGATGTCAGATGACGAGCTTAAGAAGAAGCTTCCAAATCTTCGTGTTGTGAGCCGTGCGAAGCCTCTGGATAAGAGACGTCTGGTTACCGTTGCCCAGCAGATGGACAATGTATGCGGTATGACAGGCGACGGCGTCAACGACGCGCCGGCGCTTAAGCAGGCGGATATCGGATTTGCCATGGGAGACGGAACCGCAGTTGCCCAGGAGGCGGGAGATGTGGTAATCCTTAACAACAGTTTGACTTCTATCAAGGATTGTGTTCTGAACAGCCGTACCATGGCGAAATCAGTCGGGAAGTTTTTGATCTTCCAGTTGACGGTCAATATCAGTACACTGTTGATGAATATCATCGCCCCGATCCTTGGATGGACCGAGCCATTCTCCATCGTACAGATCTTATGGATCAACCTGATTATGGATACGCTTGCGGCAATGGCATTCGGCGGAGAGCCAATCTTGCAGCGTTATATGGATGATAAGCCGGCGAAAAGAACCGATAATATACTGACTGGGTTTATCAAGTCGGCGATCGGAGTCAGTTCTGTATTTATAACGCTGGGATCTATCCTGATTCTTGAAGATATTGGCGGAATCACAGAGTTTGTAATGCCGGCGTCCTGCATGGATCCGGAGCTGTATGAGAAGACGTTTATGTTTGCCTTTTTCATTTATGCGATTATCTTCAACAGTCTGAACACCAGGTCGGACAGGTTCAATCTGTTTGAGCATATCGGCGAGAATAAGCGGTTCCTTGTTGTGATGGGATCTATCTTCGTGCTCCAGACGGTAATCATCCAGATTGGCGGAGAGGTGTTCAGTACGACGATGCTCAGTATGCGGGCATTGTTAACTGCAATGGCGCTGGGATTTATGGTTATTCCGGCGGACCTCATTCGGAAAGCGGTGGTCAGGAAATGATGCGCATCGTGCATCTGGATCTTGATAATACCCTGATTTATTCATATAAGCATATTCTGCCGGACAACCTAGGATGTCCGGCAGTTTGTCCAAAGGGAATAGACGTGGGGAGTCCTATGGGTCTGCAAGGAAGTATTGTGCCGGCAGAAAATAGGTGGATGAGTGTTGAGACATATCAGGGCAGAAATATTTCCTATATGACGGAAAGGACACATGCATTGCTGGGGCAGCTCAGTAAGAAATGTCTGCTTGTGCCGACCACAACCAGAACCATAGAACAGTACAGCCGAATCAAGATACTGGCTGCGGACAGAATGTTAGAACAACAGTATAGTCAGGCCGGGAACAGTGCAGATTTATTTAATTTTGCACTGGTCTGCAATGGAGGAATTCTTCTGGCTGACGGAGAGAGTGACCGATCATGGTATGAGCAGTCGAGGGCAATAATCGCGGATTGTACCGGGGAACTGCGGCGTGCGTTTGGATTGCTTAAGAGAGAACCTCTTCGTAAATTTGAATTACGTTTCATTGAGGAACTGTTCATTTTCACGAAATGTAATAATCCGGATGTTGTTATCGCCAGGCTGAACATGGAACTGGATCCGGAGAAAGTGGATGTGCTTGGCAATGGAGAGAAGGTCTATGTGGTTCCGAAGAAGCTGAATAAAGGTACGGCCGTCAGAAGGTTCCGTGAGTATATCGGGGCCGATGAAGTAATCACGGCCGGTGACAGTGCGTTTGACGCGCCGATGGCAGAGGCTGCGGACATCGGTATCGTTCCGAATGGGTTTTGCGAAAAATACCATGGAAGAGATAACATGAAAGAGATGAGAGGGGAGCATGTCTTCTCGGAAGAGATGCTTGCGTGGATAAACGGATATATAGGTGGATGGAATGCGGATTCAGATTGTAGAGGATGGCCGGGCGCGTGATGCTTGACGTGAATGAGCAGAGGCTTTTAAAGTTTCTGGTGGCAAACCGAGGAACGCATGGAAGACGGTTCAGGCGTTGGGCTGTATCTGGCAAGGGAGATAGTAAGGATAGAGAAGTTTAACCACTATATCAGAGAAAATATATGGAGGAAGGCCAATGATAACACTACAGGAAATAAGAACAACAGAAAAATTGGAACGGTCTGTTGAAGCCGTCTGTCCTCAGAGTAAAATCTGGGGGTTCATATTGGAATCGGAAAAAGAGATGGCAGGGGCGAACGGCGTGATTGCTTATGAAATTATAGATTCGGCAGAATTGGCAGGACTGATACAGTATTCATATAAAAAAGCAGGATTTTTCCATAAGGACAGGCTGGTTATCGACGTATTAACTTTGAAAAAATATTCATCCGGGCTTCTTCATGAAGTGCACAGGTATTTGGCAGAACAATACAAATTATCGGGACAGCTTGTCCATATTATTCAAAAGGATGAAGATAATGCAGAAATTCAGGAACAGCTTCTAAAGGATGGATTTAAAGAAAATAAGAATATGGCGGGACGTCGGCTAAGTGAGAATGAAGTGGCGCTGGTATTGTGAATGTGTAAAAAAGTCATGTGCTGGATCAGGTTATAGTTTAGATGATTGCAGGGAGCGTGAAATAGAACCGGAACAGCCCTATAAGGGAACTTTTCATTAGAATTTTGATGGAAATATTGTGTATAATACGAATGTGGAATATAATAAAAGCATGGAGGAGGAAGAATTTATGGGTGTCACTTTGCTAGATTTAACAGAAAGGCTTGTACCTATATCAGATTTTAGCCAGGGGAAAGCCGGGAAGATATTCAATGATGTAGCAGAAAATAATCATGAATATATTATATTAAAAAACAATCAGCCGACTGCTGTACTTGTGTCAGTGAAAGAATACCGGGATACGCAGGAGAAGATTTTAAAGTTAGAAAGGTTAATGGAAAGGATAGAAAATATCCGGCTGATGAAGCTTGCAGAAAGCAGAGAAAATAGTCCGGCATCTTCTTTTGAAACATTTATAAATGAAGAGGGTTTTTGCATGGAAGAGCTGGAAGAATTATCTGGAAGTGTGGAAATCGAATAATGGCATGGGAAATATGGATTACTAATGAAGCGAAAAAAGACTTTCATAAAATCGAGGGGAGTATACGTAAGCAGATTCTGGCGGGTATTGTAAAAGTGTCAAAAGCCCCAATGCCAAGTCCTAAGGGGTATGGGAAGCCATTAGGAAATAAAAAAGGTAATAATTTGACAGCAAAATTGTATGATAAGTATGGTGATGATATCTTTAAAGATATTTTTGGGAAATTTTAGATTCTTTCACAACTGTTAGATTTGGGAAAGAGTGCGTTAAGAATGGGAAGGTATAATCAGGACAGAATAGAAAAAAGTTGCCTTAGTTATACCTTTTGTAATTGGGAGTGAACAGCAGAATCGTATAAAATCGGTTGACAAATCCTGCAAATTCGCATAAGATAATTCTAGATAAAAGACTTAGAACGAAGAGAGTAGGAGATAACGTTTGCTGGCAGAGAGAGACCGTCATTGGCTGAAAGCGGTCTTCAGGAATATATTTCTGAAGTGCATTCGGGAGTCGATCCGGTGAAAGCTAGCAAGCTTTATGAAGGGCTAAACCAGTGATTAGCCGGATACGAAGGGCGCACGTTACGCGCATGGAGCGGAGGAATTTCCGATACTATTTACGGGTTAGGAATCCTCTATGAGAGTGGAACCGCGGAGTGATGCTTCGTCTCTTATAACATTAAGAGACGAAGTTTTTTTATGATATACAGAATTTCATTCCCTATATCATAAAACCCTCCGGGGGATGCGCACTGGCGCGAAGAAGAAAAATGTCGCAGGCGACCGCGCCAGACGCTAGAATGTGCTTTGGCACATTCTTTATGAAAAGTGATTAGAAGGAGAGATTTTTATGGGATTTATGTCCTATATTAAGGAAGAGATTCATGTAATCAGGGAGAGGGACCCGGCGATTAAGTCGAATATGGAAGTGTTTCTGTATCCCAGTTTTAAGGTGATTTTAAGCTACAGGCTGGCGCATAAGCTGTTTTTGAAGAAGCACTATTTTACAGCAAGGTGGATATCCCAGCGAGCGGCGAGGAAGACGGGAATTGAGATTCATCCGGGAGCGACCATTGGGAAAGGGCTCTTTATTGACCATGGCAGCGGGGTGATCATTGGTGAGACGGCGGAGCTTGGGGACAATGTGACCTTGTATCAGGGCGTGACCCTTGGCGGAACCGGAAAGGAACAGGGAAAACGGCATCCGACGCTGAAGGATAACGTGATGGTAAGCGCAGGAGCGAAGGTGCTCGGTTCTTTTACAATTGGAGAAAATTCTAAGATTGGGGCGGGTTCTGTTGTGTTAAATGAGGTGCCGCCTAACTGTACGGTGGTAGGAGTTCCCGGCCGTATCGTAAAGATGGGAAATCTTAGGATTCCGCGTTATGATATGGATCAGGTAAATCTTCCGGATCCGGTTACCAGTGATATTTCACAATTACAGAGAGATAATATTCGTATGAAGGAGAGGATCAGCCAGCTTGAGCGCAGGTTAAAGGCGCTGGGAGAGGCGGAAGAAACGAAAAAGGAGAGAAAAGATGAAGCTGTATAATACAATGTCTAAAAAGAAAGAAGAATTTATCCCAGTGGAGGAAGGAAAGGTTAAGATGTATGTCTGCGGACCTACGGTTTATAATTTTATCCATATTGGAAATGCAAGGCCGATGATTGTGTTTGACACGGTGCGCAGATACTTTGAATACAAGGGATACGATGTGAATTATGTATCGAATTTTACCGATGTAGACGATAAGATTATCAAAAAGGCAAATGAGGAGGGCGTGCCGGCTGATGAGATTTCTGCAAGATATATTGCAGAATGTAAGAAGGATATGGAGGGCATGAATATTAAGCCTGCAACGACTCATCCGCTGGCAACTCAGGAAATTGACGGAATGCTTGACATGATCAGTATGCTGATTGAGAAGGGCTATGCTTATGAAAAGAACGGTACGGTGTATTTCCGGACCAGAAGTTTCAAGGATTACGGAAAGCTTTCTCATAAGAATCTGGATGATCTGCGTTCGGGGAATCGTTCTCTTTTGGTGAGCGGCGAAGATGAGAAGGAGGATCCGCTGGATTTTGTGCTGTGGAAGCCTAAGAAAGAAGGGGAACCCGCATGGGAATCTCCATGGAGCGAGGGACGTCCGGGCTGGCATATTGAGTGTTCGGTGATGTCAAAAAAATATCTGGGAGAACAGATCGACATTCATGCGGGCGGGGAGGATCTGGTGTTTCCCCATCATGAGAATGAGATTGCCCAGAGCGAGGCGGCAAACGGAAAAGAATTTTCCAAATATTGGATGCACAATGCATTTTTAAATATTGACAACCACAAGATGAGCAAATCTCTTGGAAATTTCCGTACAGTCCGTGAGATCAGTGAGCAGTACGATCTTCAGATTCTTCGGTTTTTTATGCTGAGCGCCCACTATAGAAGCCCGCTGAATTTCAGCGCGGAGCTGATGGAGGCGTCAAAGAATGGGCTGGAGCGTATTTTAAATGCGGCGGATAATTTGAGATATTTATCGGAGAACGCCAAAGAAGAGAATATGACAGGAAAAGAGAAGGAGAATCTGGACAAAACGGCGCAGTTTGTGACAGCTTTTGAAGCGGCTATGGAGGACGATTTTAATACGGCGGATGCGATCGCCGCAGTATTTGATCTGGTGAAATTTGCTAATACCACGGCGGATGCAGCGGGATCAAAGGAATATTTGGGGGCGCTTTATGATCTGCTTGTAAAATTGACAGATGTGCTGGGCCTGATAGTGGAGAAAAAAGAAGAGATTTTAGACGAGGAAATTGAAGCTCTGATTGAAGAACGCCAAGCTGCAAGGAAGGCGAAGAATTTTGCAAGAGCCGATGAGATTCGCGGCGAACTGGCGGCGAAGGGAATCGTGCTTCTGGATACCAGAGAAGGAGTAAAATGGAAAAAAGCATAGAATGGGAATTTGATTTCTTCATGCAGGATTTGATGCAGATGCGGGAGGCGGATGTGAGGGAATATTCTCCTCTTGCGCTGGCCTATTTAGGGGATGCGGTGTTTGATCTGGTAATTAAGAGTCTGGTGCTGAATCAGGGGAACAAGCCGGTGCAGAAACTTCACAAGGAAACCAGCAGAATTGTACAGGCGTCTGCCCAGTCGAAGATGATGCGCGTGATACAGGAGCAATTGACAGAGGAAGAGCATCAGGTATATAAACGGGGCAGAAATTCCAAAACCGTAAGTCCGGCAAAAAATCAGTCGGTGACAGATTACCGAAGAGCTACCGGATTTGAGGCGCTGATTGGATATTTATATTTGAAACGGGAATATCGGCGCATGCTGGAACTAATAAAGATCGGGCTCGGCGGTCTCGATAAAGATGTACAGAGATAAAATGAAAATGTTTAGGGAGTTTGTATGAGTGAGAAGAATGCAGAAATAAAAAGCCTTGTGCTTGAGGGGAGAAATGCGGTGCTGGAAGCTTTCCGTGCCGGGAAGCCAATTGACAAGCTGTTTATTCTGGACGGCTGTCAGGACGGAGCCGTCCGTACGATCATAAGAGAAGCCAAAAAACATGATACGATTCTGAATTTTGTAAGCAGGGAGCGCTTGTCCCAGATGTCTGAGACCGGGAAGCATCAAGGCGTGATTGCCTATGCGGCCGCTTATGAATATGCGGAAATTGAAGACATGCTTGAACTTGCAGGAAAACGGCAGGAGCCGCCGTTTTTGATTCTTCTAGACGGCATTGAAGATCCGCATAATCTGGGGGCAATTATCCGCACCGCCAACTTGGCGGGAGCTCACGGAGTTATTATTCCGAAGCGCCGGGCCGCAGGGCTTACGGCTGTAGCGGCGAAGACTTCTGCCGGAGCGCTGAACTATACGCCGGTCGCCAAGGTGACCAATTTGAAAAAGACAATGGAAGAATTGAAGAAGAGGGGGCTGTGGTTCGTCTGCGCGGACATGGGAGGAACAGAGATGTACCACGTGGATTTGAAGGGGCCCGTCGGGCTGGTGATTGGCAACGAGGGGGAGGGCGTCAGCCGCCTTGTGAAAGAAATCTGTGATTTTACCGCCAGCATCCCTATGAAAGGCGATATTGATTCCCTAAATGCATCGGTGGCTGCAGGAGTGCTTGCATATGAGGTAGTAAGGCAGAGAATGATGTAAGAGGGTTCAGGTGAAAGAGATGCTTGGAATGTCAAAATACGAGGCGTTTACAGATGAAGAATTAATCCGCAAGTTCCAAAAGGGCGAGAAGGAGATTATGGATTTTCTCATGGAAAAATATAAGAATCTTGTTCGCAAAGAAGCAAAAGCCATATTTCTTCTGGGCGGGGAGAACGACGATCTGATTCAGGAGGGAATGATCGGATTATTTAAGGCGGTACAGGATTATAATCCGGAGCAGAAGGTAACTTTTTTCAGCTTTGCTAAGCTTTGCATCCGCAGGCAGATGTACAGCGCTATTGAGGCTTCGAAGCGGAAGAAACATATTCCGCTGAATTCGTATGTATCGCTGTATGAGGAAGTGGAATCCGG
Organism: uncultured Dorea sp.; assembly: GCA_910589275.1. GTDB lineage: Bacteria > Bacillota > Clostridia > Lachnospirales > Lachnospiraceae > Claveliimonas. The sequence continues at coordinate 41,562 of CAJUTH010000007.1, forward strand.
AAAAAAGGGCCGGGTGCTGGACACGATTGAGGCAGGAGAGGAGAGCAATCCGGAGCATGCTGTGATTAACCGGGAGAACATAGAGGGGCTTGAGACAGAGTTGGAGGGAAGACTCAGCGAATTGGAGCGGAGAGTAATGTACCTGCATCTTTTGGGAACGGATTACAGAGCGATTGCAGAATTGATCAATAAAAGCCCGAAAACTGTGGATAATGCTCTTCAGAGAATCAAGGCGAAGACTTGGAAACTGTTAAGCGAGCGGAAATAAAAAGACTTTCCGGAATACAATATCCGGAAAGTCTTCTAAAAATATAAAAGCTGTCGAGCGGAATCGAACCGCCGACCTCCGCCTTACCAAGGCGACGCTCTACCGACTGAGCCACGACAGCAGATATGTATGAAATAAGCATATCATAGCTAATATCTGATTAAGATATGCAACGTGATTAATATACAATATAAATAGTGGTTTTGTCAATGGTTTTTTGAAATTATTCTATTGTGGGTTATTTGGAAGTATGATAAGATTAAAAAATGACGAGAATGAACGATATAGAGGAGGATATCTATGGGAGAAGAAGTGGTTTCAAAGAATTTTATTGAGCAGGAGATAGATAAAGACCTTGCAGAGGGTGTCTATACGGAAGTCTGCACCAGATTCCCGCCGGAGCCAAACGGTTATCTGCACATCGGACATGCCAAATCTATTATTTTAAATTCAGGACTGGCAGAAAAATATCACGGAACCTTCCATCTTCGGTTTGATGACACTAACCCGACGAAGGAGGACATGGAATTTGTAGAGTCCATTAAGGCGGATGTGGAATGGCTCGGCGCTGACTTTAAGGATCATTTATATTTTGCTTCTGATTATTTTGAAGTAATGTATGAATGCGCCGTGAAGCTGATTAAGAAGGGAAAGGCATTTGTCTGTGATTTGAGTCCGGAGGAAATTCGGGAATACCGGGGCACTTTGAAGGAGCCCGGAAAGGACAGCCCGTACCGCGGCCGTTCTGTGGAAGAGAATTTAAAGCTTTTTGAAGAAATGAAGAACGGTGTATATAAAGATGGGGAGAAGGTGCTTCGGGCGAAGATTGATATGGCGTCTCCGAATATTAATATGCGCGACCCTGTGATTTACCGTGTGGCGCATATGTCCCATCATAATACAGGAGATAAGTGGTGCATTTATCCGATGTATGATTTTGCGCATCCTATCGAGGATGCGGTGGAAAAGATCACCCATTCGATCTGTACGTTGGAATTTGAAGACCACAGGCCGCTGTATGACTGGGTAGTAAGAGAGTGTGAATTTGATCCGGCGCCGAGGCAGATTGAATTTGCCAAGCTGTATCTGACCAATGTGGTGACCGGCAAGCGTTATATTAAGAAGCTGGTGGAAGACGGTATTGTGGATGGATGGGATGATCCCCGTCTGGTTTCGATTGCGGCGCTCAGGAGACGTGGATTTACGCCGGAATCTCTGCGGATGTTTGTGGAATTGTGCGGGGTATCTAAGGCACAGGGCTCTGTAGATTATGCTATGCTGGAGTATTGTATCAGAGAAGACCTTAAGATGAAGCGTTCCCGGATGATGGCGGTGCTTGATCCGATTAAGCTTGTGATTGACAATTATCCGGAGGATGAAACGGAATGGCTTGAGGCGGAGAATAATCTGGAGAACGAGGCCCTTGGGAAGAGAAAACTTCCCTTCTGCCGTGAGCTTTATATTGAGAGGGAGGATTTTATGATTGAGCCTCCAAAGAAATATTTCCGGCTCTTTCCGGGAAATGAGGTCCGTTTGATGCAGGCGTATTTTGTAAAGTGCGTAAGCTATGAAACGGATGATGCAGGCAATGTGACCGTGGTTCATTGTACCTATGACCCGGAGACGAAGAGCGGAAGCGGCTTTACTGGGCGGAAAGTGAAGGGAACCATTCACTGGGTGGCGGCGCCGTATGCGAAGAAAGCGGAGGTTCGTCTCTATGAGAATCTGATTGATGAGGAGAAGGGCGTCTACAACGAGGAGGACGGTTCTATGAATATCAATCCAAATTCTCTGGAGGTTCGAAAGAATTGTTATGTAGAGCCAAATTTTGCAGATGCAAAGCCTTATGACAGCTTCCAATTTGTGAGGAACGGATATTTCTGCATTGATGCGAAAGATTCGAAACCGGATGCTATGGTATTTAACAGAATTGTATCTCTAAAGAGCTCTTTTAGACTTCCAAAATAATTGAGGAGAATGCCCGCAGTACGGATAAGCGCTGTGGGCTGTTTTTTAAGAAGATGAATGAACTGACAATAAATTTAAAGCCAAAGGATAAAAGACCGTTATATGAACAGATTTATCTTTATATCAAAGAAAATATTATATCTGGGAAGCTTGCTTACCGGGAAAAATTACCTTCCACAAGGCTTTTGGCAAAACATTTGGAGGTCAGTCGGAGCACGGTGGAGCTTGCTTATGAGCAGCTTCTGTCAGAAGGATATATTGAATCAGAGCCTTACCGGGGATTTTTTGTGGCGCAGGTAGAAGGGCTGTATCATTTGATTCATGAAAAAACTGCCAGCTTAGAGAAAAGAACCGAAGAGAAAGATCAATATCGGTTTGATTTTACACCGAACGGGGTGGATTTAAAGAGCTTTCCCTATAACGCATGGAGAAAGCTTTCTAAGGACATCCTGACGGATGATAAGGTAGAGCTGTTCCGCCTGGGAAATCCACAGGGCGAGGAGGGATTTCGTGAAGCAATCCGGAAGTATCTGTATCAGGCTAGAGGCGTGAACTGCAGTCCGGAACAGATCATCGTAGGGGCGGGCAGCGATTACCTTCTGATGCTTTTGTGCTCCATATTAGGAAGAGAGCATGCGATTGCGTTAGAGAATCCTTCCTATAAGCAGGCATATCGTCTGTTTGTGAGCCAGTCCTACAGAGTTCTTCCCATTGAAATGGATGGATATGGGATGAAGGTTACCGCCCTCGAAGGCACAGAGGCGGACGTGGCGTATGTAACGCCCTCCCATCAGTATCCCACCGGGATTGTAATGCCTATGAAACGGCGGATGGAGCTGCTAAGATGGGCAAATGAAAAGGAGGGACGCTATATTATTGAGGATGATTATGACAGCGAATTTCGGTACAAGGGGAAGCCGATTCCGGCGCTTCAGGGTTATGACAGAGGCGGAAAGGTTATTTATCTGGGAACATTTTCTAAATCAATCGCCCCGGCTATCCGCATGAGCTATATGGTTTTGCCAAAGGGACTTACGGACGTATATCTGGATAAATGCGGGTTTATTAATTCAACCGTTTCGGTAGTCGATCAGATGATCGTACGGCATTTTGTAGAAGACGGTTATTATGAAAGGCATTTGAACAAGACAAGATCCCTTTATAAGGGAAGACACGATCAGTTGATTAAGGGACTTGCGCCTCTTGCAGATGTGTGCAGGATTTCCGGCGAACATGCGGGCGTACATCTGCTTCTTACTTTCGGCGGGAAGGCAACGGAGGAAGATTTGATCAAAAGAGCTAAGAAAGCAGGAATCAGGGTGTACGGGCTGTCGGATTATATTATCGGAGAAAAAGATGAAAAGGCGACGGTACTGCTTGGGTATGCGAACTTGGCGGAGGAGGAAATAGAAGAAGCGGCGAAGATACTCTGCAGCGTGTGGAAGCCTTGAATTGGGGAGTTTACCATGGTAAAATAATTCCGCCTGTGCGGTTGGGAGCTGTTTTTGGTACACGGTCCCCAATCGCATAGGTGAAAATGATTTGTAGATATATCCGTGTATCAGAATGATGATAGCTATAAAATGAAGGAGGTATTCATATTTATGGACGTATTACATAAAATGACAAATGGGACGCTGTATTATTTAGATTGCACTTTTTTAGCGGATATACAGTTTAAGAGGGAAGGTCCGGATACAATTATCCTCTTTATTTCCGGGGAAGCGCCGGAGGAATTTCCTGAGAAGTTTTTCCTGATGCCGGAAGGCAGGAAGTATGATTACAGAGCGTTCATTTTTACCTTGTCGGAAGAGTTTCATATTTGCCATGTGCCAGAGGAGGACAAAGAGTATTACACAGCCCGCGCGGTCACGAAGGATATTCCAGAGGAGAGGAAAAATTTCCGGGTGTATGCGACCATTCAGGCTTCTCTTCTGCTAGAGGGGCAGACAAAGGAAAAGTATGTGAGCATTAAAGATATCGGAACCGGAGGATTTCAATTTGTTTCAAAGGAGAAGTTTCAGCCGGGTACGATGGTATCTGCAATTATTCCCAGTTTAAAGGAACCGGTACATATTACTGCATGCATACAAAAACAGCGCCCTGTGCGCAGGGAGGGGCTCTATGGTTATGGATGCCAGTTTATAAATCTGCAGCCGAGAGCGGAAATGCTGATCCGCAATTATGTATTTCAGACTGAGGTGCTTCAGGCAAAGGCGAAGAAAGAAATTTGCGAAAGCTGCTGTGACGGAGTGAACAGTAATAGAAATTGAGGAATATGCACCATAGGGACGTTAAAAAGGGAGACCTCTTCTTTGCGGAAGGGTCTCCTCTTAAATATCGTACTATTCAGCATTTTCTTCTGCATCTGCGGCTTTTGCTTTGTCAGCCTCGTTTTTATTTTCGTCTTTGGATGCGTCTTCCTTTTCCTCTGCTTCCTTTTCCGCAGTCTCCGGTTCTTCCGCTTTTGGGGCGGTGTTCAGAGATACATACTCTCGTTCTCCCGCCGGATTTAAATCATCATCCAGATCAAAGTCATCATCAAATTCATCTAAAAAGTCATCGTCGCTATGCTCAGATTTGTTAAGATAATATATTACGCCTGCTGCAGCAGCTCCTCCAACTGCGGCTAATCCTAATAAACGTTTGAATGTTTTTGACATGTGTCTAACTCCTTTCTTCGGTTTCGCATATAGATAAATCTATTGTAATACCTTTTTGAGAAAAAAGAAAGGGGAAGGATATAAAAATTTAGTGAACTGTGTGAACACCATAGTTATGCAATCATTTCAAAAGGCTTCTTGAGATGGAAGATGAAGTGTGATAAACTTATCATTATGAAAATATGCGGTATGTATTCAAGTGAGGAGAGACATCTATGGGGCATAAGAGATTGAAAAAGGCTAAGGGAGGGCTTTTTCGGATAATATTCAGCCGTACCGGTTTGATTTTACTGATGATATTGCTGCAGCTTGCAATTGTAGCTGTATCGACAAGTATGCTCAGGCAATATACGATTTATATTAATATGGCGTTTACTCTAGTGGGTATCTGTGTTTTGATCTATATTATCAATGCAGAGGATAACCCGGCTTTTAAGATGACATGGATTTTGTGTATCATGGCTTTTCCGGCGGTGGGGACGCTGTTCTATATTTATGTAGAACTTCAAGTAGGGACCCGGTGGGTAGGGGAGAAGCTGGAGACCTTAAAGCTGGAGGAAAGTCCTTACATGCTACAGGAGGAAGAGATTGTTGAAGAGATTAGGGACAGTAAGCCGGCTATGGCGAATCTTGCTTATTATCTGTCGAATCAACTTAGATTTCCCGCCTATCGGAATACAGAAGTGACGTATTTTCCCTTGGGAGAAGATAAATTCCGAGCGCTTACAAAAGAGCTTGAAAAAGCCAGAGAGTATATCTTTATGGAGTATTTTATTGTCGCGGAAGGTCATATGTGGAATACGATTCTAGAGATCCTCAGGAGAAAGGCAGCCGAAGGCGTTGAGGTCCGTTTTATGTATGACGGAACCTGCGCCATTACAAATTTTCCCTATAACTACTATAAGAAAATAAGGAAGATGGGGATTCAGTGTAAGATGTCGAATCCGATTGTCCCTTTTCTCTCTACGGTACAGAACAACAGAGATCATCGGAAAATCTGTGTGATTGACGGCAGGACTGCGTTTACCGGCGGAATCAATCTGGCGGATGAATATATTAATGAGCTGGAGCGATTCGGCCACTGGAAGGATACGGCGGTTATGCTGAAAGGCGACGCGGTACAGAGCTTCACAATGCTGTTTCTGCAGATGTGGAATCTTGATGAGAAAGAGACAGAGAATTATGAGAAGTATCTGACCATTAAGAGAGCCTGGACTACTAGATGGACAGGTTATGTGATTCCTTATGGAGATCATCCTTACGATAATGAAGATGTAGGAGAGGAAGTTTATTTTCATATCTTGAACCATGCGAAGAAGTATGTGCACATTATGACGCCTTATCTGATTTTGGACAGTGAGATGATTACGACGCTTACTAGAGCGGCTAAGAGCGGAATCGAGGTTATTATTATCATGCCGCATATTCCGGATAAATGGTATGCGTTTGCGGTTGCGCAGACATTTTACAAGGAACTGATTCAGGCGGGTGTACAGATTTATGAATATACTCCGGGGTTTGTCCATGCTAAGGTGTTTGTATCGGACGATGATACGGCGACGGTAGGAACGATTAATCTGGACTACCGGAGTCTATATCTGCATTTTGAGTGCGGCGTACTGATTTATAATAATCCGGTAGTCGGCAGCATTGAAGTAGATTTTCAAAATACCTTGGCGCGCAGCCATAAGGTCAGTCTGACGGAAGTTCAGAACCGTCCGCTTAAAGCGAAAGTCGTGGGACAGGTTCTGCGGTTATTTGCACCGCTCATGTGAAATAATAATGTACAAGAACAGCGAATTATAGTATAATACAAAATTGGGGACGAAAGGTTTTTTAACAATAAAGCATATTTATTGAAAAGCTAATGTTCAATAAGGCATACTTATTGAACTACTAATGTTCAATAAGGCATACTTATTGAACTACTAATGTTCAATAAGGTATTGCGTATAACACACAGGAGGAATTGTTATGGTAAAAGCAGTAGTCGGCGCAAACTGGGGAGATGAAGGGAAAGGCAAGATAACGGACATGCTTGGAGAGCAGGCCGATATTATTGTTCGTTTTCAAGGAGGTGCCAATGCGGGACACACGATAATCAATAATTATGGCAAGTTTGCACTCCACACGCTGCCATCAGGCGTATTTTATGATCATACGACCAGTATTATTGGAAATGGCGTTGCTTTGGATATACCGATTTTATTTAAGGAGATTCAGTCGATTATTGACAGAGGCGTGCCAATGCCTAAGATTCTAGTGTCTGACCGTGCGCAGATGGTAATGTCTTACCATAAGAATTTCGATGCATACGAGGAGGAGCGTTTGGGGGGCAAATCTTTTGGTTCAACAAAATCGGGGATCGCGCCATTTTATTCTGACAAGTATGCGAAAGTAGGCTTTCAGGTAAGCGAGTTGTTTGACGATGAGCTTCTGAAGGAAAAGGTAGTGCGTGTGGCAGAACAGAAGAATGTACTCCTGAAGCATTTGTACCACAAACCGGAAATTGATCCGGATGAGTTGTACAAGGAATTGCAGGAATATAAAAGGATGGTAGAGCCATATGTGTGTGATGTGTCTCTGTACCTTTACAACGCATTAAAGGAAGGTAAAGAGATTCTTTTGGAGGGACAGCTTGGTTCCTTAAAAGACCCGGATCATGGCATCTATCCGATGGTGACGTCTTCTTCTACGCTGGCGGCTTATGGAGCGATCGGCGCGGGGATTCCTCCGTATGAGATCAAGAAGATTATTACGGTATGCAAGGCTTATTCCAGCGCAGTAGGCGCGGGGGCTTTTGTCAGTGAGATTTTTGGAGACGAGGCGGATGAGCTGAGACGCCGCGGCGGAGACGGCGGAGAATTTGGCGCTACAACAGGCCGGCCAAGGCGTATGGGATGGTTTGACTGTGTGGCATCTAAATATGGCTGCAGGATGCAGGGCGCAACAGATGTGGCTTTTACGGTGTTAGACGTACTGGGATATTTGGATGAGATTCCGGTATGCGTAGGTTATGAGATCGATGGGGAAGTGACGACAGAATTTCCGACTACTCATCTGCTGGAGAAGGCAAAACCGGTGTATGAGACGCTTCCAGGCTGGAAATGTGATATTTCCGGAATTCGAGATTATGAAAAGCTTCCGAAGAATTGCCGCAGATATATTGAGTTCGTAGAAGAGCATATCGGATATCCGATCACGATGGTATCTAACGGACCGGGACGCGATGATATTATTTACCGTCAGTCGTAATAAGACGGGAAGAATGAAAAAATTGTAGGATTGTGCATAATAATTATGGCATTGCAGATACTATGTCTGTGAAATATATTTTTTGAAGGAGGTATCTTGCAATGCCGGAATTAAGATGTACAGTACAGACCTGCGCTCATAATAAAGAATTTTATTGTGATCTGGATAAGATTCAGGTTGGAGGCGACAGGGCAAAGCGTGCGGCCGAGACCTGCTGCGACAGTTTTGTAGAGCGGAAGGGTGATTCCTATAGTAATGTTGCGGGAGAAGCTTCCCCGACCAGCAAGATTGACTGTGAAGCTGTGGACTGCATGTATAATGACGAATGCCAGTGCCATGCTGGCAAGATCAGCGTAGAGGGAAGCAATGCTTGTAAGTGCAAGGAAACAGAATGCGCGACCTTTACATGCTGTTAGAAGGAAGGTATGGAGATAAGGATGCGGCAAATGGGTTTGCTGTATCCTTATTTTTATGCTATACTAGGCGATAGTAAAATCGATGAATCTAGCGGGAGTGTTCAAATATGGAAGAAGAAAAAAGGAAAAATAAAGATAAGGCGGCCGAGACTCCGGAAGGATATTACAGTAACCGGCCAAAGCTTGGGAACCAGAGTCCTTCCAGATTTCGAAGGGAGCTCGGCAAGTGTATGACCTATCTTGTTGTGGTTGCATCAGGAATTTTGTTTTATTTTGCATTGCTGCGGCTTACGGATATTTCCGGCATTTTTGCAAAGGCAGTCGATGTGCTGAAACCGTTCCTATACGGCTCATTGATCGCGTTCCTGCTGAATCCTATTGTAAAGCAGATGGATGCAATACTGATTCCTGTGCTGGAGAAACATACGAAGAGCAGAGAGAAGGCGGAGAAGCTGTCTAGAACGGCAGGCATTGGGCTGGCGATCATTATTCTGGGCGCGGTGATTGCAGGCTTGTTTAATATGCTGATACCGGAGCTGTACCAAAGCATCAGGAGTTTGGTGTTCACACTTCCAAGACAGATCAATGAATTAATGGATGGTCTGAATGAAATTGTGAAGACGGATTCTAATATCGGAGTTATGGTTCGGACCTTTGTAGAGCAGACGACAGATACGTTCCAGAATTGGCTGAGAAATAATTTCTTCCGTCAGGCTAACGATATTATGACGTTACTGACAACGGGTGTGATCGACTTTGTCGGCGAGATTGTAAATGCTCTGATCGGCATCATTGTATCGGTTTACATACTATACAGCAAGGAAATGTTTGGAAAGCAGGGAAAGAAGCTTACATATGCCCTTTTTAACTCTCGTCATGCTAATATTGTGCTGCATGTTACTCAGAAAGCGAATGAGATATTCGGCGGGTTTCTAGTTGGAAAAATTATAGATTCTGCAATTATCGGGGTTCTGTGTTTCTTGGGACTGACTGTACTGAATATGCCCTATACCCTTCTGGTCAGCGTGATTGTAGGCGTAACGAATGTGATTCCGTTTTTTGGCCCGTACATTGGCGCGATTCCAAGCGCTATATTGATCATATTAGACGACCCGATGAAGGGATTGTATTTTCTAATTTTTATTCTTGTATTACAGCAGCTTGACGGCAATTTTATCGGACCAAAGATTTTGGGGAGTTCCACAGGATTGTCTTCTTTCTGGGTCATATTTGCGATTCTTCTGGGCGGAGGAATGTTTGGATTTGTGGGAATGCTTTTGGGGGTTCCTACGTTTGCGGTTGTTTATTATATCATCCAGATGTTGATCAACGGCAGGCTTCATGCCAAAAATCTGCCGGAAGCTACAGAATTTTACGATGAGTTCAGTTTTGTAGACGACACTGGTAAATATGTAATTTCAAAAGAAACGCTGGAGAAGAAACAGAGACAGGCAGAAGAGGAAAAGGAGGAAGATGAAAATCCTGTATCCTAATTGAACGTTAGCAGTTCAATAAGTATGCCTTATTGAACATTAGCAGTTCAATAAGTGTACCTAATTGAACATTAGTAGTTCAATAAGTATGAAATAAGAAAATAATAGAAAGAAGGATATGAATTATGCCGATTCGAGTACAGAATAACTTACCAGTCAAAGAAATACTGGAACATGAAAATATATTTGTGATGGATGAACACCGGGCGATGCATCAGGATATCCGTCCGATTCAGATCGGGCTTTTGAATCTGATGCCTTTAAAGGAGGACACAGAGCTTCAGATACTCCGTTCCTTATCCAATACGCCGCTGCAGATAGACGTGACCTTTGTAAATGTGTCCAGCCATGTGGCCAAGAACACGTCTACCAGCCATATTAACCAGTTCTACCAGCCGTTTTCCGAGATTCAGGAGCGCAAGTTCGACGGTTTTATTATCACAGGGGCTCCGGTGGAGCAGATGCCTTTTGAAGAGGTGGATTACTGGGAGGAGCTAAAGGAGATCATGGAATGGACAAAGACCAATGTAACCTCTACCCTTCATTTGTGCTGGGGAGCGCAGGCAGCGCTTTACTACCATTATGGAATCAATAAGGTGCAGATGCCGCATAAACTCTTTGGGGTATTCCAGCATCGGGTATTGAATCGCAAGATTCCGCTGGTGAGAGGATTTGACGATGTGTTTTTGGCGCCTCATTCAAGGCATACCGACGTGCCGATCGAGAAGCTGAGAAAGGATGAGAGGATCACCATTCTGGCAGAATCAGAGGAAGTGGGTCTGTTTCTGGCGATGGCAGATGGAGGACGGCAGATATTTGTCATGGGACATCCGGAATATGACAGGGTGACGCTGGACGGAGAGTACAAAAGGGATCTAGGGAAGGGTCTTGAGATCGATCTTCCAAAGAATTATTATCCGGAGGACGATCCGGCGAACAAGCCGCTTCTGACTTGGAGGGCGACGGCAAATAATCTTTATACGAACTGGGTTAATTATTATGTGTACCAGGTGACTCCTTATGCGCTGTACGGGACTCCGTTTTAAGCCAGTGTTTTCTGATTTGGATTTATGGTGGGGTGTTACAAATGAAAACTAAAATAAGAAAATGTTTTTGTTTTATATTTTTATTTATTCTTTTTCTTACGTCGTTTACATCATTTGCGCATTCTGGCAGAACTGATTCAAATGGCGGGCATTATGATTATCAAAATAAAAGTGGTCTTGGAGATTACCATTATCATCATGGATATGGGCCGCATTTACACCCTGGGGGAGTTTGTCCATACGGAGAAGGTAATGCAGATTCGTATGCTTCTGCAACACCGTCTATTTCTATCAGTAATCAACCGTCAGAATTGTATATAGGAGATACTTCTAGTTTCACTTATACCGTTCAAAATTCAACAAATAATAATGTTAGTGTTCAATCAAGTAATGAAAATATAATAAAGGTAAATGAAGACAATACGCTAACTGCTGTAAAAGAAGGAGCGGCAACAATCACAGTTTCGACATCTGGCGCGAAGAAAAATTTCACAGTAATCGTGAAACCTATTCCGGTATCGTCAATAGAAATTGCCAATACTCCTACAGAAATACAGCTTGATAAAACTCAACAATTAAAAGCAAAGGTTTTGCCTGAAAATGCAACAAATAAAAATATAACTTGGACTTCTCAAGATAAAAATATAATTGAAGTATCAGAAGAAGGGGTGATATCAGGACGTAGTATCGGAACAACAGTAATAACAGGTACCGCTAATAATGGTGTTAAAGTTGATTTACCTTTAAAGGTTTATGAAGTGTTTCCAGAAAAAATAGAAACTGATGTGAAAGAGCTTCAACTTGAATGTAAAGATTCTAAATTGATAATAGTAAAAATATTTCCGGTAAATGCAAATAATAAAAATTATAAAATGCAAATAAAAGATAAGAATATTGCTGAAGTTGTTGATAATCATACGGTAGAGGCTAAAAATGACGGTACTACAGAGATTGAGATTGTTACAGACAACGGGATCACTAAAAATATCCCGCTTAAAGTATATCACATTCCAGTTGATTCTATAGAAATAAATGATAATACTAAGTATTTGTCATTTCCTTTTTCTGGGAATACAGTTCATAAGTATACTGATTTAAATATAGAGGCTGCAATAAGTCCTAAAAATGCAACGTATAAAGAGCTGGAATGGGAGAGCAGCAACAATAATATCGTATTTGTAACAGATAATGGCTTTGCTATAAAAGGAGCTGGGAATGTTGTATTAACAGTAAATACACAGGATGGAGTATCTGAATCAATAGAATTGCAGGTTATAGATTTAGACACTACTATTTTGTTGATTGGCGGCTGCATATTCTTAGGCCTTATTTGTGTAATCTTAATTAAATGTGTGAAAAAGTATACTCGTTAAACTGTTACGCGAAAATTGCAGGAAACGGATTTTGTACTTGCATGTTAGCACTATCTATGTTATGATAATTAAGTTAATGCAAATCCATATAGAAAGACTCCGAAGCGGGAAACGCCTCGGAGTTTTCCTGTTTTTATGGGGAATGACGGAAAAACTTTTTTTTGCTTGGAAAGTGAATAAATTCATGTCAGAATGCAGTCTGGCATAGACTGAGATGCAAAAGGTTTTGACGTTTCAAATGGAAGGAGAGAGATTATGAGTTTTGCGGATATTTTATCGAAGGTAAACGGATTCGTATGGGGGCCGGTCATGCTGATGCTTCTGGTGGGGACGGGAGTATTTCTAACAGTCCGCTTGAAGTTTCTGCCTTGGAGGAATCTAGGCTATGCGCTGAAGCAGGTGTTTACAAAACAGGAGAAGAATGTGGGGGACGAAGGAGATATCACACCGTTCCAGTCCCTGATGACAGCCCTTGCGGCTACTATTGGAACCGGTAATATTGTCGGCGTTGCAACAGCAATGGTCCTTGGAGGGCCAGGAGCGATTGTCTGGATGTGGATCAGCGCTTTATTTGGGCTTTCTACCAAGTACGGCGAGAGTGTGCTGGCCGTAAAGTACCGTCAGAAGAACGACCGGGGAGAAATGGCCGGAGGGCCTATGTATGCGATGCAGAACGGCTTTAAGAACAAGAGCCTTGGTAAATTTTTTGCCGTTGCATTTGCACTGTTTGCGGTACTGGCTTCTTTCGGTATCGGGAATCTGACTCAGGGAAATTCCATTTCCGGGGCGGTACAGACGACCTTCGGTGTTCCTACGTGGATCACGGGCGTTGTGCTGACGCTTGCTGCGCTTTTGGTACTGGTGGGAGGAATCCAGAGTATTGGCCGGGTTTGCTCTGTGGTTGTGCCTTTTATGGCAGTACTGTATTTTGTGGCAGGTTTTGTGGTGATCGTGCTGAATATCGGAAATGTTCCGGCAGGGCTGGCGCAGATTTTCAGTATGGCGTTTAACTTTGAGGCTATGGGCGGCGGCGTTGCGGGTACTGTGATCGCCAACGCCATGCGCTGGGGTGTTGCCAGAGGCGTGTTTTCCAACGAGGCGGGGCTTGGTTCGGCTCCGATCGCTGCTGCGGCGGCTAAGACAGACCATCCATCCAGACAGGGCTATATCAATATGACTGGAACATTTTTTGATACGATCGTGGTTTGTTCTATGACTGGGCTTTCCATTGCCTCATCCGGAATGCTTGGGCAGATCGATCCGACCACCGGGGAGGCGCTTACCGGTGCGAATTTAACGATCGCTGCTTTCCAGACCGGGCTTGGCACCTTTGGCGGATGGCTGGTAACGATAGGAATCACTTTGTTTGCTTTTTCCACGATCCTTGGCTGGGAATATTATGGAGAGAAATCGCTGGAGTATCTTGCAGGTTCTACCAAGCTGAATACTCTGTACCGGATTTTCTTTTCCTTGATCGTATTTGTGGGCGCGACAACCCAGCTTCAGATGGTATGGGATATTTCAGATACCTTCAACGGCATGATGGCGATCCCGAATCTGGTCTGCCTGCTTGTACTTAGCAATGTGATCGCAAAAGAATGTTTTGAATATCAGGATCGGGTTATTAAGAAATAAAATCAGTATTGAATGCGGCAAATAGAATTGCTATACTTACAGACAGGGAGAACAGCCCTGTCTGTATTTCTGAGAAAGAGGTGGCTGGAATGGCAAAGAGGATTGCACAGTTTTATAAAATAAGTTTCGGACAGTTTGCAGAAGACTGGAAGGATACCTTTGGAGAGGCAGAAGATGAGAAAATAAGACAGATTTATGACGGAATCAAGCTCCCAAAGCGGGCAACAGCCGGGTCGGCAGGATATGATTTTTATATGCCGGCGGATATGACGGTGGAACCGGGAAATACCGTAAAGATCCCTACCGGAATCCGTGTGCGTATGGAGGAGGAATGGGTGCTTCAGTGTTATCCAAGAAGCGGTCTTGGTTTCAAATACCGGCTGCAGTTGAATAATACGGTAGGGATCATTGACAGTGATTATTTTCATTCGGATAATGAAGGGCATATTTTTGCGAAGCTTACCAATGATACCAATGAAGGAAAGACGGTAGATTTAAAAGCCGGAACAGGATTTATGCAGGGTATTTTCGTGGAATACGGAATTACTGTAGACGACGATGTGCAGACGGAGAGAAACGGCGGATTTGGAAGCACAACGGGCGTATAATTTTTTGGTATCCGGATATGCTATCCATGAAAACATGTGCAAAAACCTGCGGACCTATGGAATGGGAAACAGGAATGGAGGAATGGATATGCAGGAATACAGGAATGTCTCGGCTTCCGTGAAGGAAAACGAGGCATATATCAATGAGACGCTTCCAGTAGCGGACAGTTTTGATATTGTACAGCGCAATATTGTAATTGGAGGCCGGGACGCTGTCTTTTATTTTGTTGACGGATTTACAAAGGATGAGTCCATGCTGAAACTGATGGATTCTTTTTTTTCTGTGACCAAAGAGGACATGCCTTCTACTGCGACAGCATTTTCCAGAAAATGTATCCCCTATGTGGAGGTTGATATTTTTAGTGATTTTGATCAGATTTTTCGAAATGTTCTCTCGGGAGCTACCTGTCTGTTTATAGACGGCTATGAGGCGTGTATTGTCATTGACTGCAGAACCTATCCGGCGCGAAGCGTAGAGGAGCCGGATAAGGATAAGTCTCTGCGGGGTTCCAGGGATGGATTTGTGGAAACCATCGTATTTAATACGGCGCTGATGCGGCGGAGAATCCGGGATCCCCATCTGACTATGCAGATGAAGGAGGTTGGAAAAAGCTCCAGAACGGACGTGGCCGTTTGCTATATGTCTGACCGTGTGGATCAGGAACTCTTAAAAAAGCTGATGGATAAGCTGGATTCCATTCAGACGGACGCCTTGACTATGAATCAGCAGAGCCTTGCGGAATGTTTGATGAAACGGAAATGGTTTAATCCTTTCCCCAAATTTAAATTCACAGAACGGCCGGATACGGCGGCGGCCTGCCTTCTGGAAGGGAAAATCGTAATACTGGTGGACAATTCACCGTCGGCTATGATCCTTCCTACGTCGGTATATGATATCATTGAAGAGGCGAATGACTATTATTTCCCGACTCTTACAGGGGTTTATCTGAAAGTAACAAGAGGAATTATTGCATTTCTGACTGTTTTCCTGACTCCGGTGTACCTGCTTTTTATGCAGAATTTAAGGTGGCTTCCGGAAATGTTTACCTTTGTGGTAGTACGGGATATGGTAAATGTACCGCTGATCTGGCAGCTTCTGATCTTGGAGCTGGCCATAGACGGACTGAGGCTTGCGGCAATGAACACGCCGAGCATGCTGAGCACTCCGCTCAGTGTGATCGCCGGTCTGGTGCTGGGAGAGTTTTCCGTATCCTCCGGCTGGTTTAATTCGGAGATTATGCTTGCCATGGCATTTGTGGCGGTGGCAAATTATACGCAGCCAAATTTTGAACTGGGCTATGCCTTGAAATTTATGAGGCTGCAGCTATTGATCCTGACAGCGCTCTTTAACTGGATTGGATTTTTGGCTGGAATTGCGGTGATTTTATGCAGCGTCTGTCTGAATAAGACACTGACTGGGAGATATTATCTGTATATCAGTAAGAATTAGGGTAACAATTCAGCCCATGACTTTGCAGCAAGTGTAAAGTCATGGGCTGAATTGTTACGAATTAGGAAATAAATAGTGAGCTTTTTGGTTGTATTCGGCAAACAGGTTTGATATAATATCTTCTATTGTTACTGGTACAGGGAAGTCTAAGTATTGATTCCGCGTATCAGTATACTAGCCGATTGAAGGTATTTGAAGCAGAATGCAGGTGATTGGATATGAATGATAAGCAGGATGAACGGATGGGGACGCTGCCCATAGGGAAATTAATCCTCAGTATGTCGGTTCCGGCAGTGGCGGCTCAGTTGATCAATCTGCTCTATAATATTATAGACAGAGTGTACATAGGACATATAGAAGGGTATGGGAGCATGGCGCTTACGGGCGTGGGTGTTACGTTTCCCATTATTATGCTGATTTCGGCGTTCAGCGCTTTTGCCGGAATGGGCGGGGCGCCGCTTGCCTCCATCAAGCTGGGAGGGAAGGACTATAAAGGGGCGGAGCAGATTCTGGGTAATTCCGCCGGGATGCTGCTGTTGTTTTCCGTTGTGCTTACGCTGTTTTTTCAGGCCCTTAAGACGCCCATACTCTATGCCTTTGGCGCAAGCGACAATATTATTGTTTATGCCGAGGATTACATCGGCATCTATTTGATCGGAACGATTTTTGTACAGTATGCACTGGGGCTGAATACCTTTATCAGCGGGCAGGGAAAGGCCAAGACGGCTATGCTTTCTGTGCTCATAGGAGCCGTTACCAATATTGTGCTGGATCCCATTTTGATTTTTGTGTTCCAGATGGGTGTGAAGGGAGCCGCCCTTGCAACGATTTTTTCTCAGGCGCTCAGCGCCGTGTGGGTGGTGCGTTTTTTGACGTCAGAAAAGAGCGCGGTCCGGCTGAGGCTTTCCAATATGAGATTCCGCCCGGAAATTATAAAGCAGATTGCCGCGCTGGGGATCTCTCCTTTTATTATGCAGTCTACAGAGAGTCTGGTGAGCATTACATTAAATTCCGGGCTTCAGAATTACGGGGGCGATCTGTATGTGGGAACGATGTCAATTATGACCAGCGTTATGCAGTTGATCGTGATTCCGGTTCAGGGCGTGGCGCAGGGCGTTCAGCCAATCATAAGCTATAATTACGGAGCGGGAAATGCGGCAAGGGTGAAGGAAGCGTTTTCCAAGCTGATTGCAATTTGTTTTATCGGCACGTTTTTGCTTGCGGGCATCGCGGTTGGAAGGCCGGGCATTTATGCAAGGATATTTACGGATAATCAGGAATTAATCAGTTTGACCTGCAAGGTGATGCCGGTATATTTTCTGGGGATTACGATCTTTGGAATACAGTCTTCTTGTCAGAGTACATTTCTCGCGCTGGGGCAGGCGAAGGTATCGCTGTTTATTGCGCTTTTGAGAAAGGTAATCCTTTTGATTCCGCTTGCGCTCATACTGCCTAAGTTTATGGGGGTTATGGGGATCTATCGTGCAGAACCGATTGCGGATATTATTTCGGTTATTACGACGGCGGTGCTGTTTTTCATTACCTTTAGGAAGATTATGAGAGATATGCAGGAAAATAAGTAACGTTCAGTCTTTGGCAGAACCGTTATTTAGCAGAAAATGGCTTATAAAGGCTTATAATATTTGGCAGAAAATATTTGACTTATACTGGAAAGTGTGTTAAAGTATAGTTTGTGTGAAGAAAAGAAAGTAGAGTATCCGCTCTCACCACAGCGCAATCGGGCGACTATGGTTTGATATTGAAAGCGTAAGAGATGTACTGTATTGGGGTATATTTATGCAGAGATATGAGTGGATAGTCTATGGCTATTCACTTATTTTATGCCGCGAGACGGTGATGTATGAAAAGAGTTTATAATGGAGGTGCACTACAATTAGCGATTTAATGATTAACGAGCAGATTAGGGACAGGGAAGTACGCGTTGTCAGCGCAAGCGGAGAACAGCTTGGAATTATGTCTTCAAGGGAGGCTATGAAGCTCGCACAGGAAGCAGAATTGGATTTGGTTAAGATTGCCCCGAAGGCCCAGCCGCCGGTATGCAAAATTATTGATTACGGCAAGTTCAAATACGAGCAGACCCGTAAGGAAAAAGAGGCGAAGAAAAAGCAGAAGACGGTAGAGATCAAAGAAGTGCGTATGTCACCGAACATTGATACGAACGATTTGAATACAAAAATTAACAATGCAAAGAAGTTCCTTGAGAAAGGGAACAAAGTGAAAGTTACCTTACGTTTCAGAGGCAGAGAGATGGCGCATGTACAGCAGAGCAGGCATATTTTAGACGACTTTGCAGAGACGCTCAAAGATATTGCATCGATTGAGAAAGCGCCGAAGCTTGAGGGACGTAATATGAGCATGGTTTTAACTGTAAAACGTTAAAAATATAAAATACTAATCAAGGAGGATTCTAATCATGCCAAAAATTAAAACAAATAGAGCCGCTGCAAAGCGCTTCAAAAAAACAGGTACAGGAAAATTAAAGAGAAACAAAGCTTATAAGAGCCATATCTTAACAAAGAAGTCTACAAAGAGGAAGAGAAACCTCAGACAGTCCACGATCACAGACGCATCTAATGTAAAGAATATGAAGAAAGTATTACCATATCTCTAGGATTTGGGAAATATTGAAGGAGGAATAAGACATGGCAAGAATTAAGGGCGGATTAAACGCTAAGAAGAGACACAATAGAACATTAAAGCTGGCGAAAGGGTACAGAGGGGCGCGTTCCAAGCAGTACAGAGTTGCAAAGCAGTCTGTTATGAGAGCGCTCACATCGGCATATGCGGGAAGAAAGCAGCGCAAGCGCCAGATGCGTCAGTTATGGATTGCACGTATCAATGCAGCGGCAAGGATGAACGGCCTGTCATACAGTAAGTTTATGCATGGCCTGAAGCTGGCTGAGATTGACATAAACAGAAAGATGCTTGCAGAGATGGCGGTAAATGACGCGGCAGGATTTGCAACGCTTGCAGAGACGGCTAAGAGCAAATTGGCCTAAGATTTAGAATAATATAATTTTTTGTTGACATCCGTCTGGGGATGTAGTATTATAATCTTCGGACGGTTAACGTCATGCGGAAGTGTCGGAACTGGCAGACGAGCAAGACTAAGGATCTTGTGAGCAATGCGCTCGTGTGGGTTCAAGTCCCATCTTCCGCATCAGATAGCGGTAAGCCTTGAGAAATTGAGGTTTACCGCTTCTTCTTTTACGAGCCAGAACTGCCGGCTTCGGCGTTTCATTTTAAATGATCTTGTGCGTTAGTTACTGTTTACACAGTACTTTGCATTTATTGCAAAGTACGTAAATATTGATTGCGTTCTGTTACGGAATTGGATACAATGAATATAAGAAGGTTATTAGGATACATGAGAGAAGGATTCAAGGAAAAGTTGTGCAGACAAAAAAAGCAGTGATTTTTACTGCGTCTATTTGAGAGAGGAGCAGATATGGAACAAAGAGAATTTATGGATGAGATCAGAAAACTGCATGCGGACAATCCTGGTAAGTTTATTAAGATCAGGGATGTTTTTGATGAGATTTTAGGAGAGAAGGAGATTGGCAGCGTACAACTTATCAGTGATCGGCAATTTGAAAGAATCCGCTCCAGATTCCAGGATATTGACGTCCCCTTTAGCTGGTGTACTTCGAAGGAAGCTGTTTACCAGTTACAGAAGGCTGTCCGCAATTATCGGTCCCAGAGAAG
This sequence comes from uncultured Dorea sp., assembly GCA_910589275.1. Taxonomy (GTDB): domain Bacteria; phylum Bacillota; class Clostridia; order Lachnospirales; family Lachnospiraceae; genus Claveliimonas. Next base: position 61,463 of record CAJUTH010000007.1, read on the forward strand.
CAGATACGACGAGGAGCCGGAAGTCAGAAAGTCTTCAAAGCCGAAGAAAAAAGGAATATTTGGTTTGTTTAAGTAAACAGTTGCGAGAAACATGGTATAGAAGCGGAAAGATCTGGAAATACTTTTCCTATCATAGGATAGGAGGAGTTTGGATATGGCTGAGATTAAAACAGATATGTTTCCGGAGGTTCTGCGGATGAGGGCAAAGGAAAAGCAGGAAGATAGGAGATGGAACAGGCAGGAGAGTGTTCAGATAAATGCTGTGTTACCTGTGGAGACTGTCACAGAATCCGTCAAGAAGGAGAAGAACAGCCAGGAACAAAAGCAGGGACAGGCACAATAAATCCTGCCTGATTTATGTGCCTGAATAATAGAAGAAATCGCAAGGGCCTGCCGGATGTTATTGTTTGTTCTTGGCGGACGGTACTTTTGGCGGCTGGAATTTGTATAATGCATTATAGGACTCTAATTCCTCTTCGTTTAAGGGAGCGGAGGGGATCAGTCCGGTGCAGTCCTGAGAGGATGCGGCATTTGTAAGGTAATCATAGGAATCAATGATTCTCTGGTTTTCTTCAGATGCCTTTTTTTGATTCTTGAGCGCTTTGTCAGCTTGAATGTTTTGTTTAATTTCATTTTCTCCTGTAATCATAGGAACCTCCGTGAAAAGTAACTTTCTTAGTCACTGTTCACACAGTACTTTGCATTCACTGCAAAGTACGTAAGAAAATGATTCAGGTGTGAGCAAATCCCATTCGTGAAGCGAATTTTTAATGGATTTGCGAAAGCTGCAGTGAACGGAGTGAACAGTAACCTGTTTTAGTTTCATGAAATAGGTTGTGTAGAAAGGATTGGTTTTATACGCTTAACTGTGCTATATTAAATGTGCGGATAAAAATATAGAATACAGAAAGAAGGCAGAATATGAAAGTTGCAGTTGATACTCATACACATACGCTTTCCAGCGGCCATGCTTATAATACCATCAGAGAGATGGCTTATATGGCGTCACAGATGGGGCTGGAGGCTCTGGCAATTACCGATCATGGACCCGAGATGCACGGAGGACCACATAAATATCATTTTCATAATATGAAGGTACTCCCAAGGGAGTACTATGGGATTCCGGTCCTGTTTGGGGTGGAGTTAAATATTATGGATGATACGGGAACCGTTGATCTGTCTGACTGGCTGCTTGAACAGTTAGATATTACCGTTGCAAGCATTCATGGCGAGTGCTATGGTAAAAGCAGGGGAATTGAAAAGAATACAGAGGCTTACTTGAATATTATGCGGCGGAAGGATGTGGAGATTATCGGGCATCCGGATGACGGCCGGTTTGAAGTGGATTATGAGGCGCTGGTTAAGGCGGCAAAGGAGACGGGGACGCTCCTTGAAGTGAATAATTCTTCGCTGAAACCGGGCGGATTCCGCATGAATTCTTATGAAAATGCGCGGCAAATGCTGGAACTTTGTAAGAGGGAGAGAGCGATGGTGGTTCTGGGAAGCGACGCGCACGTGGACGTTGACATTGCTAATACCAAATATTCTTCTAAATTGCTTCAGGAAATAGATTTTCCGGAGGAGCTGGTAGCGAATACATCGTATGAAAGGCTGCTTTCCGTGCTGAAACGGAGAAGATAGTTACGGTTCTCATGTCGATTGGAGAATGGTAGCATCCATTTCGGTCACTTGTTAATTTATGGATTAATATCTATGGACTTTACAGATTTAGTGTGCTAAAATATAAAAAGACGAGTTCTGATGCAAAGGAGATGTATTATGAGTAAGAAGATTAGAACGGAAGCAGTAGACTATCTCTTTAAGGCCGTATTAAGTTTAAAGGATAAAGAAGAGTGCTATACATTTTTTGAAGATATCTGTACGATTAATGAACTTCTTTCATTGTCCCAGAGATTTGAGGTGGCAAAGATGCTGAGGCAGCAGAAGACTTATCTTGAGATTGCGGATAAGACCGGGGCTTCTACAGCGACTATCAGCAGGGTAAATCGTTCCCTGAACTATGGAAATGACGGATATGATATGGTATTTGAGCGGATTAATGGAGGAGACAGCAAGTAGCGCTGTCTCCTCTTTCAAAATGACCGCTTATTTCTTTTTCTTGGATTCCGGCTCTGGCATGTCGTCGATTAGCTTTTCAATCACTTGTTTCTTTACATAGACGTCGAAGGCCAGACTGCAGATAAAGGAAAAATTCTGGAGCATCTTCCGGTCCTCTTCTGGAGCATTGGAAAAAGTGTCTAAAGAGCTTTTGTATATTCTGGCAATATCTTTGGCCATAGAGTCGATTCTGGATTTTTCCAGCGCGCATACCTCTTCGTATATCTCGGTCATGGAAAAGCCGCCGCCGCTGCCGAAATACCCGCCGGTGATCGGGGCCAGAAGCGTTTCGATATCCTTAATGGATAAAAGATTTTTAAAATAGTAGATAAAAATCAGCGCCAGAATGTGTTCTCTGGAATATTTCTTCTTTACTGGCGGCGGAAGCAGATTGTTTTTCGCATAGTTATTGATCATGGTCTTGGTAAGGATCTTGTCTTCCTGGTAACGCTTGGTCTGTTCCAGCCCTTCTTCCATAAATGTGGTAACCTGATCCATGTACAGGTCGATGTTCGGAATTTGTTCCGGTTTAATATAGTCAATTCTGGAGATGCTTTCCAGAATGCTGCTCAGCATATTCTTTGTATCAATTGTCATTATTATCACCCCAATATATATATTATATAGTATTAAAAACCAGATGGCAAGCGTTTTTCACCGGCGTTTGCGGAATACTGGGCGAGAATCTGTATGGTATCCTGCGGATTTTCGGGGCTGTGTTTGAAAAAAGCGTGGAAATTTCCCCGGATAAGAAAGGTGATGAGGATTTCCTTTTCCAAATCATGCTCATATTCCGGATGCTTCTTTAGTATCTGCTCACGGATAGCCTGTTCTAGCCGGCTGACCATGATGCTCTGCCGGTTTCCGGAAAAGAGGATCTGCAGCAGGGCGGTCTGGGACATCATGGCTTCAGTGATTTCTATGGTTGCCCGCCCGGGGTTGTCGATCAGAGTGTCCGGATGGGGGATTGAACGGACAATGTTATTGATCAGTTCTGTCTCCATGGATTCGGATAGGTCGTAGATATCCCGGTAATGCTGATAGAAGGTTGCCTTATTGATGAACGCGGCGTCCGCCAGTTCTTTTATCGTTATTTTTTCCAAAGGTTTTTTCGAGCGGAGCTCAATGAATGCGTTGGTAATGCTGGTTCGTGTTCGTTTTACCCGAAGGTCCATAAGCGTCTCCTTTTCCGACATTTTTTTCCAATCGTCAATTATTTTACGGATGAGAAAAAATGATGATGGAAATTGCCGGCTTTGCTTTATAAAATAAGTATAGCAAGATAAACGACTATCGTCAATTAATGAAACAATGGTTGTATTTTTAGCTGCTGTGAACGGAGTGAACAGTACGAAAACTATTTACGGAGGGATAAGGAATGGATTTGTATGGATTTTATACTGGAAAGATTTTTGATGCGCATAAGTTTCTGGGATGCAGCCTGCAGGGGGATGGGGCTGTATTCCGTACTTTTGCGCCTGCGGCGGAGAGGATCACGGTTATCGGGGAATTTAACGGATGGAACGAGACGGAGATGAACCGCGTCTGCGACCGGAATTTCTGGGAATGCGAGATTAGCGGGGTGAAGCCGGGACAGATGTATAAGTATCGGATTTATAGAAGGGACGGCCAGTGGATTGACCACTGCGATCCTTATGGATATGGAATGGAGCTGCGCCCGAACTGCGCTTCGATCGTAAGAGATCTTAAGGCATATACCTTTGGGGATGACCGGTGGATGAACAAAAGAAGCGATTGTAAGGAAAAGCCGCTGAATATTTATGAGATCCATGCGGGCTCATGGAAGACGAACAAAGAGGATGAGAACGGCTGGTATACCTACACGGAGCTTGCAGACATTCTGATTCCTTATCTGAAGGAGTACGGATATAATTACATTGAACTGATGCCATTAAGCGAGCATCCCAGCGACGAGTCATGGGGATATCAAAGCACCGGATTCTTTGCGCCCACTTCCCGGTATGGGACGGCGGATCAGCTCAAGGAGATGGTGGATAAGCTCCATCAGGCGGAAATCGGCGTGATCTTGGATTTTGTGCCGGTGCATTTTGCCGTGGACGGATATGCGCTGGCTAATTACGACGGTACGGCGCTGTATGAGTATCCCCATCAGGATGTGGGCAGGAGCGAGTGGGGGAGCTGCAATTTTATCCATTCCAGGGGAGAGGTAAGAAGCTTTTTACAGTCCAATGCAAGCTACTGGATGGAGGAATACCATGTGGACGGACTGCGCATGGACGCCATCAGCAATATGATCTACTGGCAGGGGGACAAGGCCCGGGGCGTGAATAAAAATGCAGTAGAGTTCTTACAATACATGAATCAGGGACTGAAGGAGCGGCATCCCGGGATCCTGCTGGCGGCGGAGGATTCCACCTCCTACGGCGGGGTTACGAAGGCTGTGAGAGACGGAGGATTGGGTTTTGACTATAAGTGGGATATGGGCTGGATGAACGATACGCTGGATTATTTCCGGTGTGATCCGCTGTTTCGCGGAGGCGCGTACCATAAGCTGACATTTTCTATGATGTATTATCCGGAGGAAACGTATCTGCTGCCTCTTTCCCATGACGAGGTTGTACATGGGAAGGCAACCATTGTCCAGAAGATGAACGGACAGTACGAGAATAAATTTCCGCAGGCGAGGGCGTTGTATATGTACATGTATGCCCATCCGGGAAAGAAGCTGAACTTTATGGGGAATGAGCTGGGACATCTGAGGGAATGGGATGAGAAGCGGGAACTGGACTGGGATATGCTGAAATATCCGATTCATGATTCCTTCCACCATTTTATCAAAGACTTAAATCACCTATATCTGGAGCATCCGGAGCTGTGGAAATGGGACTACAAACCGGAAGGGTTCCGCTGGATTGACTGCCATCAGGAGGAGCGGTGCATTTATGCCATGGAGAGGAGCAGCGGGGATCAGAAGCTGACAGCAGTGTTTAATTTCTCCGGGGTGGAGCAGAAAAAGTATGCTTTTGATGCGGAAGAAGGCATTTATGAGGCGATACTGAACAGCGGGCAGGACATCTATGGCGGTCAGGAGATGGGCAAGAAACGCTGGGAGACTAAAGATGGGAAGCTGACGGTGGATCTTCCGGCGTTTGGCGCAGTATTTCTGGTAAAAACCGCAGATAAGAGAAAGACTCCTCCGGCGGAAAAAGGGACGGCCGGCAAATAAATGTACTGACAAAAGAAGCGAACTGTGATACGCTATGAGAGACAGAGATGTTCGCAGATTACTTTTGGAGGAAAGATATTATGAAAAAGGGAAAGCTGATGTTCGTTCCGGTGTTTTTGTTAGCCGCCGTCTTACTGTGTGCAGGCTGCAGCAGGGGAAAGGCAACCACCATGCAGTTGATGAAAACGGAGGGAAGCGTGGGTATCACCGACGCCGAAAAGAAGAGCATAGAACCCAAGGAAAGCTTGATGTTATACAGCGGTTATAGCATGGAAACCGAGGAAGCCAGCTATGCATGGATCAATCTGGACAGTGTCAAACTGACGAAAATGGACGAGGACAGCAGGGTCGGGATACAAAAGGACGGAGAAAAGCTGGAAGTACAGGTGGACCGGGGGAAATTGTTTTTTAACGTGACAGAGCCTTTAAAGGAAGAGGAGACTCTGGATATTCACACTTCCACGATGGCTGTGGGCATCAGAGGTACCTGTGGGTGGGTGAATACAGAAGATAAAACGCATGCGCAGGTTTCTGTTTTAGAGGGAACGGTGACCGTGACGGCCTTTGGAAGCGGAGAAACGGTTAAGGTGTCCGACGGAGAGACGGCGGAGGTCGTTGTGAGCGAGGACGGAGAAGTAACGATTCGTGTAACCAAGTTCAAGGAAAGAAGCATCCCCCGCTTTGTGCTGGACGAGCTGGAGCAGGATGAGGAGCTGGCCGGGACAATTTTGGATGCATCCGGTCTGGATGTGCTGAATCCGCCCACGGAAGAAGAACTTGCCCGTGAGGCATATGAAGAGATTTTAGAGGAGTATCTGGACGCTCAGCAAAATGCGCTCCCTTATGATGAATATAGTGAGAACTGGGAAGAAATGAGAGGGAACCTTGAGACAAACCTGGCAAATTACCCGGATTTGTGCACTACATATTTCAATTACTATGCGTCCGGAAACTACCCCCTCTATCATGCGTATTATGATCTGGACCAAAACGGCACGGATGAATTGTTTATCGGCGTGGAATGGTATGGGCGGACGATCCTGTTAGATGTCTACGCCTTTGACGGAGAGAAAGCCGTATCCATAAGCGGCTATGAGCCGGATCCCGAATTTGAGGTGGAACATAGTACAGTGACCGGGGACGGCCTCTTTATTGATGCCAGAGGAAATGGAGGAATGACCTCCGGTATTGTTTACCGGCTGGGGCCGGACGGCTTTACGCTGGAGCGTGTGACGGATGAGAACGTGCCGCAGGGAATCTATAACCAACTGGATCTATCTGATCATGGCGGTGAGATTACTGGGCTGCTTCAGTGGGCGGAGATGGGGACGGAGAGTCCTTCCGGTACGGAGGAGAACATAAATTACGACGATTATGTAGGAGATTTTTCCAGCAGTCAGTCCGGAACAAGTCTGGGGATCCAGCCGAACGGCGGAGGATATGTGTTGTCCGTACCCCGTCCCGGAGATCCCACTCATTCGGATACTTATGATCTTGAGGTGAAAGACGGAGCATTTCAGGTGGTATCATGGCAGACCGGGCGGCCAGTCCTGATACTGACGCCGCAGGAGGGAGAGCTTCTGGTCGAGAGCACAGGCGAGGACGAATATCTGGATTATCTGAGCGGACGGTACAGCCCTCGGTAAAAGTGGAGGAATAAGAACATATCTACCTCTGAAATGGAATAGGAAAAGAAAAAGAAGCCGAAACTGTTAACGGTCAGGATGAACATGACCGGGAGCAGTTTCGGTTTCTTTTGCCATGAAATCAGGATGTAACAGTTTTACAGAAGGGTGAACAGTTGCATAAAAATTCTAAAAAAAGTATAAACTGATTGACTTATTCCTGCGGAGTGGTAAAATAATGTTTGGCATCGAACTATTTGCACTCGAACAATTTGGAGCCGAACAGTCGGATGCCGCAGGCAGTATGCTTTTGGCGTACTGTTTTGTGAAAACGAAAGAATAGGAAGTGATTGCAGATGAAGAATTTTGACCCTTGCTCTTCCGGAGAGATTGGCAGGGAGATTCCGGTTGGCCCGCTCATCCACAGAGTAGATAAAATGCTGTCTAGAAATATGGCGGCGCAGATGCGCGCGGCCGGGATGGATGAAATTACCCTGATGCACGGATGGATCATCCGCTATTTGTATGAGAAGCGGGAAGAGGAGATTTTCCAGAAGGATATTGAAAAATTCTTTTCAATAGGAAGGTCTACAGTAACGAATATCATACAGCTAATGGAGAAAAACGGCTATATTGCAAGGGAGTCCGTGCCGGGAGACGCAAGACTTAAGAAGGTGAAGCTGACGGAGAAGGGAATCGTCAATCACGAGATGGTGAAGGCTTTTATAACTAGGCTGGATAGGAGTCTAATCCGGGGAATCAGCGAGGAGGAGCTGGATACCTTCTATACCGTGATGAATAAAATAAGAGGCAACCTGAGATGGAATCAGGGAGCCGGAGAGGAGGATGCACATGCTGCGTGTATTATTGAGGGAAGTGAAGGAATTTAAACGGGCCTCAATTGTTACGCCGGTTTTTATGATTCTGGAGGTGCTGATGGAAATGGTCATTCCGTTTCTGATGGCGTCTATTATTGACGACGGTGTGAATGCCGGCGATATCAGACATATCTACCGGGTAGGAGGGCTGATGATTGTGGCTGCGCTGATCGGACTGTTTGCGGGGATGGCAGGCGGCAGGTACGGAGCCAAGGCCAGTACAGGATTTGCAAGGAATCTAAGAGAAGCGATGTTTAACAGGATCCAGACCTTTTCCTTTGCCAATATTGATAAATTCAGCACGGCGGGTCTTGTTACCCGTCTGACGACAGATGTTACCAATATCCAAAATGCCTATCAGATGACGCTCCGAATGTTTATGCGTGCGCCGGCGAGCCTGATCTGCGCCATGACGATGGCTTTTTTAATCAACCAGAGACTGGCCAGCATTTATCTGGCGGCAGTAGCTATTCTGGCGGTTCTGCTGTTTTTCCTTTTGCGGAGGGCGACCAGATATTTTCAGATGATTTTTCCGAAATATGACGACCTGAATGCGTCGGTTCAAGAAAATGTTTCGGCGATCCGTGTAGTAAAGGCGTATGTCAGGGAGAAGGAGGAGACCCTGAAATTCCGGAAGGCAAATGAGAACATTTACAATATTTTTGTGAAGGCGGAAAAAAATGTCATTGTCAACGCGCCGCTGATGCAGACGACGGTGTATACCTGTATCCTTCTGATTAGCTGGATTGGGGCGAAGCTTATCGTGTCTTCCGAGCTGACTACCGGAGAACTGATGAGCCTTTTAGCCTACTGCATGAATATTTTGATGAGTTTGATGATGCTGTCGATGATTTTCGTGATGATATCTATGAGTATTGCCAGTGCGCGCCGGATCAGCGAGGTACTTTCGGAGGAAAGTACGCTGACGAATCCAGAGCATCCGGTGATGGAGGTTCCTGATGGGAGCATTGAATTTCGGGAGGTGGATTTTTCCTATAATAAAGATGTGGCGGCGCCGGTGCTTTTGCAGATTGATCTGTCCATTCATTCCGGCGAGACAATTGGAATCCTAGGCGCTACCGGAAGCGCTAAGACCAGTCTGGTAAATCTGATCAGCAGGCTGTACGACGTGACGGCCGGAGAGGTCTTAGTGGGAGGGCATAATGTAAAGGATTATGATATGGAGGTCCTGCGCAATCAGGTTTCCGTGGTGCTGCAGAACAATGTGCTGTTCTCCGGGACGATTTTTGATAACCTGCGCTGGGGAAATAAGGAGGCGACGGACGAGGAATGTATGGAAGCCTGCCGTCTAGCCTGCGCGGATGAGTTTATCCGGCGGTTTCCAGAAGGATACCATACGTACATCGAACAGGGCGGAACCAATGTATCCGGCGGGCAAAAGCAGAGACTTTGTATTGCGAGAGCCCTCTTAAAGAAGCCTAAGATCCTGATTTTAGATGACAGCACCAGCGCGGTGGATACGGCGACGGATGCGAGGATCCGCAGGGCGTTTCGGGAAGAAATCCCGAATACCACAAAGATTATCATTTCCCAGAGAATTTCCAGTATTCAGGATGCGGACCGGATCCTTGTATTAGAGGACGGCTGCGTGGACGGTTTTGGAACCCATGAGGAATTGTTAGAAACCAATAGTATTTACCGCGAGGTCTATGAGTCTCAGACTCAGGGCGGCGGAGATTTTGATGTAAAGGCAGGTGAGTAGAGATGGCACAGCATCCAAGACAGATGCGGGGCATGAAACCCAGCGTTAAGAATCCAGGAAAGATTTTTAAGCGGATTATGAGCTATGTGTTCCGCAAATATAAGCTTCATTTTATGGCGGTTGTGGTATTGATCTTTATCGGGGTAATCGCCAACGTTCAGGGGACGCTGTTTATGCAGAAGCTGATCGATAATTATATTACGCCCTTCCTGCTAAGCGATACGCCGAATTTTACTCCTCTTGCAAGAGCCATCGGGAGAGTGGCGGTATTTTACGCGGTGGGGGTTCTTTCGGTCTATCTTTATAACCGGCTTATGGTATATGTGACCCAAGGAACCTTAAAGGAGCTTAGGGATGATTTGTTTTCCCATATGGAGCAGCTTCCGATCCGGTATTTTGATACCCATGCCCATGGGGATATCATGTCGATTTACACCAATGACATTGATACCTTAAGGCAGATGATCAGCCAGAGTATTCCGCAATTTTTGAATAGTGGGATAACGATTGTAAGCGTTCTTTTTAGCATGCTGATGTTAAATATTCCTCTTACCTTCGTTACGCTGGCTATGGTGGGCGTGATGTTAGTCTGCACGAAGAAAGCCACTGGGCAGAGTGGAAACTATTTCCTGCAGCAGCAGAAGAATCTGGGCGCGGTAAACGGTTATATCGAAGAGATGATGAATGGTCAGAAGGTGGTGAAGGTGTTCTGCCATGAGGAGGAGAGCAAGGAACGGTTCAAGGAGTTGAACGACGCACTGTATGTAAGCGCGGACCGGGCGAATACTTTTTCTAATATTCTAGGACCTATTAACGCGCAGCTTGGCAACGTGAGCTATGTGCTCTGCGCTATCGTGGGCGGAGCCTTGGCGTTAAACGGCGTTGGCGGCTTTACACTTGGAGGGCTTGCAAGCTTCCTGACGTTCAATAAGAGTTTCAGTATGCCGATCAATCAGGTCAGCATGCAGCTAAATGCCATTGTAATGGCTATGGCGGGCGCAAACCGGATTTTTGCTCTTCTGGACGAGGAAACGGAGTCGGACGAGGGCTATGTGACGCTGGTAAATGCAAAGGAGCAGAATGGAAAGCTTGTACCTACAGAAGAACGTACCGGACGCTGGGCATGGAAGCATACCCATAAGTCGGACGGAACCACGGATTACGTAGAGGTGCAGGGAAATGTGGTGTTTAATGAGGTGGACTTTGGATACACAGATGAAAAGATCGTGCTCCACGACGTGAAGTTATTTGCAGAGCCGGGGCAGAAGATTGCGTTTGTGGGTTCTACCGGAGCCGGAAAGACCACGATCACCAACCTGATTAACCGTTTTTATGATATTCAGGACGGAAAGATCCGCTATGACGGAATCAATATTAATAAAATCAAGAAATCCGACCTTAGAAGGTCTCTGGGGATCGTGCTTCAGGATACTCATTTATTTACGGGAACCGTCATGGAAAATATCCGGTTCGGCAGGCTGGACGCCAGCGATGAGGAAGTGATTGCGGCGGCGAAGCTGGCCAACGCCCACGGCTTTATCAACCGTCTGCCGGATGGCTATGAGACCATGCTGACCGGGGACGGCGCTTCCTTAAGCCAGGGGCAGAGGCAGCTCCTTGCCATTGCAAGGGCGGCGGTTGCAGACCCGCCGGTACTGATCCTAGACGAGGCCACCAGCTCCATTGATACTAGGACGGAGCGCATCGTGCAGGAGGGCATGGACCGTCTGATGAATGGAAGGACCACGTTTGTGATCGCCCACAGGCTGTCTACGGTAAGAAATTCCGACTGTATCATGGTGCTGGAGCAGGGAAGGATTATTGAGCGGGGAACCCATGAACAGTTGATTGAGGAGAAGGGGAAGTATTACCAGCTTTATACCGGAAATGCGATCAGCGCTTAGAAGTTTTATATAGGAATAAATACAGAAGCCGCAGGAAGATATTTGGTGCGGCTGACACTAGCGGAGCTGCCGGGAACTATGGTGTGATGAACCATTCGTTTCCGGCAGCTCTGTTTTTCGTACTGGATTGGATTTAATTATCCGGCTGGATGGTTTTCATTTTCCGGCGGATGTTTCGGTACTGTGTGGGAACCTCATCAGGAGAAAGGGAGCGGACCTTTTCTTCGGTGCCGTCCTTTACCGCCTGTTCATAATACCAGCACTTAAATTCCAGCAGATCGAGGGTTTCCTGCAAATCTTTGATCTGTTCTCTGACAGCCTCCCGCCGTGTCTGAAAGAGGGTGAGTCGTCCGGCGAGAGAGGATTCGTCGCCCTGCCTTGCCATCTCGGTAAAAAGCTTGATATCCTTGATCGACAGGCCGGACTGCTTCAGACAGCCGATGACCTTCAGCCATTCGTAATCTTTTTCGGTAAACATGCGGATTCCGCCGCTGGAGCGTTCTACAAAAGGAAGCAGGCCCTCTTTATCATAGTAGCGCAGGGTAGAAGCGGGGACGCCCAGTATTTTTGCCATTTCTCCAACTGTATACAGCATAATGTCCTCCTTTGTTACTGTTTACTTTGTTTATAGCCGCCGCTGCAAATCCATTGAAAACTCGTTTCGCGAATGGGATTTGAACGGTAACATTTCTTTACAATTTTTTCCTGTAAAAGAAAAATATCTATTGACTTAAAGTATGCTTTAGGTTGTATGATTAAGTTGAACTTATTATAAGAGGTTTGATTTTATATGTCAATGACAATGTGTGTAAGGAGGATTTCAACGATGAGTAAGATATTGACAGCGTATTTTAGCGCAAGCGGAGTGACTAGAAGGGTAGCGGAGAAGCTGGCAAAGGAAACAGGGGCGGATCTGTTTGAGATTGAGCCGGAGATTCCATATACGGATGCGGATCTTGACTGGATGGATAAAAAGAGCCGGAGCACTGTGGAGATGAACGACAGGGGATGCCGCCCGGCGATCCGCTCTAGAGTGGAGAATATGGAGCAGTATGAGGTGGTGTTTGTGGGATTTCCGGTGTGGTGGTACCGGGAGCCGTCTATCATAGATACCTTTATGGAACAGTATGACTTTACCGGGAAGACGGTTGTGCCTTTTGCCACGTCGGGGGGAAGCGGCCTTGGAAGTTCAAGGAAAAATATGCAGGCGCTGTCTGCGGGGGCGCGGGTAGAAGAAGGGAAACGTTTTAGCGCGGGCGTATCCGGCAGAGAGCTGGCCGGCTGGGCGGCAGAGTGGATTGCTGGATGATAGCTGCTTCTTGACAGAAAGGAAGCTGCTGGGTAAACTGAAAGCAGACAGAGAGGTGGGATAAGGATGAAAAAATGTTTGAAGATCGACCAAACTATGAAACAGAAGTGGCCTCACACCAGAGTAGGGTGTTTCCAGTATAAAGCGGCGGTTGAGAAGAAGAATGAGGCGATGTGGAAGTATCTGAAAAAGGATATTTTTAAGAAGACAAAGGATGCGATCTTTGATTATGGGGTGAATGAGATCCCCAATATTAAGGAATCCCGAATGGCTTATAAGGCTTTTGGAAAGGATCCCAGCCGTTACCGGGTATCGTCGGAGGCGCTGGTGCGCAGGATCGGGCAGGGAAAAGGACTGTACGAGGTTAATACGGTGGTGGATGTGAATAACCTGATCTCCATCGAGTCCGGTTTTTCCGTGGGTTCCTATGACGCGGCAAAGATTGCGGATGAGCTGGTATTCCGTATAGGAGAGTCTGGGGAGACCTACAAGGGAATCGGAAAGGACGAGATCAAGATCGACGGGCTTCCGGTATTGGCGGACGAAGCGGGAGCGATTGGAAGTTCCACCAGCGATTCAGAGCGGGCCATGATCACGGAGGAAGCGAAGGAGATCCTGACGCTAGTGTACTCCTTCTCGGACAACGAAGATCTGGAGCAGGCAATGAAATATGGCAGAAGGTATCTGGAGGAGTACGCGGGAGCGGAAGAACTTCAGTGCTGGATTGTAGAATAACTAACTAAGTAATGGGAAATACCATATTACAGCAAAATTAAACGGCTGTAATATGGTATTTTTTTACATAGATTTTACAATATCAAGGGAGTTCATTTGATTTAAATGATGTATAGTATATCTTGATTACTATTTTAAGATAGGAGAGGCGGTTTTCAATGATTTATTGTGTGGAAGATGATAACGCAATTCGGGAGTTAATGATATATACCTTAGATTCTGCCGGGTTTGAAGCAAGGGGATTTGCAGGGGGCAGAGAATTTTTTCGCGCGCTGGAAGAGGAAAAGCCGTATTTGGTTATGCTGGATATCATGCTGCCGGACGAGGATGGAATTGAGATACTCAAACGCCTCCGGAACCGGGCGGATACGGCGGAGCTTCCGGTGATTATGGCTACGGCGAGGGGGACGGAATACGATAAGGTAATCGGACTTGATCTGGGCGCGGATGACTATATTGTAAAGCCCTTTGGAATGATGGAAATGATATCGCGCGTAAAGGCAGTGCTGCGGCGGACGAGGCCGAAAGGAGACGTAAAGGTACGGCGTATTGGAAACCTTGAGATGAATACAGAGGAGCATAAAGTATTTTCTGATGGGAAACAGATTGAACTTACCCGAAAGGAGTATGAACTCCTGCAGGTATTTATGTGCAGTCCCGGCAGGGCATTTACCAGAGAGCAGCTATTACAGAGCGTATGGGATTCGGATTATTTGGGCGAAACCCGTACAGTGGATGTTCATATCGGCACGCTGCGCACCAAGCTGAAAAGATGCAGCGCGTATATAGAGACGGTTCGCGGCGTAGGATACCGGATGGAGGTAAGGCAATGACGAAACGTATTTTTCAATCGATCTGCCTGACGGCATTGGGTGTTTTTTTTGCTTCTGTCCTGCTGTTTATGGGAGTGCTTTACGAGCATTATACAGGGGTTCAGCGCAGACAGCTTCGGATGCAGACAGAGCTTGCGGCTCAGGGAACGGCAAATGAGGGACTAGGATATTTTGACGGGCTTGACGTGCAGTACTACCGTATCACATGGATTGACAAAGACGGAAGCGTACTGTATGACAGCCAGTCAAATTTTGACGGGATGGAAAATCATCTTGAGAGAGAAGAGGTTAAGGAGGCCGTTTCAGAAGGGTTAGGAGAAAGTTCGCGTTATTCAGTTACTTTGATGGAACGTGCCATTTATTGTGCAAAGAGTCTTCCGGACGGCACCATACTGCGTCTTTCTATGGCGCAGAATACAGTCCTTACTTTGCTTTTGGGAATGCTTCAGCCAATATGTATTATCTTTGGAGCAGCTTTGGGGCTATCGCTGCTGATGGCTTACCGTCTGTCCAAAAGTATTGTAAAGCCTTTGAATAAGCTGGATCTGGATGAACCTATGAAACATGAAGGGTATGATGAACTGTCTCCGTTTTTTGAGCGGATTGCCATTCAGCAGAGGAAAATTCGAAGGCAGGAGAATGAGCTGCGGCAAAGGAAAAGTGAATTTGAGGCGGTTACAATGGGCATGGAGGAGGGAATTGTTCTTTTCAATAAAAAGCAGATTATATTGGCCGTCAATCCCGCCGCCGCGCGGATTCTGCATACGGATCAGACCTGCGTAGGAAAATACCTCCTGTCTGTGAACCGCAGTATTAAGCTTCAGGAGCTGCTTGGCAGAGCCGGGGAGGGCAGATATGCAGAGATGAAGATCGACGACGGAGGCAGGAGCTATCAGTTCAGCGCGAGTCCGGTTCTCTCGGAAGGGCTGGTTTCAGGAATTGTTTTTTTGATACTGGACATAACGGAAAAGGAGAAGTCGGAACAAATGCGCCGCGAATTTACGGCGAATGTATCCCATGAATTGAGGACTCCGCTGCATACCATATCCGGTTATGCCGAGCTGCTGGCAAATGATCTGGTAAAGCCTGAGGATATCAAGGGATTTTCCGGACGGATTTATGAGGAGGCTAGGCGCATGATTCGGCTGGTGGAGGATATTATGCAGCTTTCCAGACTGGATGAGGGAGCGGCGGATATGAACATGGAGACAGTTGATCTCTTTGGGATTGCACAGGAAGTACAAGATAGGCTTTCGAAAGAGGCGCGGGAAGCAGGCGTTCAGTTTGTTCTGGAAGGCGGCCCGGTAAGTGTTTATGGAATCCCACAGCTACTGCGGGAGATGATTTATAATCTTTGTGATAATGGGATAAAATATAATCGCAGAGGCGGCAAAGTGTCCATCATTGTAAATCAAGATGAAAGTGGAGCGGAACTTATCGTTTCCGACAATGGCATCGGCATCCCTAAAGAGCATCAGGAAAGGGTTTTTGAGCGGTTTTACCGGGTGGATAAAAGTCACTCAAAGGAAATCGGAGGTACAGGGCTGGGATTATCTATCGTGAAACATGCGGCAAAGTTAAATCATGCCGCGATAGAGCTGCACAGCATTCCGAATGAAGGCACAACGGTTTCTATTTATTTTCCTAAGACAGATAAGGAAGCGGCCGGAAAGGAGCACTGAAATGAGTATATTTGACGTACTGACAATGATTGGGGGATTAAGCCTGTTTTTATTTGGCATGAGCGTTATGGGGCAGGCTTTGGAGCGGAGGGCTGGAGAAAAGCTTCGCACACTTTTGGGCAGACTTACAACAAATAAGGCGGCGGGTCTTTTGACCGGCCTTGTGATTACGGCGGTCATTCAGAGTTCCTCGGCTTCGACGGTGATGGTGGTGGGCTTTGTTAATTCAGGGCTGATGACGCTGAAGCAGGCAATCAACGTTATCATGGGGGCGAATATCGGAACGACGGTGACGGCATGGCTGCTGAGCCTTGCCGGAATTGACAGCGGGAACGTATTTGTAAACTTGTTAAAGCCGGCTTCCTTTACGCCTGTCCTGGCGCTGATTGGCATTATATTTTACATGTTCTGCAAGGATGACAGGAAAAATGACACAGGAATGATCTTACTTGGCTTTGCGACGCTGATGTTCGGCATGGACACCATGTCTGGGGCGGTATCCGGCCTTCGGGACATTCCTGAATTTCAGAATCTTTTCGTGATGTTTCAAAATCCGGTTCTGGGCGTGCTGGCGGGAGCAGTACTTACCGCGATCATTCAGTCCAGTTCTGCATCGGTGGGAATCTTACAGGCGCTGGCAGTTACAGGGCAGGTGTCTTATGGCGCGGCGATCCCTATTATTATGGGGCAGAATATCGGCACCTGCGTTACGGCTGTGCTTTCAGCAGCAGGGGCGAATAAAAATGCAAAGCGGGCGGCGCTGGTACATTTATCCTTTAACGTGATCGGTACCACAGTCTGGCTTACCGTATATTGGCTGGTGAAATTGACGGCAGCGCCGGCGTTTTTGAATGAATCCGTTTCTTTGTTCAGTATTGCTGTAGCACATTCTGTTTTTAATGTATTATGTACGGTATTAATGCTTCCGATGTCTGGATTTTTGGAGAAGCTGGTGAATCGGCTAGTCCCGGATACGAGGGAACCGGAAACATTGTCCGAGCTGGACGAACGCCTTTTGAATACACCCTCCATTGCACTGGAACGCTGCCGAGAGGTGGCGGCGGATATGGCGGAAACGTCGTTTAACGCGCTTAAGGATAGCATCGCATGCCTGAAAGAATACTCCCCGAAGCTGGCGGCAGGCGTTAGAAGGAGAGAGGAAAAAACAGACCACTATGAAGATATTCTGGGAACCTATCTGGTTTTGCTGAGCGCAAAGCAGAGCAGTGAGTTTGACAATATGGAAGCGGCAAAGCTTTTGAAAAATATCGGTGATTTTGAGCGCATTTCTGACCATGCGGTCAATCTGGTAGAAGCGGTAGAAGAAATGCAGGGAAAAGGACTGGTATTTACCGGTTCGGCAAAGACAGAGATTGAAGTAATCTCCTCGGCTGTAAATGAGATTTTGGATCTGTCCCTTAGCTGTTTCCTTACTAATGATCCGGAAACAGCGTGTATGGTAGAACCTTTGGAGGAGGTGATCGATCAGTTGAAAGAGCAGATGCGTATGCGGCACATCCTTCGCCTGCAGCAGGGAAACTGTACGATTGACGCGGGCTTTGTGTGGTCGGACGTACTTACGGATTTGGAGCGCACGGCGGATCACTGCTCGAACATTGCAGGCTGTGTCATTGATATGGCGCAGCATAATATGAATCTCCATGAGTCTCTTGAAAATCTTCGGAACAACAGCGAGGAATTTCGCCGGAGGTTTCAGGCATATGCAGGAAAGTACGCGCTGCGTTAAGCGCGTACTTACGGCTTATGGAAGGTGACAGGAATCTGCAGTTTCAGCGTCATATTCCTTTTCTGGGAATCGAACGCAAAGGATTCGTTTACAACCTCGCAGATATAATCGCCTGCAGCCTGGTAATGGTTCTTTTCTATGGTATCGCGCATCATCTGGATGTACTCGGTTTCTATATCCGTATTTTCGCAGGTCATGCATAAATAAGTGTTCGGCTCAATAATGTCATAGGTGTCAAAGGAGTGGCGGTCTTCCAGAAAAATAAACAATTCGGTAGAGACATAATTCTGGTTTATAAAATCTTCTTTTTTCATAATGCTGCCAACATTATAGAAATATTCAATTCCCAGTCCTTTTTCCAGCAGATGGTTCTTAAACAGGCGCAGCATATGCTCATATTGGTCTATAGAATTACCGTTATAATAGTAATTGATATGAGTGTCAAATTTGTAGATCGGGCGCCGGTGTATCACTTCGATATATGGAATACCGTCGGCTGGGAGGAGGGAACGCTTTTGGTAATCATTGATTTTGCGTTTTAATACTGCTTCTATGCTTTCTAGACGCCGGATTTCTTTTTTTATTTTTGTATGCTTGTCGGTCAGTTCCGAAATGAAGGAATCATAATCGCCGGTATCGATATAAGCCTTTATCTGCTCTAAAGGCATGTTGAGTGATTTCATGTGTGTGATGGTGTCGAGAACCGCGCACTGGGAAATGTTGTAATACCGATATCCGGTTTCCTTATTATACAGATTCGGTTTTAGAATTCCAAATTTATCATAGTACCGCAGCGTTTGAGCGGATACTCTGTTCAGTTCTGCCATTTGTCCGATGGTGAGTTTTTTGTAATCCATATGTTCCCCCCTTTTTTTATTAGCTGGAAGTTTATAATAATTGTATAATTCTATAAGGTTTCTGTCAAGAAAGATTATAATAAATTATAGCTACTATAATGTTTTTTCATACGAATTATTAACAAATTAGTACTAAATATGGAAGAAAATGTAAATGATATGATGAAATATAGTAAATTTAGACAAAATAACAATGTCAAATTTGTGAAATACATAACAAAGAAAATGTGCTTGACCTTGTAGTAAATGAATAGAGTATAGTTTAATTAGTACAAGAAATGTACAAAAATTATGGTTCATAATATGATGTTGCAACACTATTATTCGCCACAGAACAAAATAATAGAGAAAGGATTAAGAGAAGGGATGAATCATAAATTTTACATGCCGGTTCAACTGCATTTTGGCAGGGGATGTTTGGATGAATTAAGTGAAACGGCTCTGCCCGGAAAAAAAGCCTTAATTGTAATTACAGATGAAAGCTGGATCACCAGTCAGGGGCATCTGCCTCGTATTCAGGCGCTGCTTAAAATGGCCGGGGCTGAATCTGCAGTATTCAATAAGGTGAAGCCGAATCCGACAAAGACGATTGTTGCAGAAGGAGCCAAATTCTGCAGGAAAGAACAGTGCGATATGGTTGTAGCTTTTGGCGGAGGCAGCAGTATCGATACGGCAAAATCCATTGCAGTTTTAGCCGTAAACGGCGGGGATTTCTGGGATTATGTGGATACCGGTTCAGGGAAAGGGTTATGTATTTCCAAAGACCCGCTTCCAATCATTGCGATTCCTACCAGTGCGGGAACCGGAAGCGAGGCCGATCCATGGGTGGTGGTTACAAAAGAAGAAACAAATGAGAAACTAGGGTTTGGTTCTCCGAAAATGTTTGCTTATGCAGCTTTTATTGATGCGGAGGTGATGACTTCCGTGCCGCCGAAGCTTACCGCTTTTCAGGGGTTTGACGCGCTGTTTCATGCGATGGAGGGTTATATCGCGGATGTGGCGACACCGATCAGCGATATCTATGCCCTGAAAAGTATTTCCCTGATAGGAAAAAGTATTATTAAAGCTGTCAGAGATGGAAACGATATAGAGGCAAGGGAGGATATCGCGCTTGCCAGTACCTGTTCGGGAGTCGTGGAAGCAATATCCGACTGTACCGGGAATCATTCCATCTCCCAGACGATGGGGGCGTATCATGATATTCCTCATGGAGCGGCGCTGCTTGCAACATCTATAGAATACTTCAAAGCATTTGAGCAGATCATACCAAAGCGGTATGCCGAGATGGCCTCTGCATTTTCGGGAGGCAGGTACAATCAGCCGGAGGATATGGTAAGACTCTTAATTGAGTATGAAAAAGCCTGCGGAGTATACGGAGTGAAGCTGTCTGATTATGGATTTACCAGAGAAGAGCTGCCGATAATCTGCGATAGTGCGTTTGATATGCAGTATTTTATGATTGCACATGAACCAAAGCCGCTAACGCGGAAGGAAATGCTTGAGATTCTTGAAAAGTCCTACCGCTAGGCGGTAAATTGCGGAAACTACACAAATGAAAGAATGAGGAGGTGTTTTGTATGTCTATTGCTTTTCCATTGGCGTTGATTATTGCATTATATTATTGGTTTTCATGGTGGGATAACTGGTGGGGGCCGATTCACGGCTATATTGTTCAAGATTCTATTTTGATTGGTGCATTGATCGGTTTATTGATGGGAGACGTGACCAAAGGTATCCAGTTAGGCGCATATATTACGATGCTTTACATCGGTAATTTTGCCGCCGGGGCAAATCTGCCTCAGGACAATGTTCTGGCTACCTGCATTGCTGTTCCTTTTGCAATTCAGTTTAATCTGTCGGCGGAAGCGGCGATGGCTTTTGCCATTCCATTCGGCCTGATGGGCTCTATGATGGATAATTTGAGAAGGCTGATTAACAGCATGTGGAATGACCGCGCGCATAAGCATATCGATGAATTGAATTGGAAAGGCTTAACTTTTGACGGCGTATGGGGTCCTATTTTGGTACAGTTCCCGATTCGTGTCATTCCGGTTGTAATTATTCTAATGGGACTGGGAACCTTTGGGGACGCGCTGCTGAACTTTATTCCGGAATGGCTGATGAACGGCTTTTCTGTAGTCGGCGGTATGCTTCCGGGCATGGGACTGGTTCTCTGTGTGCGGCTGATAGGCCGGGTGAATTTACTGCCGTATTTTATTATCGGGTTCTTTATGGCGGTGACTACCGGCTGGGGGACGCTGACGATCGCGCTGTTTGCCCTTGCGGCGGCATTTCTGCATATACAATTTACTGCGAAGAACGACGAGGGCGTCAAGTTTGATTTTTCAGGATCGGGCGCGGAACAGCCGAATAGTGTTCTGACTGCAAGAGACCATAGAAAATTCTGCTCGCGGCTAATGATTACTTACCGTATTTCCCAGTCGTTAGAATATCTGTATGGTACGGGTGTCTGCTATTCCATGATTCCGATATTAAAGAAAATTTATAAAGGAAATGACGAGGGATTAAAAGAATCTCTTCACCGGCATCTGGCGCCATATATTTCTGAAATGATGTGGGGGAACTGTATTATGGGAGCGGTTGTCTCTATGGAAGAAACGATAGCAAATGGCGAGGATTTGAATCCGGAGGTGATTAATTCACTGAAAACAGGTTTGATGGGTCCCTTTGCAGGCTTGGGAGATACTGTACAGTACTATACGATTATGCCTATTTTAAAATCGATTTTTGCGCCGTTTGCAATTCAGGGAAGCTTTATCGGATTTTTCTGGGCAGTGATTCAGTGCGCCGCGGATATGGCGGTGGGTTACTTTACTTATGGGCTTGGGTACCGGCTTGGACGCAGATCCATTCTGGGGCTTTTGAAAAGCGGTATTATGAATAAGATTATGATCGGCGCGGGAGTGTTGGGAACCATGATGATGGGCTGCATGTGCGCAAGCTATATCAATCTTGGAACATCCTTGGAATTTACAGTGGGCGCCGACGCCTATGCGCTTCAGGGAATATTTGATATGTTTGTGCCGGGTCTCCTTCCGTTTTTGGTATCGGTGTTTGCCTATGTGTTCCTTGCAAAAGGGAAGAAATATTCGCATCTGATGCTTTGGTTTATAGCGATCGGTTTGATCGGCGGTTCGCTGGGGATCTTGTCTACTGCATTCTAAATGAATAGGAGGATTTTATGGGGGATTATGGTATTATTCTGGTATCGCATGGAGAGCTGTGCCATGGGCTGTATCAAACGGCCGAAATGGTTTTCGGGACATTAGAAAATGTTGCGGCCGTCCCATTTAAGCAGAATCAGCCGCTGGAGGCGTATAAAGAGGAACTGCTTGACGCGCTTGAGCGGTATGGGTACAACAGTATTATTTTAGCAGATCTATTTGCCGGAACGCCTTTTAATTTACTATTGAATATTGGAAAAGAGACAAGGCTTAATGCAGTCTGCGGGATGAATCTTTCGATGTTAATCGCGGCCTTGGATATGAGAAGCATGGGGAGAAAGCCGGAAGAGGTACTCGAAGAGCTGTGTATAGCCGGAAGGGACGGAATAAAAAACATAACGGAATACATTGACAGGATACGGCAGAAAATAGAAGAAAAAAGATGAGTTATTCTTCTCGTGGAAATAAAATGGAGGATTTGGTTATGGCTAAATTAATGATGACAAGGGTTGACTATCGATTGATTCACGGACAGGTTGCGGGACAGTGGACAAAAAGTCTGGATGTGAATAAAGTTGTGATTCTGGATGATGTGACGGCGGCGGATGAGTTTATGCTGGAAGTGTTTGAGGTGATTGCGCCGGTAGGAACCGAAGTGACGGTTTATACGGTTGAACAGGGCGTACAGGAGTGGAAGGAGAATCAGTTTGGGCAGGGAAGGGTATTGGTCTTGTTCCGCGAGGTGGTGGATGCAGAGCGGGCATACCGGCTGGGATTCCAGTATCCGAGCCTGAACGTTGCCCAGTCGCCAGGACGAGACGACAGAAAACAGGCTGTTCTGACAGTCTGTTTAAGCGACCATGAGGCGGAGCTGCTGCGGGGATTGATGAACGACGGCGTGGACGTATACTGTCAGATGACGCCGGTGGAAGGTGTGCATCAGTATAAGGGGATTCTGGAAAATTTTAAAGTAAATTAGAGGAGCGGACATATGAAGGTTATCGGAGTGTTAGAGAAGGATTCGACAGGGATCTATATCAAAGCGGTAGAACAGGCGTGCCGCGCCCTTGGGGAAAGGGCGGAATATGTTCCTGTATTCTGGGGAAGCGAAGATTCGGATGAAATGCTTGAGATGATGCTTGAATTAGAAAAAAGGGGCGGCAATGCATACGATACGCCGGAAGGTTGTCTGGACAATTCAGACGCGGAAATAGCGGTCGGGCAGTTTGCGCCCTTTGGGTCCAAATTTATGGAGGATATGCCGGAGATTCGAATGATTGGCCTGCTAAGAGCCGGGCTGGAAAATGTTGATATCGAGGAGGCAAATAAGAGAGGGATAGCGGTTGTGAACGCTTCCGGCAGGAATGCCGATGCGGTTTCTGATTTTACGATCGGGCTTATGCTGGCGGAGTGCCGCAGCATTGCAAGATGCCATCACGATATTATGCAGGGGAAGTGGATTGAACATTATTCAAATTACGATAACATGCCGGATCTGAGGGGGAAGACGGTGGGCTTGTTCGGATTTGGCTATATCGGCAGGCTGTTGGCAGAAAAGCTCTCTGGATTTCATGTAAATATTTACGTTTATGATCCATATATATCGGAAGAAACGGCCAAAAAGCATCATGTGAAAAAGGTAGAAAAGGCAGAACTGTTTGAGACGGCTGATTTTATCTGCGTCCATGCGCGTTATACAGAAGAAACGTATCATGCGATTGGAAAAGCAGAGATTGACGCGATGAAACCAACGGCTTACTTTATTAATTCGGCAAGAGCCGGTCTGGTGGATTATGATGCCTTAACCAAAGCGCTGAAGGAGCATCGGATTGCCGGGGCAGCTTTGGATGTATATTATGAGGAGCCGCTGCATGCAGACAGTCCCTTCCTGAAGATGGATAATGTGACGCTGACTCCTCATACGGCCGGCGTTACATACGACGCTTTGATTAATTCGGCGAAAATACTGGGTGAGAATATTGCGCATATTCTGGACGGGGAGCCGAAAGCCGGTTTTGTAAATCCAGAGGTTTTGGAAAATCCGGTATTCAGGGAGTGGATCGAGAAAGCCGCGGACAGAATTGGAAGAAAAGATACAGGGATTCAGGATGTTTAGAGAATATGGTACCGGTGTAATTTGCAGAAGGGAGAAGATAAATTGATTATTTCATTGAAGAAGATATTGGATGTTGCGAAAAAGAACAGGTTTGCGGTAGCATCACCGAATGTGTATTCTATGGAGACGGTGGAATGTGCGTATCAAGCTGCAAGAGAACTAAACGCCCCCATTATTCTGATGGTATGGGACGGAGGCCCGGAATGGGTTGAGAAGGTTGGGAATATCTGTAGATTTTTTGAAAAGAAATATCCGGATGTGGTATGCAGCCTGATTCTTGACCACGGAGGCTCTTATGAATCGGAAATGATGGCGCTGCGGTCAGGGTTTGGCGGAATTATGTCTGACAGGAGCAAACTTCCATTTGAAGAGAATATCAGGGAGGTAAGGAGAACTGTTGAACCGGCTCACGCGGTGAACGTCGCGGTAGAAGCCGAACTGGGTCATGTGGGTGAAGGGCTGGAATATGAAGAGACAAGGGATTCGGGGCTGACAAATCCGGACGAAGCTTTAGAATTTATCCGGCGGACGGAGGTTGACTGCCTGGCCGTGGCAGTAGGAACATCCCATGGCGTTTATAAGGGAACGCCGCATATCGACTTTGACCTGCTGGATAAATTAGATAAACTGGTTGATATTCCGCTGGTTCTCCACGGAGGCTCCGGAACTGGGGATGATAATCTTGTAAAAGCAGTCGAGCATGGGATTAACAAGGTTAATCTGTGTTCGGATCTGATGCTGGCCATGGAGAAAGCAGTAAGACAGGACGCATTGGAAAAGGATCAGACAGGCTATAGGGATACCAACGCCTACGATTTATATTTTATGGGCATTTTAGACGCCGGGCACAGGGGGTGGACCGATTGTTTGAAACATTATATGAGACTGCTTAAGTCGGAAGGGAAAGCAGATTTATACGAGGAATATAAGGCGGTGCCGGAAGCGAATTATTATGGAGAATATGATAAGTCGAAAATGAATATTATGTAAGGACTGCCGTCTTGCAGGATTTTACAATGATATCTATTGAAATCTCTGGGGTGTAAAGCATTTTTAAAGAAACATAAAAAGGTATTAAAAAGAATACTCGCACATCGTTGCGCAATGAACAGTGGATTCTGCAAGCATATGATTCACCGTTCATTGCGCGTTATTGTTCACTCCGTTTTCTTTCTGACAAAGCCTGTAGGTTATTGTGTCAGGAGGTAAAGAGCGGTATAATATATGCTGACAGCACATTCAGGAATGAGGGATGCCTTCAGTGGCCTGTTGTACAATGAAGGTATGGAAAGAGGTGGAACATATGGGAAGGATTATCGGGATTGACCTTGGGACGACCAACAGCCTTGCGGCGGTGTGGCAGGATGGCGAGAGCCGTTTGATTCCTAATTCTCTGGGAGAATATTTGACGCCCAGCGTGGTCAGTATTGACGAAGACGGAACGGTATATGTAGGCAAGATTGCAAAAGAGCGGCTGATTTCCCATCCGGAGCAGACGGCTTCGGTCTTTAAACGGTTTATGGGTACCGGGAAGACATATAAGCTGGGCGGAAAAAGCTACCGCCCGGAGGAGCTTTCTGCGCTGGTGCTCCGGAAGTTAAAGGAAGATGCGGAGCGTTATCTGGGGGAACCGGTGGAAGAGGCTGTGATCAGTGTGCCGGCCTATTTTAATGATATGGCGAGGAAGGCTACGAAGGATGCGGGGGCTCTTTCGGGGCTTCGTGTAGAACGTATTATCAACGAGCCGTCGGCTGCGGCGCTGGCCTGTAGGGGCTTTGGAAAGTCGGGCTGGCAGGAAGAGAATGATGAGACCCTGCTGGTATTTGACTTTGGCGGGGGAACGCTGGATGTGTCCTTGGTGGACTGTTTTGAAAATGTGATCGAGATTGCGGCGGTCAGCGGGGATAATCATCTTGGCGGCAGCGACTTTGACGCTGTTATTGCAGAGCAGTTTTGTAGGGAAAACCAGCTTGAATTTCGGCAGCTTGATTTGAAACGGCAGGAAATTATCCTTGCCAGTGCAGCCCGCGCAAAATGTGCGTTAACGAAAGAAGAATATACGGTCATGTCAGTGGCGGATGAGGATTTCTGGGAGAAGATGGAGTTAAGCAATAGGAAGCTAATCCAGATATCCATGCATCTGTTCCACAAGATGATTGTCCCGGTAAAATCGGTGTTAAATGACGCCAGGAAGAAAATGCTGGATATATCCAAGGTGGTACTGGTAGGAGGCTCCTGTAAGATGCCGACGGTACAGCAGTATCTGCGCCGTTTCCTGCCGGACAGCCAGATGACGGCGATGAATCCGGATTATATGGTTGCTCTTGGCGTGGGTATTTATTCCGGAATCAAAGAGAGGAATGAAGATATTAAAGATGTGCTTCTGACGGATATCTGTCCCTTTACGCTGGGAACCGGGATTTACAATGAAGCGGATAAGGCGCGCCCTACTATGGCTGCGATTATTGACCGGAACAGCGTGCTGCCTTGCAGCAAGGTGCGGAAATTTCGGACTGCTACAGATTTCCAGAATGTCATATGCGTCGATGTTTATCAGGGAGAAGAGTATTATGTCGCGGACAATATCTATCTGGGCGAATTAAGTGTGAGCGTTCCTATCGCTCTGAAAGGGCAGGAAGCGATAACGGTAAGATATACATATGATATCAATGGGATTCTGATCGTGGACGTGAAGGTGGATTCTACCGGGGAAGAGGCGCGGCAGATCATAATGACCGGAATGGACACCATCGCGCCGGAGGAAGTAGATGCCTATGTGAAGGAATTGGAGAAATTAAAAACTCCTCCGGCCGGACAGGAAGAGACCAAGATGCTTTTTGCATGGGGAGAGAGGCTGTTTGCCCAGAGTACGGGAGAACTGCGCGAGGAAATCGGCAGAAGGCTCCAATATCTGCATTATCTGCTGAATCAGGAGGAGAATTCCATCAGGATAAAAAAATGGGAAAAGGGTTTGAGAGAATTTTTTGAGAACGCAGACCGATATCTGGATATGGCGGAATTATCATGGGAGATGGATCAGGGGGATTCGTGGTATCAGGAGCGTACGCAGGAGGAAGAAGATTCAGAGGAGGATTATGTAAGGTGGTACGATGGGCATTTGACGTCTTAGGAATTGAAGTGACAAAAGATACGCATGAGATAAAAAGAGCTTATGCGGCATTGGTAAGGAAGTACCATCCGGAAGAGCATCACGGAGAGTGGACGCGGATCCACGAGGCTTATCAGATAGCTATGGAATATGCGAAAAGGCTGGGCTCCCCGACAGAAGAATTGATAGCGGAAGGCAGGGAAGAGAACTGCGGATGGGAAGACGGGAACCGACAGGAGGAATTTGAACCGCTGGAATCGGGAGCTCATGACGGTGGCTCTGAAGAGGAGAAGGGGGAAGAGGTATACAATCATGAGACTTTTCAGGACGCCCAGGTGATAGAAAATACAGAATATGACGCGATGTTTCGGGAGGAACATTCCCATTGGGTTCAGAAAAATGCAGAGCATGGGAGTATGCTGCACAAAAGGCTGAAAAAGCTGGCATCCCTGCATGGGAAAAATGCGCAGGTCGAATGGATCCATTTTTTTGAAAAGGAATTTCTTCCGGAGGAGACGCCAGAGGCGCTGATGCTTCTTTTGGAAACAGTCAGGGAATCGGAACTGCCCGATCATATTCTGGGGCTGATCTGGACGGTGATGGAGGATCACAGAAAACGCTATGCTTTTAGAGAGGAACAGGACTGCAGAAGGCTTGCGGAGGAAATCATGGTGTGCTGCCAGATAAAGCATGCCGCTGTAAAGAACAAAAAAGTGCAGCGCAAGCCGTTAAGCCGCTTGTGGCTCATCCCGGCGCTGGCAGCGGTATTTTTTGTTCTTGCGTGGTCGGGCCAGAGGGCGGAGAATAGGAAAAAAGAAGAGGCATCCGTAGAGGCGGCCGCGTATTTGAATGAGAAATACGGAGGGTATTATTCGGAAGAAGATTTTATTGCCGAGAAAGAAACGTTATTTAATGATGATGAGGATGAGATGGAATACTATCGGTTCAGAGAAAAGGAACACGGCCCGGTGATCGTCTGCGCCATGAGAAATAAGAAGAACAAAGATAAAGCTTTTTGTTTTTTTGACAGCGTACAGGAGAAAGAGATCAAGCAGGCTTTTTCGGAAAGGTTCCATGAACGGATCGGCCATGCGGAGGGGTATTTATTCTGGGATTCTAAGACGGAGGACTATTCCTTAGGCGGAATCGAAGACGGATTCTTTCAGGTCAGATATGAAGGAGACTTTGATGCGTTTATCCAAAGGGAGATAAAGGCAAGGAGAAAGACATCCAAAATAACAGGCGTATCCTCGTCTGACGACGCAAGGCCGTTAAACGGAATTTGTGAGTATTATCTTTATGATCCGGAAGTGAAGACAATGAAGGAGAAGCTTGAAAGACAGGATTTTCCGGAGGATGCAGAATTTCAGGCGGCGCTGGAAGAGTGTGCGTCAGATTATCAGATCCAGTTCCGCGGCATCATGCTTCCGGAGAGTTTCTTTGAGGAATGGATGAAAAACGCGTCGTGGGACGAGAGTAGAGTATCGATTGGGAACGACGTGGTGCGGAGTCTGGGCATTGAACCGTCGATACCGTTTCTGATGCTTACCGGATGGTATCTGAGTATGCCGCTTAAGGAAGAGAGAGAGTTTCACATTCCTAACGGTATGTATACAAGAGAAACGGTTCTGATGGGCGAGGGAATTTACGGCGCGGAGAGCCAGATTCGCTCAGACAGCTTTGAAGTGGAGCCGGATTGGATGGAAGGGAGTATAGAGCAGATAAAAACTCCGGAGTTTGTGGAGCTGGAGGAAGCAGAGCGGGAGAGGGCGGTGAGCTTCCGGCTGCGGGAGGGGTATACGCTGCGGACGGACTGCTGTCTGGCCATCGACAAGGAGGTATGTGGAATCGCGGATTCCGGTTATCAGGTGATCATTACGGAGCAGTATGGCGACGAGGCTCACAGTTATAGGAGAGATGTGATAGATTATGGTATTCCGTATGCCCATGTGCGGGGCGGAAGTATATTAGACGGAGAGGGCTACATATTTCTAGAATATTCGGAAGCGGATCGTATAGATAGAGCTGAAGTTGTGACGATCATTAATCCGTAGGAGGAAACGCTTTCTTATGGAAATGAGGGAGCGGAGGAGGATACAAATGGTACAATGGGCGTTTGATACCCTAAACATTGCGGTAACAAAGGACGTATCTCAGATAAAGCGGGCGTATGCGGTACTGGCAAGGAAGTACCATCCGGAGGAGCGCCCCGCAGAGTGGACGCGGCTCCATGAGGCTTATCAGGCAGCCATGGAATATGCAAGAAGGGCGGAGAGCGTTTCAGGAGGGATACCGGATATCAGAATACCGGCTCCCCCGGAAACGGCAGAGCAGAAAGAAGCATGGACAGATGGTCTGGCATTTGATGAGAGATGGGGCATGGACTCGCGGAAAGCAGCAGATGTGAGGGAAGACTCCGGCTATGAAGAGTTGTTTCGGGAAGAGAAATTTAGCTGGGCGAAGGAGAAGGCGGAGAAGAGCCAGAAGCTGCGGCAAAGGCTAGAGAAGCTGGCCGGCTTTTGGGGAAGGAAAGCAGAGAGGGAATGGAAGCGTTTTTTTAAAGAAGAATTTGCGGAGGATGAGGGAGTAGAAGAACTTGCATTCCTGCTGGAGGCAGTCAATAGAGACGAATTATCTGAAAAGTCCCTGCAGGTGATACTAGACGAGATAGAAAAGCGCAAAGAGGACTATGTTTCCAGAGAAGAATATCAGTGTATACGGCTTGCAGAGGAAATTACAGATAGCTGCCAGAAAAGTATTGCGGTGCGTAACGCAATTCAGAGAAAAACGGAAGCGGATTCCAGAAAAATTTCCGTGATAGTTTGTGCTGCTATTTGTTTAGTAAATCTATGTTTTACTGACTTTGGGGGAGAGGAAAAAGAAGGAAAAATACCGTCTTTAAAGATAAGCGCCGCCGCAAAGCTGAATGCGAAGTATGACACAAAGGAGTATAATACGGAAACTCTGTCGGTAAAGAAAATGGAAGTGTCTGATGAAGGTGGGGAGGAGATCAATTTTTATGAGGTGATATCAGAGGAATCGTGGGATGTAATCGCTTTTGCAGTTCCCAAGCGGGAAACGGAAGGAGAAACCCGCTATATGATTTTTGATCAGATACAGTCGGAAGAAATCAAACAGGCTCTGGAGGACCGGTTGAATGAGCGGACCGGCTGTGCTAAGGGACGGCTGCTCTGGGATTCTTCTATTATTATGGTTGAGGGAGTGGGGAATGGATTCTATCAGGCAAGATATGACGGAGAATTTGAATCTTTTATCCAGAAGGAGGCCGAAATGCGGAGGGAGGTTCCAAGAACCGTGACGACGTATCTGGATCCGTATCCGGACGCAGTGAACGGAATCTGCGAATACTATGTTCCGGGGCCGATGCTTCAGATTGAGGACAAGATTTATGAGGATAAGATGTTCGAGGATGAGTTCCGTCTGGAGATAGTGGGAATATCAGCCGAATTGGAAAAATGCGCGAAAGACTACCAGATTCATATCCGCGGCGTAACGCTTCCGGATTACATATTTGAAGGAACCATAGAACAGGAAGAGTCCGGCGGCGCGGAAATATGGGAGCTGCGGGATGCGGCCGATGAAAGAGGGTATGTTTTTGGGGAGTATTAACGTGAACCAGTAATAGACAAGGCTTTTTTCATTTTATGTTTGTGTTAACGGAGGGTCTGCGGTATAATCTGATTGGTGCAGATGCATTGTTTTTTGGAAGGAGAGATCGTATGTTTACATTGATAAATTCGGAACTTTACTGGTCGGGAAATGATTTAAAGGAGTTTAACCGGCGTAGGGAGCTATTAGAGCAGAATCAGATTCCTTATAAGCATAAGGCGGAGAATCGTCTTGGACAATGGGGCGGAGCGAGGGGAACCGTCCGTGGGAATATGGGAAGCGCAGGGGTTTCGGCAGAAGAAATGTACCGTTATGAGATTATCATTTACAAGAAAGATCTGGAGCGGGCATTGCAGTTAAAATAAATGGGAAGGATGCTCGGCCCAGATCCGGAGGAAAGATACAATAATATTAAGAAGAAATGATTGAGCGAGGATAACAATGATTGATTTGGATACATTAAACGCGCCCCAGCGGGAAGCGGTGCAGCATACAGAAGGGCCGCTTCTAGTTCTTGCGGGTGCAGGTTCAGGAAAAACAAGGGTTCTTACCCACAGGATTGCATATCTGATCGAGGAAAAGGGTGTGAATCCATGGAATATTCTTGCCATAACCTTTACGAACAAAGCGGCGGGAGAAATGCGGGAGCGGGTGGATCGTATCGTAGGATATGGCGCG
The DNA here is from genome assembly GCA_910589275.1 of uncultured Dorea sp. Taxonomy (GTDB): domain Bacteria; phylum Bacillota; class Clostridia; order Lachnospirales; family Lachnospiraceae; genus Claveliimonas. The sequence goes on from CAJUTH010000007.1 coordinate 92,800, forward strand.
GAAAGCATCTGGGTGAGTACGTTTCACTCTGCCTGTGTGAGGATTTTGAGAAGGCATATTGATCTGCTGGGGTATGATACAAGTTTTACCATTTATGACACGGACGATCAGAAGACGTTGATGAAGGATATCTGCAAGTATTTGAACGTCGATACTAAGATTTATAAAGAAAGAAATCTCATGTCGGCTATTTCTTCGGCAAAGAATGAGATGATTACGCCGGAGGAATTTAGGGTAAGAGCCGAGGGGGATTTTGGACGGCAGAAAGTCGCTTCGGTATATGAGGAATATGAGAAGCAGATGCGGGCGAATAACGCGCTGGATTTTGATGATTTGCTGCTAAAAACGGTACAGTTATTCCAGACGCAGGCGGAGGTGCTGGATTATTATCAGGAGCGGTTCCGTTATATTATGGTGGACGAATATCAAGATACCAATACCGTGCAGTTTTGGTTTGTAAGACTGCTTGCGGGAAAATACCGGAACCTCTGCGTGGTGGGCGATGACGACCAGTCTATCTATAAATTCCGGGGCGCTAATATTAAAAACATTTTGGATTTTGAGCAGGTGTTTGAAGAGGCGAAGGTGATCAAGCTGGAGCAGAATTATCGTTCTACGGGAAATATCCTGAATGCGGCGAATACGGTGATCCGCCATAACCGGGGCAGGAAGGATAAGACGCTCTGGACCGATAACGGCGAGGGGGAGAAGATTAATCTGCGCCAGTTTGACTCCGGATATGACGAGGCGGAATATATTGTGGACGATATTAGGAAGCGGGTAAATGTGGGAACAGCAAATTGTCATGATTTTGCTATTCTTTATCGGACAAACGCGCAGTCCCGCGTGTTTGAGGAGAAATTTGTGACTGCCAATATTCCTTACCGGATTGTGGGTGGAATCAATTTCTATGCCCGCAGGGAAATTAAGGATGTTCTGGCTTATCTGAAAACCATTGATAACGCAAAGGATGATATTGCGGTCCGCAGGATCGTCAATGTGCCGAAGCGGGGCATCGGGCTAACAAGCATCAACCGGGTTCAGGAATACGCGCTGGCAAGGGAGCAGGGCTTTTACGAGGCGCTGCTTGGCGTGGAGCATATTCCTAATATCGGCCGGGGGAAGGCGAGACTGGAGTCCTTTGTGGCGCTGATCGAGCATTTGAAAGCGGATGCCGGGAAGCTGTGCATTTCTGAGCTAGTGGATGAGATTTTAGAGGAAACCGGTTATATTGAAGAACTGAAGGGCGAAGGAGAAGTGGAAGCGGAGGCGAGGCTGGAGAATATCGACGAGCTGAAAAATAAAATCATTGCCTATGAGGAACAGTGCGCAGAACAGGGGGAGCCTATTACGCTCGGCGGATTTCTGGAGGAAGTAGCGCTGGTGGCGGATATTGACAGTCTGAATGAGGAAAGCGATTACGTGATGCTCATGACGTTACATAGTGCAAAGGGACTGGAATTTCCGTATGTATATCTGGCTGGGATGGAGGACGGGATATTCCCAAGTTATCTGAGCATTACTTCTGACGACGGCGACGAGATTGAGGAGGAGCGGAGACTCTGCTATGTGGGAATTACAAGGGCGAAACAGAGACTCACGCTGACCTGTGCAAGGCGGCGGATGGTCCGCGGTGAAATGCAGTATAATAAAATGTCCCGGTTTTTAAAGGAGATCCCGGAAGAATATCTGTCGGACGGGGAGGTATTTCAAAAGGAAAAACCGGAACCGGAGTTCCGCAATGTGTACCGGAATGCAAGGCAGAGCTTTCGGAGCAAGGCATTTCAGACCAGACCGGTGCAGCAATTTAAGGTGGCAGAGGGCGGCGGTCCGGGATACGACGTGGGAGACCGGGTGCGCCATATCAAATTCGGCGACGGACTGGTCACAGGAATTACCGAGGGCGGAAGGGATTATGAGGTTACGGTGGAATTTGACAGTGCAGGAAGAAAAAAAATGTTTGCAAAATTTGCGAAATTAAAGAAAATCGAGGGATAGATGAGTCGTGAAAAGTAACAAATTATTCTAGATACCAGTGATTTTCCATAAAAAAATGTAGTAATCTTTGCAGGTTGGTGTTATAATAAAACCAATAAAATGTTATTAGACAAGCGCAGGAGAAAGGAGCGGGAGTATGAACATTAACAGGAATAAGATTGAAGAGGTTCTTGCAGCATCTAAGCTGAATGATTTGATCCACAAGAAAGAGGAAGAGGATAAGCAGTGTAAGACAATTCTTATTATTCTTGCGGTAATCGGAACGATCGCAGCAGTTGCAGCAATCGCTTATGCAGTATATTGTTTCCTTACCCCGGATTATCTGGAGGATTTCGAGGAAGATTTTGAAGATGACTTCGACGACGATTTTTTCAACGAAGATGATCAGGCGTAAGCAATAGTGATGGATGAAAGACAGAGGCACTTCGATGAGAAGTGCCTTTTTCTGCGGATATATGAATATATTGGATAGAGATATGTGATAGAAATATGTGATATAGGAATGGTGCGGAGATGAAAAAGGGACAGATAGTAGAAGGAATTGTTACAAAAGTGGAATTTCCAAATAAAGGGATTGCTGTGGTGGAAGGGGAAGAACAGCGCGTTGTAGTAAAAAATGCCATACCGGGGCAGAAGCTGCGTATAGCGGTTAATAAGATACGTAAAGGGAAGGCGGAGGGAAGGACTTTGTCAGTAATCGAGCCGTCTCCCATAGAAATACCGTCCCAGTGTCCGCATTTTGGAGCCTGCGGAGGATGCTCGTACCAGAACCTTCCTTATGAGAGGCAGCTTCAGATGAAGTCTGAGCAGGTAAAAGCGATGATGGATGAGGCGGTAAATGGAAGCTATATCTGGGAAGGAATTTTACCAAGCCCGGTGAAGACCGGTTACCGTAATAAGATGGAATTTTCCTTTGGGGACGAATATAAGGATGGGCCGATGGCGCTGGGGATGCATAAGCGGGGAAGTTTTCATGATATCGTTTCCGTGCCGGAATGCCGGATCGTAGATGAGGATTACCGAAGCATACTGAAATGTACGCTGGAATATGCGCAGAAAAGCGGGCTGCCCTATTATCACAGGATGAAGCATACCGGGTTTTTCCGGCATCTTTTGGTGAGAAAGGCGGTAAAAACAGGGGAGATTCTGATTGATCTGATTACTACTACGCAGTATGAAGGATTTGATAGGACAGGCTGGGTAAACGCGCTGCTGGGGCTTGGGCTGTCCGGGAGGATCGCAGGAATCCTCCAGACAAGAAATGACAGTGTTGCGGATGTCGTGAAGGATGAAGGAACGGAAGTTTTGTATGGGCAGAATTATTTCTATGAAGAACTGCTGGGGCTGAAATTTAAGATAACGCCATTTTCATTCTTCCAGACCAACTCGCTGGGGGCGGAGGCGCTCTATGAAAAGGCGAGGGAATATATCGGGGATACGAAGGATAAGGTGATTTTTGATCTCTACAGCGGAACCGGGACGATCGCCCAGATACTGGCGCCTGTGGCAAAGAAGGTGACCGGCGTGGAGATTGTGGAGGAGGCTGTAGAGGCAGCGAGAGAGAATGCCAACCTGAACGGATTAGAGAATTGTTCTTTTTGGGCGGGGGACGTGCTGAAGGTGATCGATGAACTGGGGGAGACGCCGGATCTGATCGTGCTGGATCCGCCGAGGGACGGAGTGCATCCGAAGGCGTTGGAGAAAATAACGAATTTTGGGGTGGAGAGGATGGTGTATATTGCCTGTAAGCCGACGAGTCTCGTGAGGGATCTGGAGATGCTGCAGGGACGGGGGTACCGGGTGGAACGAATTGGGGGGATTGATTTGTTTCCGGGGACGTATCATGTGGAGACTATTGTGTTGATACAAAAGAAAACCTCGTAGAAATCCTTTATTTTAGGCACTTTGCAAAGCATTTCACGTTTACTTCGGAGGGTGAAAAAATCCGAAATAAGCACCTCAAAAACTACTTTGATGTTTCGGTGGTAGTTGATATCGGGTGTGGGAACACAAACGGAAAATAAAGGGTTTGGGCAATCAACGTGTCTATGTAGTGTACACCCTGCTGATAAAATATAGGCAACAGGCTCTTAGAAATTGAATGGGATAAGCGTATCATTAGGGATAGTGGTACGCTTATTTTTTCGCTCATTTGCATCTTTGAATATACTGGTATCTGTCTATATAATAAAAGCAAAAAGGACGGTGACATTTATGAGAGAAAAGAAAAATCACTTATATGTTGATAGTGAGGAGCGGAGCATTTTGTTACATAGCCTTGTAAAGCTGAAAAATCAACTCATACAGCAAGGCAGATATACAGACTGCGTTGACGAAATTATTTTTAAGGTTATCCATGCACCTATAAAAAAATTAAGGGTAGAACTGGCAGGGGGAAGTGATGTGCGATAAAGAATTTAAAGAACTGGTGAAGATAGCAGTCGAGAAACTAAAAGACGAATCTGTATTGAAACTGTTACA
>CAJUTH010000008.1 GCA_910589275.1 uncultured Dorea sp.
TTATTGCCAGAAATCCCCAGTCTTATTCCGGAGGCCGGGTGTGGGCAGAGCCCACGAATCAAGCAATTAATACAGAGGCTTAATAAGTATACCCATTGGATTCTCGGAGCGTTCCACCCATTAAGCCGTTTACTGCTCCCTTTTCCCTTCAAATTATTTGGCTGATTATTTAATTATTCCTTGATTTTATCTAATTCAGTAAGATTAACCCCTAAAGTTGTTAAAGTAACTTTTAATTCAAGGTATCTTTTATGCATAGAATTGTAAGTGTCAGGATTAGTTTCTTTTATTGGTATCATCCAATCCTGCAGTCTTGAAAATTCAGAAACATAATCTTTAATTATATCTGCTGCACTTGGCATATTTTCCACCTACTTTCTGTAAGAACTGTTTACTTGATATTTTTATTGTATCACATGGAAGGTATAAAGTCTATTGAATTGTCAACGAACGAAATGCGCTGTCCAGCGCATTCTGGATTCATGAAAAGTTACTGTCCATTTACCTGTGGCTTATGCGGATTTTGTAGTTGAACTTTTGTTAAAGGAATTGGACAATTCCCGTAGAAAGAAGCATGTAGCAGAATGGCATCAGGCGATTGATATGGCAGATTGGACTTTTTGATAATCTATTTTTTTATTATGTATTCCGCCTTTACAAATTCATAATATTTTTCAGCAATTTTAATAATAGTACCAATTTTCAGATTTACTATCCTTAATGGTGTCGTATACGCCGATAAGATTTCCTTTATTTAATGTAGGCCAATTTTTAATATTAGGATGTTCAATCCCCGCCCATGTACGTACGTTTAAGCCATTGCCAGTAACACAGCCTGTCCATTGAGGAGTTTTATTTAAGATATCTTCGTTTGATGGGACAGAAGGAGAAAAATTCTTGTAAACAGGAAGAAAACAACCTTTTGTTTTCTTCCTGTTTATAGTTTTTCCATCCATTCAAATCTAGAGCAGAGGTATCAATCATACCGGTATACTTTTTTACTTCATTAATTTGTTCTTCAAAACTTGGCCGTCCTAAAATAGCTACAATAAATTTAATAGGGATCTTTTTAGAGATTGGTTCGTATACTGCCTCATGGCGTATGATTTTTTTCGTAAATGTCATTGCCGTCATTGTCCTTGCCGGCATTAACCTCAATTATTTCATCATATGATTCAGAGATTAAGAGTTGTTCCGTTTTTGTTATCGTGCTGTTTTCAATAGATAAAGAGGTGCATTTCATGCCTCCTAAATCTTTGTGCTCAATTAAGTTTTTGTTTTCGTCTAAAATGTCTATATATTGAATGGTCGAAGAGCCAAAGAATTGATCTATCATATTAAAATCAGAATTTAAGAATTTTATAATGAGCGAATTTGTAATAGCATAATTATAAAATTTTAATTCAGTTCCGTTTGGTAATTTAATATATTTCATAAACGTCTCCTTATAATAATCGTTATTCTTCTTTAAACCATACTCCGCCTATTATTTGATTTATTGGCTCGCTGCTGTTACATATGATGAAATTATTAATAGAATCTAATATTTTTCTTTCATTACCCAGCATATCAGTTGCTAAAATATCGTTTGCAACCTGCAGTTTAGAGCTGTCTGAAAAATCAGGGATGCGCCCAATTGCCACTTGACCATTATCGCCTCTAAACATAATGGGAATACCGGCGGACACGATAATATCTGCAGTAGATGTTGATATTTTATCTGAAATTCCGAATTGTACAATGTAGGCGTATTCTGGTATAAAATTAGTAAACAAATATCCTTCATGCGAATAATCTCTTGTCAATGAAAGCGTCATAAGATTTTCATGTGCTGCATTATGGGAGATTGTGAACCCTGTTAGGGAAATCCAAGAGGAAAAAGCGTCATCCTTTTTCGCATATCTATATCTGATTGATGCTATAGAATTTTTGATTGCAGAACCGACTAAAAGTTTGGAATAAAAACTTGTTATATTGGCAATTACTTCTTTTTCATATCCGTTTACACGTTCTAATACAATGCCGGAAGTAGTAGGCGGAGAGTAGAGCAATACAAAAAAGGATTTTTCCACAGGCTCAGATTCATTATTGCGAGAGTCGACGGCGGTTATTGATATTTTATAAGTTCCGGCTCTAAAATTGTTTCCTAAATCAATCGATATGTCCGACGTGGAATATGGATGTGATAAGGCGGTTCTTGACGAGGTTGAAGAATTTATAATAATGATAGAATAATTATTTATACTGGCAGAATTTTGAGCGAGCGCTATGTCAGATGATGGAATGGTGATTCTCATATTTCCATGTTTTTCAATCATATATAAATTGTTTTCTAGAAGAGAATTAACGGCATCATCAACGTTTGCAATTGTATAATCATGAAAAATCGGATTTGAATTCAGTACCTTTGCCGTACCATTATATGTATGATAGAATTGCTTCCCATTTAAAGTAGTTCCAAATTCAATCTTACATTCTAAAGAATTTGACGACGGACACTTAGCATATATCGGCTGATATTGAACTTACAGACAATGTCCCGGAGGTACTATTTTGGGGAATCATTGAATTTAATAGTAAAATCCATCCGTCGTCTGATTTAACATAAAATTTAGCAAAAGAAGAAGAGATATTATTGGACGCGTTTTTAATTGTAAATGTGATGTCTTCTCCAATATTGAAGGAAAAGTTATTCCTACATAAAACTTTATTCAATTTTCTATTGACTTTTTATTTGCAGGCTGTTTTGCTTTGCCGCTGCTCAATTCGCTTTCTCCGCATTTTTTAATTACTGCGTCTATTAGAGAATCAATATTTAAATTTTCTGCAAATTCCTTCTGTATTTCCGGTGTAATTAATGAATTTAGTTCTCGTTGTTCGTTAATCTAATTATTGAGGTTTCCAAGGGTCTCTTTTTCCATTTCTGTTTTCTTATTTTCTGAGTCCATTAATTCAGAAAGTTTATAAGCTGTGATGGAGTTCGAATTGTTTTGAATTTTTGAGAGGTTTTCTGCCTTTCTATATTCAACAATATCATGAATCTGCTCCATCAATGCATTGAATAAACCCTGTGTTTCTAATAACTTACTTTTGGGAGTTGAGATAGAAGAGATACTGCCGTATATAATACTGTTTATTAAAGACAGAACATCCGGATCGTTGATTACGGAGTTATAGATGTCTTCATTTTTATTAAATTCAAGTCCGTCAATTAGGTTTTTTGCAACAGCGATCATTTTTCCGATTTTAGGAATGTCGGTATATTTATCGATTTATTTTCTTTGGCATAACTGTTAATCTGCATGCCCGCATATGTAATTGTAGGCAGTAAGACAACAGTCCATAAAGGCGTTGTTGAAAGAATTATTGTTGAAACGAAGAAGTAATAAGAGAAATCAGAAAGGATTGTTATTTGATGAGATTGATAAAGACGGAAGCACCAAGGACAAGCAGGTGATAGCTGATAAATTAAATATGCTTGAAACACTGATGTTTGAGTTTTTGCGGTTATTGCATGAAGAAAATCGGTTATCGTTGTTAGCAATGGTTGCTTATTCATACAAAGAAGATGTTGACTTAGAAAAGTGGCTGTTTAGATATGCACAGAATAATCAGACATATCTTGCTGATCAGAGGAAGAACTTTATATATATGAAAAAAGATTTTGAAAGATTAATTAAACATGGGCGAGGGTGAAGGGCAATAAAAAATGGAGATAGCGAGACTCGAACTCGTGACCTATACGTTGCGAACGTATCGCTCTCCCAACTGAGCTATATCCCCATACAGTTATTATAGCATTATTATTGCAAAATACAAGTAGTGAAAATAACAAATTCTTGTGCATGAAGCCCGGATATTGTGTATAATAGAGATAAGTTCAGGAGTACCGGTGAAACCGGATAAATATATGAATACAGGGAGGGAATCATGTTAGAGAAACTGGATCTGACAAAAAAGATGGACAAGGCGGAGTACAAGAAAAAGATGGAGAAGCTGGAGCCGAAGCTTGGCAAGCTCCAGAGAGAATGCAGGGAGCAGGGGATCCCGGTTATGATTGCATTTGAGGGATATGGGGCGTCCGGCAAAGGCGTTCAGATCGGGGAACTGATCAAAGCGCTTGACCCAAGAGGATTTGAGGTTTATGCGGTCAAGAACGAGACGGAAGAGGAAAAGATGTATCCATTTATGTGGAGATTCTGGACGAAGCTTCCAGCCAACGGCCGGATTGCGATTTATGACAGTAGCTGGTACCGAAGGGTGCTGGCTGACAGGTTTGATAAGAAGGTAAAGAAGGGGGAGCTTGGGGATGCTTACCGTTCGATCTGTTCTTTTGAGGAACAGCTTACTTCCAGCGGCATGGTGATGATTAAAATCTTTCTTGCGATTGATAAGAAAGAACAGAAAAAACGGTTTGATAAGCTGCTTGCTTCAGAAGAAACGGCATGGCGGGTAAGCAGAGATGATCTGAAGAGGCATAAGAATTTTGAAAAATATGAAAAGCTTCACGAGGAGATGCTGACCCGCACGGATACGGATTACGCGCCGTGGAATATCGTAGAGGCGGTAGACCGCAGGTACGCGACGGCCAAGGTCTTTGCGATCGTGGTCAGGATACTGGAAGAGAAGCTAAGGGAAGCGAAAAGGCAGAAGAAGGCGGCCAAAGAAGCAAACAAGCAGCCCGCTCCGGCTCTGTCACATGAGAGGCTGAAGGAATCGATCCTTGGAAAGACGGATCTTAGCCTTTCCTATACGAAGGAAGAGTATAAGAAGAAGCTTGACAGGCTTCAGAAGAAGATGGAGAAGCTTCACGGCGAGCTGTACCGCAGGAGGATTCCGGTGGTTCTCGGATTTGAGGGCTGGGATGCCGGCGGCAAGGGAGGCGCGATTAAGCGTCTGACGGAGCGGATGGACCCAAGGGGATATGTGGTGCATCCTACGGCGTCGCCCAACGATATTGAGAGGGCGCATCATTATCTCTGGAGATTCTGGACCGATATGCCGAAGGCAGGGCATGTGACAATCTTTGACCGGACTTGGTACGGAAGAGTGATGGTGGAGAGGATTGAGGGCTTTTGCACGAGACAGGAATGGCAGAGGGCTTATAAAGAGATGAACGATATGGAGAAGGATCTGACGGATTCCGGAGCGGTCGTATTGAAGTTCTGGATGCAGATCGATAAGGATGAGCAGGCAAGACGGTTTAAGGCAAGGCAGGAGAATCCGGAGAAGCAGTGGAAGATTACCGATGAAGATTGGCGCAACAGGGAAAAGTGGGACCAGTATGAGGAAGCGGTGGACGAGATGCTGATCCGGACTTCCACGCCGAACGCGCCTTGGATCGTTGTGGAGGGCAATGATAAGTATTATGCAAGGATTAAGGTGTTAGAGACGGTTGTGAAAGCCATCGAGGAACGGCTGAAAAAGGCGTAAGCCTTAGAAGGCATATCCTGAAAAGGAGGATGTCAATCTGCTTGATATCCTCTTTTATTTTCGGATAATTTTTGGATATTTTTTTCAGGAAAAAAGCGTTTTGAGATATGGAAAAAACAGGAATGATATGATACTATAGGATACGGTATGCGGAATAAAATTCCGATAATCGATAACGAATAGAATCTTTTCAGGAGAGGACAGGCATATGAAATATATTACATATCATGAAGAGTCAAAAGTATTTGTTTTAAGAACGAAGAACAGTATGTATCAGATGCAGATTATTGATTATAACACGTTGGTTCATTTGTATTATGGGGCGAATGTGGGCGATACGGAGATTACGCACAGGCTGATGTTTCTGGATCGGGGATTTTCGGGAAATCCCTATGAGGCGGGAGAGGATAGAACGTTTTCCTATGATGTGCTTCCTCAGGAGTATTCCGGATATGGCAACGGAGACTACCGTATCAACAGTCTGGAGGTGGAGCATGAGGACGGAAGCGACGCGGTCCATCTGCAGTATGAGTCCCATCGAATGTACGAAGGGAAATATTCGCTTCACGGCCTTCCCTGTATGTACGGGAATGAGGAGGAAGCGGAGACGCTGGAGATTACGCTGTATGACCGCATCAGCGATCTGAGGGTACATCTGCTCTACGGCGTGTTCCCGAAACTGGATGTGATTACAAGGGCGGTGCGGATGGAGAATCTGGGGGAAAAGCAGGTGAAGATTCAGCGCGCGATGTCTATGGAGATGGATTATCCGAACCGCCATATGGATTTTATACATTTTTATGGAAGGCATACGATGGAACGTCTGATGGAGAGGCTTCCGCTTCATCACGGAGTACAGTCTGTGGAGAGCAAGAGGGGCATGTCCAGCCATCAGCATAACCCGTTTGTGATTCTATGTGACAAGAGTACTACGGAGACCCATGGGGAATGCTATGGGTATGCGCTGGCGTACAGCGGAAACCACCGCTGTGAGATTGAAGTAGATCAGATGGAACAGACAAGGGTTGTCATGGGCATTCATCCCTACCATTTTTCTTATCGCTTGAATCAGGGAGATACCTTTGAGACGCCGGAGGTGATTATCGCCTATTCCCGCGAAGGGCTTGGCAAACTCTCGCGCATTTACCACGATGCCTACCGTTCTAATCTGATACGCAGTAAGTATGTGGATCAGTCCAGACCGATCCTGGTCAATAACTGGGAGGCGACTTATTTTGATTTTAATGAAGAGAAATTGTTTGAGATCGCCAAGACAGCGAAGGAGATCGGACTGGACATGTTTGTCATGGATGACGGATGGTTTGGCAATCGGAATTCGGATTATACCAGTCTCGGAGACTGGGAGGTCAACGAAAAGAAGTTAAGGGGCGGCCTTCCGAAGCTGGTAGAGCGGATTAATGGAATCGGGATGAAGTTCGGTTTGTGGATTGAGCCGGAGATGATTTCAGAGGACAGCAAGCTTTACAAGGAGCATCCGGACTGGGTGCTTCGGATTCCCGGAAGGAGGATGACCAGAAGCCGCCATCAGTTGAATCTGGATATTACCCGCAAAGAAGTCAGAGACTATATTATGGAGAAGATTTTCCGGGTTTTGGATAGCTGTAAGGTGGACTATGTAAAATGGGATATGAACAGGGCCGTGGATAATGTATATTCGGCGGCGCTTCCGGCCGAGCGTCAGGGAGAGGTGTTCCACAGGTATGTGATGGGCGTTTACGAGATGATGGACCGTCTGGTTACCAGATATCCGGATCTGTTATTTGAGAACTGTGCGGGCGGAGGCGGCAGGTTTGATGCAGGAATGCTGTACTATTCGCCGCAGATCTGGTGCAGTGATAATACGGATGCGATTGACAGGCTGAGGATTCAGTACGGCACTTCCTTTGGCTATCCCATCGGAGCGATGGGGGCGCATGTCAGCGTGTGCCCGAACCATGGAACCGGTCGGACGACGCCCTTTGACACACGGGCAGTTGTGGCAAGCGCGGGCACTTTCGGGTATGAGTTGGATCTTGCTAAGCTGTCGGAGGAGGAGAAGGAAGCGGCTAAGAGACATATCAGCGAGTATAAGGAGATGGAACTTTTAGTTTTAAACGGCGATTATTACCGTTTGACGAATCCATACCGGAACCATGAGTATGTGCTGTGGCAGTTTGTTTCGAAGGATAAGCGGGAGACGGTTGTAAACGGAGTTATGCTGCGCAATGAATCCAATCCCCATATCCATCTGGTTTATCTAGAAGGCCTTCTTCCGGAGAAGCATTACAGGGATGCAGGAACCGGGGCTGTCTATACCGGCGCGGCGCTTATGTATGCGGGAGTCCCGCTGCCTGTGGGCATGGGGGATTACCAGCCGCTGAAATTTAAATTCTGTATGATAGATGAAGGATAGGGAATGATAGGATGATATCGGAACGAGTACAGCGGATCCGTCCCTCAAAGACGGTTGAACTTACCAGCAGGGTAGCCGAATTAAAACAGCAGGGCAAAAGCCTGATCAGTTTCAATGTGGGAGAGCCGGATTTCCCGACTCCGGAGCATATCTGCCGGGCGGCAGAGGAGGCCATGAGGCGGGGCTTTACTAAATATACGCCCGTTATGGGTATTTTAGAGCTCAGAGAGGCAATCAGTGAAAAACTGGAGCGGGAGAATCATGTGCGCTATTTGGCAGATGAGATTACGATCGGAGCGGGCGCGAAACAGTGTCTTCTTGCCGCTCTACTTGCAGTCTGTAATCCGGGGGATGAGGTGCTCATCCCTTATCCCTGCTGGGTGACCTATCCGGAGCTTGTGAAGCTTACGGACGGAGAGCCTGTGATGGTTCCCTGCAGGGAAGATTTCGCGCTGGATGTTTCGGCGATCCGCCGGGCGGTAACAAAGCGCACGAAGGCGGTTATGATCAACACGCCGAATAATCCCACCGGAGCCGTCTATGACCGAAGTTCTCTGGAGGAACTGGCGGCATTGGCGGTGGAATATGATTTTTATATCATATCGGATGAGGTTTATGAGAAGTTTATCTATAGCGGCAGGGAGCATGTTTCGCCGGCTTCTTTTTCGGAGGAGGTAAAGAGACATACCATTCTTATCAATAGTATGTCCAAAGCCTATGCTATGACGGGATGGAGAATCGGTTATATGGCGGCTGACAGAGAGGTGATCAGAGCGGCGAATGTGCTTCAGGGGCAGATCCTCTCCTGCGTGCAGTCCCTGTCGCAGAAGGCGGCTGTGGCGGCCCTTACCGGAACGCAGGAACCGCTGCAGCATATGATCCGTGAATTTGAAAGCCGGAGAGATTATATGAGAGAGCGTCTGAATCAGATGCCGGGTATTTCCTGCATGGACGCTATGGGAGCGTTTTACCTGCTGGCGGACGTGAAGGGCTGCTATGGGAAAAGCACCGGGAAGGGCGTCATAGAGGATGACGGACAGGTGGCGAAATACCTGCTTTTGGAGGCGGGGATCGCGGCAGTTCCAGGAAGCGCCTTTTTTGCGCCGGGGTATCTGAGGTTTTCCTACAGCAATTCTATGGAGCTGATTGCAAAGGGAATGGAGCAGATGGAGCAGGCGTTATGGAAGCTGTCGTAAGGCTGTGATTTTATATGGAGAAGATACAATGAAGTATTATTTTGCGCCGATGGAAGGCATTACAGGGTATCTGTACCGTAATGCGTTCCATTCTTTTTTCCCGGATATCGATAAATATTTTACAGCGTTTCTTGCACCGAATGAGAAGGGAAAGTTAAACAGCAGAGAGAAAAATGATATTCTGCCGGAGCACAATGAGGGGATTTATCTGGTTCCCCAGATCATGACGAACCGGGCGGACTGTTTTCTTGCGGGGGAGAGGACCCTAAGGGGCTATGGGTATAGGGAGATTAACCTGAATCTGGGCTGTCCGTCAAAGACCGTGGTTTCCAAATGCAGAGGGGCTGGATTTCTTGCAAAGCCGGAGGAACTGGATCATTTTCTGGAAGAGGTGTTTGCGCATACGGCGTGCGAGATATCCATAAAGACCAGAATCGGCAGGGATGACCCGGAGGAATTTCCGCGGCTTTTGGAGATTTATAACAAATATCCGTTAAAAGAGCTGATCATTCATCCGCGCACCCAGAAGGAATTTTACAGGGGGATTCCCCATCAGGACGTATTTGCCTACGGAGAACTGCACAGTAAAAACACGGTGTGTTATAACGGGGATATTGACAGTCCGGAGGCGTATGAGGCATGGGCCGGGAAATTCCCGGAGGCGGACCGGGTCATGATCGGAAGGGGACTTCTTACAAATCCCGGTCTTGCCGGGGTCTTAAAGGGCGGGGCCGCGCCGGAAAAGGAGAGGATCCGCAGATTCCACGACGCAGTTTATGGAGCCTACAAAGAAGAGATGCCGGGCAGCAGGGTGGTTCTGTTCAAAATGAAGGAGCTGTGGGTCTATCTGATCGGCCTGTTTGAGGATTCGTCTAAATACGGCAAACGGATCCGAAAGGCGCAGAAGCTTCCGGCCTATGAGGATGCGGTGCGGGATTTATTTGCCGAACGGGAAATGATATCATAGCTGTTCATTCTGTTTGATGTGTGGTATAATATATTCGTTACAGAACTGTCAGTCAGAATCGCGTTACTAAGGAGGAATGGCTATGAAACTAGTGATTACTATGAGCAGGCGGTATGGGACGGGTGCAAGTCAGATTGCGAAGGAGCTCTCAGAGAAGCTTCAGATTCCGGTCTATGACAAGGCGATCGTGCAGGAGCGGACCGAGGGGGACAGCTATGAATCGGAGGCTGCTGTTATCAGGGAATTAGCGGAAGAACCCTGCATCATTCTTGGACGATGCGCCTCAGAGATTTTAAAAGACAGGAGAAATGTGTTCAACATCTATATATGCGCGGAGAAGGAAGACCGGATCAAGCGTATTATGGAGCTTGAGAACGTTTCCTATGAGGAAGCGCAGGCGAGGATGAAGCAGACGGACAGGGAACGGTCTGCGTATTATCACGAGCATACCGGGAAGGCGTGGGGCGATGTGAATAATTACCACATGATCTTGGATACCTCGGAGCTTGGGATCCATCGGTGCGCGGATATCCTGATCCGATATTTTGAGCGGAAAGAATTTATATAGATAAATTGTCCTTTGGCGGAACTTATGTTATACTGAAACCAGTTTATAAGAATAAGGAGCAGAACTTATGAAGAGAGTATTACTGAAATTAAGCGGCGAAGCTCTTGCAGGGGATAAGAAGACAGGGTTTGACGAGGCTACCTGCATCGGTGTGGCCAGGCAGGTGAAGAAGCTGGCGGACGACGGGCTTCAGATTTCTGTGGTCACCGGGGGCGGTAATTTCTGGAGAGGCCGTACCAGCGAGACCATAGACCGGACGAAGGCAGATCAGATCGGAATGCTTGCTACCGTGATGAACTGTATCTATGTGTCGGAGATTTTCCGCCATGTGGGGATGAAGACGGAAGTGTTTACGCCCTTTGTGTGCGGTGCGTTTACGTCTCTGTTTTCCAAGGACAGGGCCATAGAGGCGCTAAAGGAGGGAAAGGTGATCTTCTTTGCCGGAGGAACCGGTCATCCATACTTTTCTACCGATACCGGGGCGGTTCTTCGGGCGATTGAGATTGAGGCAGACGCTATGCTGCTTGCTAAGGCGATTGACGGAATCTATGACAGTGATCCGAAGGTGAATCCTAAGGCGCGGAAGTATGATGAGATTTCTATTCAGGAGATCATTGACAAGAAGCTTATGGCAGTAGATCTGACAGCGTCTATTCTGTGCATGGAGAATAGGATGCCAATGCTGGTATTTGGATTGAATGAAGAGAACAGTATTGTAGGTACCATGTCGGGAACATTTACAGGCACAAAGGTGACTGTTTAAATAAGGGAGGATATAGCGATGAATGAAAGATTGCAGGTATACGAAGACAAGATGAAGAAGACTCTGGCCAGCCTTGAGTCGGAGCTGATGACGATCCGTGCGGGCCGTGCGAATCCGAATATTCTGAATAAGATTACGGTGGATTATTACGGAACGCCTACGCCGCTGCAGCAGGTGGGCAATATCTCGGTGCCGGAGGCGCGTATGATTGTGATTCAGCCGTGGGAGAAGAGTATGATCAAGGCGGTTGAGAAGGCGATCAATATGTCGGATATCGGCATTAATCCTACCAATGACGGACAGGTAATCCGGCTGGTATTTCCGGAGCTTACCGAGGACCGCAGAAAAGAGCTGGTGAAGGATGTAAAGAAAAAGGGCGAGCAGTCCAAGGTGGCAGTCAGGAATATCCGCCGGGACGGCAATGACAGCTTAAAGAAGTTAAAGGGCACCGATATTTCCGAGGATGAGATCAAGGATATGGAGACACAGCTTCAGAAGCTGACGGATAAGTATATCAAAGAGGTGGATAAGGCGGTTGAATCCAAGTCAAAAGAGGTTATGACGGTTTAGTCTGCGTACAGGTTACTGTTTGCGGCGGTTTCATAGATGAGATGCATGGAGCCGGCAGAGAGGGATAAGAACCGGCAGTCCGTAAGGAGAAGAGATACAGGGATGGGACATAAAGTCCCGTCTCTGTTTGGCGTTGCCGGACTAGTACATCAAAAACTTAATTTTCGATGTACTAGATCAGTAAAGTTTATGGTATACTGCCGGTCAGGAGGGTTAGAATATGAATATACCACAGCATGTGGCGATTATATTAGACGGTAATGGACGTTGGGCGAAGTCTAAGGGAATGCCGAGAAATTATGGACATGCCCAAGGCAGCAAGAATGTGGAACGGATCTGCGAGGAGGCGTGGCGGATGGGAATCAAGTACCTGACGGTATATGCGTTTTCCACAGAGAATTGGAACCGGTCTGCGGATGAAGTAAATGCGCTGATGAAGCTTCTGCGCAATTACATGAAGACCTGCCTTACGACTGCGGCGAAGAATGATATGAAAGTGCGGGTGATCGGCGATATTACCAGACTTGACGAGGATATCAGGAAGAGGATTCTTGAACTTGAGGAGGCCACGAAGAATAACGGAGGTCTGAATTTCCAGATTGCGATTAATTATGGGAGCAGGGATGAACTCATGAGAGCGGCAAGGAGGCTTGCGGCGGACTGTAAAGAGGGCAGAGTAAGGCCGGAGGATATTGGCGAGGCACTGTTTGAGGATTATCTGGATACGAGAGGGATTCCGGACCCAGATCTTTTGATTCGGACCAGCGGGGAACAGAGGCTGTCGAATTTCCTTTTGTGGCAGCTTGCCTATACGGAATTTTATTTTGCGGATGTCCACTGGCCCGATTTTACGAAGGGAGAACTTATCAAGGCGATTGAAGCATATAATGCAAGAGACAGACGCTTCGGGGGCGTAAAGGAGGTAACGGATGTTTAAGACAAGACTGCTCAGCGGAATCGTGCTGGTGATCGTGCTGGTGGTTACGGTGGGAATCGGCGGTCCGCTGTTGTATGGGATCTTACTATCAGCCAGTCTGATCGGGCTGACGGAGCTGTATAAGGTGGTAAAGATACAGAATCAGGCGCTGGGCGTGGCGGGATATTTGGCGGCAACTGGCTATTATGTGCTTCTCGAACTGAATAGAATGGAATATGCGGTTCCTTTATTTATTCTGTTTCTGATGCTGGTTATGGCGGTTTATGTGTTTGCCTATCCGAAGTTTCATGCGGAGCAGGTAACGATGGCGTTTTTCGGGGTGTTCTATGTGGCGGTGATGCTGTCCTTCGTGTACCAGACCAGAGAACTGCCCGATGGCGGAGTGATGGTCTGGTTGATTTTCTTAAGCTCGTGGGGGTGCGATACCTGCGCCTATTGTGCGGGGATGCTCTTTGGCAGGCATAAAATGGCTCCGGTTTTAAGTCCGAAAAAGTCAGTGGAAGGCGGAGTGGGCGGAGTGATTGGCGCCGCTGTGCTGGGGGCGGTTTTTGCTTTGGCTATGAACAGGTTTGCGGGAGCGTCGGTGAGCCCGGCGCTGTGTGCGGCGATCTGCGGAGTGGGCGGGGCGATTTCCCAGATCGGAGATCTGTGCGCCTCTGCGATCAAGCGGAATCACGAGATTAAGGATTATGGGAAGCTGATACCCGGCCACGGCGGGATCCTTGACCGGTTTGACAGCGTGATCTTTACGGCTCCTATTATCTATTATCTGTCAGTTTATTTGGGATAACATATTTTTTTTCTGGTGCGGGAGGTAAGTTTTGGGTATTATTTTGGCGGTCATATTATTCGGCTTTATTGTGATCTTTCACGAACTGGGACATTTTCTCATGGCGAGGCTGAATGGAATAGAAGTGGAGGAATTTGCCCTTGGCATGGGGCCGCTTCTGTTTTCAAAAGAATATAAAGGAACCAGGTACTGCGTCCGGGCGCTTCCCATCGGGGGAGCCTGTATGATGGGTGAGGACGATGAGGCGACCGGGGAGGAAGGGAATTTCCACAGCAAGCCGGTGTGGGCGCGGATCATGGTGATTGCGGGAGGCCCGGTATTTAATTTCATCCTTGCCTTTGTGCTGGCAGCAGTTTTGACGGCGATGGTGGGGTATGACCCGGCGGTGGTCGGAGCGGTCAGCGAAGGAAGCCCGGCTGAGAAAGCGGGCTTGATGGCCGGGGATGAGATCGTAGAAATGGGAAATAAAAGGATCCATATTTTCCGGGAGATCTCCGCCTATAACCAGTTCCATCAGGGGGAAACCGTGGAGGTGGCCTACGAGAGAAATGGAGAGCGCCACAGGGCGGTCATAACGCCGGAGTATAACGAGGAACTGGAATATTATATGCTGGGGATCGGAAGCGAGGGAAACCAGAAGGCGGGAATCCTCGCGTCGTTAAAATACGGCGTTTATGAAGTCAAATACTGGATCTGGGTGGCAGTTTCAGGCCTTAAAATGCTCCTTACCGGGCAGGTGGGGCTTGACCAGATGTCAGGTCCTGTGGGAATCGTGGATATGGTGGACGATGCGTATCATTCCAGTGTGGATTACGGAATTTCTATTGTTGCGGCGAATATGATGAATATGGCGATCCTGCTGTCTGCGAATCTGGGGGTGATGAACCTGCTGCCGATCCCGGCGCTGGACGGAGGACGGCTGGTGTTTTTGTTCGCGGAGGCGGTAAGAAAAAAGAGAGTGTCGCCGGAGAAAGAAGGATACGTGCACTTTATCGGATTTGCGCTGTTGATGGCGCTGATGGTGTTTGTATTTTATAATGATATACGGAGATTGTTTTTGTAGGGGGAACCCTCCACGGATAGCCCAAAGGGCCCGCAGGACTCTGAGGCCTGTGGGCTCTTTGGGCTATCCGTGGAGGGTTCTGGCGTTAGCTGGTGTATCAGTTTGTTATGTATCTGCCCAGTGAACCTCGTTAATATATACTATACGGCATGTCATAGGGAAGGTTTCCTGAGACATGCCGTATTTAAATTCGTAGATTCCATTAAATTTTGTAGGGAAAATATTCAGGCATTACAAAAAATGTGCTGTAAAAACAAACACAATTTTTGAAAATGAATGCAAAACAAACGATAAAAGTTGGCATTTTTCGAGAGAAATTTGTATGCTATGATGAGAGCGTAAAAAAGAAAGAAAGGAGTGGGCATATGGTTCAGCAATCTGTTGTGGTACAGAATAAAACAGGGTTACATGCAAGGCCGGCTTCGGATCTCTTCAAACTCTGTGCAAGTTATCCCTGCAGTGTGGATATTGTTTCAGGAGGAAAAACATACAGCGCCAAACATATTATGGGGATTTTGATGGCGGGGATTACAAAAGGGACAGAGATTACGGTTCAGACGGAAGGCGAACAGGAAGAAGAAGCGTTAGAGCATATCATTTCGTTCATTGCAAATTTGAAGGAATGATCCAGAGGTGAGCATAATGGAGATTAACAGCAGAATGAGTTCTATACTTTATTTGATCGTTGCATCGAAAGGAAGGATAAGTCTGGAGAGCCTCGCAAATGAAACTGCGGTTTCCAAACGGGCGTTGTATTACGACTTGGGAAAAATTAACGAATGTTTTTCAAACAAGGGAATACCGGCCGTCGTATTGGAAAACGGAGAATGTGTCATAGAAGAAGAGTATCTGGACATGGTTGAGGAGATACTAGAATCCGGCAATATTCATCTGGCGTCTAGAGAGCAGCGTATGCGGATAGAAATTCTCTTGATTGCATTAAGTAAAGAGCAGGTAACGATAGAAGGGCTGAGTCAGGAATTTGACGTCAGCAGAAATACGATCCAGACCGACTTAAAGCTGTTGAAAAGGGAATGCGGGGGCAAAACCGCGCTGAAGTATACCAATAGGAACGGCTATTATTTCGAAGGCGATGAATTGAGTGTAAGGAATTATATTTCTGATAATCTGGCCGCTATTAAAAACAGAGGAATCTGGGAGATGATTCTTAAGCTTCTTAACCGCCTGGCAGCGGACAGCCTGAACCTGAATCCAGAATCTGGCGATGTATATCAGATAATCCTTGAAGAAATTGAGATTTACAGTGAATTGATCTCAACAAGTTTTATCGACCATTTTGTATGTCATACGGCGGCCATGATCATGGTTGCGGTTATAAGGAACGGATTGGGAAATGAATGTTCTCAGATCGGGCAGATAGGGAAGCGCACATTTAGCTATACTGAAGAGTTTGGGCAGATAAAGATTCTGCTGGCCAGGCTGCGGGGCAAAGGGATTATCCTTTCCGGAAATGAGGAGTTTTATGCGGCGTATCTGCTGCTTGGCATGAAAAGGATTGATTTCCATGGTGAGATGAATCAGGAAGTGATAGAAATTGTTGATGTGCTTTTGCATCATATTGAAAAACAACGCGGACAGACAATTGAACGAAAGGAAGAACTGAGAAAGATGCTGTGCCTCCATATGGAGCCAATGCTTTACCGGCTTAAACTGGGGCTTCATAGTACAAATCTGCTTTTAGAGGATATCCGGAAGATGTATCCAAGAGGATTCGATATGGTGGAAACCAGTGTCCGTGCCATCGGAGGCGAAATAGGAGAACTGATTACAGAGGATGAGATATCGTTCTTGGTTATGTTTGTGGAAAGCCATTTTGCGAATATAGAAATGGGCGGGGGAATAACGGACGCAAGAAAAATTTTGATTATCTGCGGTGCGGGCGTTTCAACATCTGTATTCATCAGAACCCAGCTTCAGGAGATTCTGGGGGAGAATTATGAATATGAGCTGTCAGCAGTGTCTGCGGTGCGGGAAAAAAATTTTTTAAAATACAAGCTTGTGATTTCCACGGTCCGCGACGTTGGACTGCCAGCGGAGACAATCTATGTGTCGCCGATACTGAGCGAGAGGGATACGGATCATATTATTCAGAAATTGTGCAGTGAACCGATGGATCTACGCAAAGTAAAGGTAGAGGATCTTATAAATATTATAGAGCGGCAGATATCATCTAAGGAAGAACTGGGAAAGATTCGCCGGAATCTATTTTATTATTTTCAAAGGAGGAATGCGTAATGTCTATTATTGATAAGAGACATGTAAAAGTAGGGCTGAAAGCAGACAGCCGGGAAGAGGCGCTTCGGTTGGCGGGGCAGATGTTTCTTGATACAGGCTGCGTGAAGGAGTCATTTATAGATGCGATTCTGGAAAGGGAAGAGCTCTATCCGACCGGGCTGAATTTAAAATATAATGCAATTGCAATGCCTCATACGACTCCCCAGCATGTGAACCGGCCTGGGATTGCATTAGTGAAACTGGAAAAACCTGTTGTATTCATGCATATGGGTTCTACCGGGGAGAAAGTAGAGGCTGAGATGCTATTTATGATGGCGATTACGGATCCGGAGGAACAGATTCATAATTTAAAAAAGATTATGACATTATTTATGGATGAGGAACTGGTGGGAAGGTTCAGAGACGCGGCAAGTGAAGAAGAATTGTACAGCCTTGGGAAGAAATATTTGGAGTAAAGGGAAAAGAAGTCTGATTATAAAAATTAAAGAGAAAGGAAGATATAAATTATGAAAAAAATATGTGTATTATGCGTGTGTGGTTCCGGTACGGTAACATCGTCTATGCTGGCTTCAAAACTGAAAGAAAAACTTGGAGAACTGGGATATGACGCAGAGTGTATAGAAACAAATCCGGGTGGAGTTGAGTCTGCAATGGGATCGCATGACGTAGCGTTCATGGCATGTTCAAGTCCGGTTCCAGGCGAGTATGGAGTGCCGAAATTGATGGCGACGTCGTTTCTGATCGGTTTGGATGAAGAAGGCTTTATGGATGAGGTGAAAGAGATACTGAAAGCGTAAAGAGAAAAGAAAGGATAAATTATTATGTTAGATACCATTCAAAATATATTTAATGCGTTTGGTGCGATTGTATTTGTACCGGTTATTTTGTTCATTGTTGCAAAAGGCATGGGCGTTAAAACGAAAAAGGCATTGGACTGTGCGATTCTTTCCGCAGTGGGTTTAGAGGGATTTACGCTGATTATTAATTCCTATTCGGGAATTATTGGTCCGGTGGTGGAGCAGATGGTGGAAACTACGGGCGTAAATCTGGAAATTGTTGATATTGGATGGCAGGCGACTTCTGTTGTTGCTTATTCTACTACCATAGGAATTATATTTTTTGCCATTGCCGTTATTTTGCAGCTCGCGTTATATTTTCTGAAATTCACGAATGTTTTTATGGTTAGCGATCTGTGGAATAACTACGGGTTTATGGTGTGGGGCTCCATGCTGTATCTTCTGACCAAAAATATTTTCTTGGCGTTATTATTGATGGTTATACAGAATCTGTACTGCATGCTGTTTTCAGAGGCGCTTGCAAAGCGTTTCTCCAATTACTATGGATATCCGAATTGCTGCTTGTCTGTGCCGATGCATATGGACGCGGTACCCTTTGCGATTGTGATGAATGCCATTCTGAATAAGCTTGGACTGAATAAAATCAAAGCAAGCCCCAAGGCGCTTGCGGATAAAGCGGGAATGCTTGCGGACCCAAAAGTGATCGGACTAATTCTTGGAGGAGTTATCGCGACAATCAGTTATTCCCATTCGCTGAATTCTCTGGAAAGCTGGGGTGCGATCGCAACCTGCGCGATTGCAACATCGGCAGTTATGACGGTATTTCCAAAGGTTGCGGGAATCTTTGCATCAGCATTTACGCCGCTTTCCTCAGCTTATGCAAAAAAGGCGGCTGAGAGCGGAAAAGGACGCAATTGGTATATTGCGATTAACGATGCGGTTGCATATGGAGAAACTGCAACGCTGACAACGGGTATTATCCTGATGCCGATTATTCTGGTGATTGCATTTATTCTGCCGGGGAATAAATTCCTTCCGCTTGTGGATCTCTGTGCGATTCCATACATGATCGAGGTGTTTATCTGTGTTACGGATGGGAATATGATTAAGAGTACGATATGCGGAACAATCTGGTACACCATCGGCCTCTTGTGCATTACGGCAGTTGCACCGTATTTCTCACAGGTTGCGGCGTCTGTTGGGGTAGAGATGGCTCTGGCGGGTGTTCTGGTTGCAAGTTTCGGAGTTATGGGGCGTCCGTTGAACTGTTTGTCTTTCCTTGCTTTCCTGACGGGTAATCCAATTATTATAGGAGCGGTGGTTCTATTGTATGTTGTTATGTACGCAGCGTTTAAGATGAAGGGGCAGAGCCTGATTGATTACATGGAAAACTGCAACGACGTGCCGGAGAATCAAGAAGTAAACGCACAGGCATAGCCTGTCGCAGAAGGAGAAAAAGATGCTGAAAGAATTAAGTGAGAAGAAACAGAAAGTAGTAGTGATCGGGGATGTTTTTGTGTCTTGCGATACGATGGCGGACGCAGTCAATCAGTCTTCTATTCAGGTAGAAAAGCTGGATAAAGTATTCTGGGGGGAAAATACCATAGAATCTTTTTCTGAGAAACAGGTAAATATAGAGAAGAATGGGCCGGATGCAGAACCATATCCGGAGGAACTAGACGGGTTGATAGAAGAAGCGGATATTATTATGATGCATTTTGCGCCGATTCCCAGGAAGCTGATCGAGAAGGCAAAGAATCTAAAATGCATTTTGACATGCAGGGGCGGTTTGGAGCATATCTGTGTACAGGCGGCAAGCGAGAGGAATATTCCGGTTGTGAATGTTATTCGGAATGCAGAACCAGTAGCGGATTTTGTGCTTGGGCTGATTATTGCATTAACGCGGAATATCGCCACATCCCATGCGAAACTGATGCGGGGTGAATGGACGAAATCCTACCCTAATTACGATTATACGACAACATTGGGTAATCTGAAAGTAGGATTGGCTGGACTTGGCAATGTGGGTTTGGAGATAGCCAAACGTCTAAGAGCGCTGGATGTGAAAGTGCTGGGATTTGATGAATATGTATCGGAAGAACGCCTGTATAAGAATGGGCTTGGGGATGTGGAAATGGTAAGCAGTTTGGAAGAGCTGTTTCAGAAGGCGGACGTGGTTAGTATCCATCTGCGGCTTACAGAGGAGACCCGTGGAATGATTGACCGGCATTATTTTGATATGATGCGTCCGGATAGTTACTTCATTAATACATCAAGGGGCGGTCTTGTTAAAGAGAAAGATCTGATAGAAGCGCTCAGAGAGCATCGGATTGCCGGCGCGGCGCTGGATGTATTTGAAAAGGAACCGGTTACGGCAGGAAGCGGGTTTGCGGATTTGGACAACATTATTATTACACCACATATTGCGGGGGATACCGTAAGCGCAGTACCGAAATCTCCGTACTTATTGACGCGGGAATTTGACCGTATGTGTAAGACTGATCATACGGAGAGAGTTGTAAATTATGATAAAATATCGATATCTTAACGAGCGTCAGTAATTCGCAGGGGATACTTAGCGAAGATCGGCAGTCTAATAAGTATAAAATGATAAAAAGATTGGAGGAAAATAATTATGAAATATCAGGAAATCAGAGAAAGTGTTTTGGCAGCGATTAAACAGGCGGATGCATTGGGGTTGATCCATGGCACATCCGGCAATATCTCCATGCGGGATGAAAAGGAGGATGTAGTAGCGATTACGCCAAGCGGAAGGGATTATGATACCATGAAGCCAGAGGATATTACCATCGTTGACTTGGAGGGGAATATGATTGACGGAGCGTATATCCCATCGTCGGAGACGCCGATGCATACTGCCGTATATCGTGCGCGCAGGGATGTCTGCGCCGTAGTACATACGCATTCGTTATATGCTACGGTTATGTCTATGCGGCTTGCAGATTTGGATCGTGCTACGGTACCGTCTAATATGTATTATCCAATCCATACCGCGCCTTTTGCAATGCCGGGTTCTGAAGAACTGGCCAAAGAGGCTGTGAAGGCGCTTGGAGAACAGGGCGATGTGGCTTTACTCCAGAATCATGGACTGATTGCTACAGGTCCGAGTATGGAGTCGGCAATGACCTGCGCAGTTTATACAGAGGAGGACGCGCAGGTGGGATACTATGCGGCATTGTTGAAGGTTCCTGCAGACAGCTATATTCCGGAAGAGGCGGCGCTGAAAATACGCGGAATTGCATTATCAGGACGTGCGGTATAAAACAATAGAAAGAGTGGTAAGTGGATATGTTGAATTTTAGTTTTGCTTTTCCGACCAATGTGGTTTTTGGGTCAGGAGCATTTAAGTCGCTGGGAAAAGAGGTTGCAAAGTTTGGAAGCGCGGCGCTGCTTGTGGAGCAGCCAGGACCGCTGGAGGAAAATGGAACGTTTGCAGAGAGCGTGGCATTGATGAAAGAGGCGGGAGTTGCTGTAGCGGAATTAAGCGGCGTTGAAAGCAACCCCCGGCTGACAAAAATAGAAGAAGGGATCCGGCTTGTAAAAGAGCATAAACTGAATGTGATCGTCGCTGTGGGAGGCGGAAGTACCATTGACACAGCTAAGGCAATTGCGGTAGGAGCCGCCGACGAAAAAGAAGGGGACGTATGGGATTTCTTTGCGGGAACAAGGACTGTGGAAACAATTCTTCCGGTTGTTGCGGTATCGACCATATCTGCGACCGGCGCAGAAACAAGCTGTCACTGTGTGGTAACAAATAACCGCTCTGAGGACTGTGATCAGTGGAAAAAGTGGGCGATTCATGATATGACAGTGTGTCCGAAAACAGCAATTATCGATCCCAAACTTCTGGTATCAGTTCCAAAGAAACTGACAGCAGCCGGAATGGCAGATACCATTTCACATATTATCGAAGGATATTTCGATGGGGTGGAAGGAAATCCTATTTCTGATGCAATTGGAGAAGGGATTGTGCGTACTGTTCTGGAAAGCGAAGATGTGCTGGAGCATCCGGATAATATTGAACTGAGGGCACAGATTGCATGGGCGTCGACTTTGGCAATGGGCGGAATACAGGATTGCGGAAGGTTAAATGCGGGATGGCCGGCACATTGGATCCAGCATGCGGTTGGGGCAATGACAGATTCTTCTCATGGAGAAGGGCTTGCGGTAATTAATCCTGCATGGCTTGACTTTATAAACGAAGAAAATCCTCGAAAGTTTGTACAGTTTTCCCGAAATGTACTGAATCTGGAAAGGCCGGAGGGAGTTTCGGATGTGGAATACGGGCAGATGGGACTGGATTATCTGCGCGCCCGGTTCAAACAGTGGGGCCTGCCGTCTACGCTTCGAGAGCTGGGCGTGACGAGAGAGATGTTTCCTGCGCTGATTAAAAATATTATGAACAACAATGAAGCGTTTGTGTTTACAGAACAGCAGATTGAACAGGTGCTGGAAAGATGCTATGAGTAATTGATATTGTTACCAATCATGAAATAAAACTGTTTCAATACATAATAGAGTCTGCCACGGGAAAACGTTCCTGTGACAGACTCTATTTTTAAACGCAGTTAGCAATAAATACGTTTGCCGGATTTTGTTTCCGTCTGTAAGTAAATCCTGTTTTTGGTAACTGCGTCCCCCCCCCATTTTTGTAAACGAGCTATTTTACTGCTCCATTTACGACACCGTTGATGATCTGCTTCTGGCATATCAAATAGAAGACAAGGATTGGCAAAAGCGCCAGCAGATAAGAGGCAAATGCCAAGTTGTAGTTTGTTCCGAACTGTGTCTGGAAGGTGAGCTGTGCCAGAGGCAGTGTGTTTGCTCCCTTTCCTGACATGATAACAAGCGGAGTCATAACGTCGTTCCATGTTCCCAGCGCTGTCAGAACGGCAACGGTAGCGTGCATAGGCTTCATGATCGGGAAGATTACCTTCCAGTAGGTCGTCCATGTGGTTGCTCCGTCCACGTAAGCAGCCTCTTCCAGCGCGATCGGGATATTCTTTAGGTAGCCGGAGTAGAGCATTACGTTCATCGGCATATAGAATACCAGATAACAGAGGATTACTCCGAACCAGTTGTCAATTCCCATCTGTGCAGTCTGTTTTACCAGAGGCATCATCAGGATTGCGAAAGGTACGAACATACCGCTTACAATATAGAGATAAGAAATCTTGTAAAATTTGTTCTTTGCCATACTCCGACCAATGGCATAGCCGGCAAGAGAATGAATCAGGATTGCAAGCACTACGGTGGCAACCGTAATCAGCACGCTGTAGCCCAGTGAATGCCAGAAGTCTGTTACACGCATAGCTTCTGCGAAGTTCTCAAGGCTCCAGCTCTTTGGAAGGCTTAAAGCGCCGGCAATGTCATTGGTCATTTCAGAAGGTTTCTTGAATGCAATTACAATGGCCATATAAAGCGGAAAGACTACAGTTATACAGCCAGCGATCAATAAGATGGTAAGCGGCCAATTGGTAACGGCAGCAACTTTATTTTTCTTTTTCATTATAACTGTTCCTCCTTCTTTCCTGTGAAGTTAAGCTGGAATACAGAGATGGCAACGATTACGATAAAGAAGATTACCGCGTTGGCGCTCTGGAATCCGAACTGTCCGCCGCCCATACCATTGTTGTAAATGAGGAATGAGATGGACTCGGTACTCTGTGCAGGACCGCCCTTGGTCATAGCCATGATCTGGTCGAATACCATCAGGAAGTCTTTCATGCTCAAAACCATGTTGATGCTGAAAAACGGGATGATCAGCGGGAAGGTCAGGTTCTTGAAACTTAACCATCCGGTAGCGCCGTCGATGGCGCCCGCCTCGTATACATCCTCCGGCACGGTCTGAAGACCGGAGATGTAGATCAGAGTGGTCTGTGCAATGGACTGCCATGCCGCAACGATTACGATTGCGATCCAAGCTGTGCCGGTGTTGGACAGCATACTTCCCTTGCCTGTGATAGCCGGAAGGATGTAGGTGAAGATATATCCGAAGATATAACCTACAACCAGTCCGCCAAGGATCCTAGGGATGAAGTAAACGCCTCTTAAGGTGCTCTTAGCGCGGATCTTGCCATTTAAGCCAAGGGCAAGGAGCAGGGCGATTACATTGGTAACAACCGTTGCAAGCAAAGCGAATTTAAAGGTGAACAGGTAGGATTTTCCTACACGTGCGTCCGTAAATAAATCAGCATAGTTACGCATTCCAACCCACTCGTAGCTTCCGAATCCGCGGAAGTTGGTGAAGCTGTACATCAGGCCCTTAATCAACGGCAGAGTATTAAAACAGAAGAACAGTGCCAGGACCGGAATCGTAATTAACAAAAAGGTTTGGTTTCTGCTAAGTTTTTTCTTCATTATTTATTCCCTCCTGCTTCGTATTCCTGTACCTTACGGATAATGTCGCGGTTGTACCGCAGCCAGTCAGTATCGAATTTATTCAGGAATTTTTCTACGCTTCCGTCGATCAGGAAGGTCTGAATCTGTGCGTCAACTGCCATTTCAGAAGGATAGTAGTGATCCTGATAGTCGGTCATCTTGCCTTCGTTTATGTAGTCAAGCATACCGTCGAGAGCAGGTGAAAGCTTAAATTCCTTGTCCTTGCAGGGAACAGCGTTCTGGTCGTCAAGGTATGTCTGGATGGTAGAATCCTCTAACAGGAAACTTAAAACTTCATAAGCCGCCTCTTTATTTTGGCAGTCCGTGGTTACGCAGAACTGAAGGTCCACGCCGGAGTTCAGTATGTTGTCATCTGCGTTATCGCAGCCCGGCATTACGAAGGAATCAAGGTCCATGTCCGGATTTACAGACTGGATCTGGGGAACTGCATAGCTTCCGATGGTGTACATCGCAGATTCGCCGTTTGCAAATGCGGTACATGCGTCGTTGTAGTTGTATGCGAACGGATCGTCCTGAGCGTATTCGAGGAGCTCTAGCATTTTCTCGGCTACTTCACCGTACTCGTCGATGAATTTGGTCTCGCCTTTGTTTACCTGACGGCATACGTCCGCCGGAGCAAGATCGCAGGCAAGTGCGTTCCAAGGCGCAAGGCAGGTCCATACGTCCTTGAAGCCGAAGTAGAGCGGCTGCTGTCCGGACTTTTTGATGGTCTCGCATAAGTCCATAAATTCGTCCCAAGTGGTAGGAATTTCCCATTTGTTCTTCTTGAACATCTCTCTGTTGTACAGGACGCCCGCTGCATTTGCTACGTAAGGAACGGCGTAAACGCCTTCCGTCGGAACAAACTCCAGATTTTTGTCGATATCTTTATAAGCCTGTTTGATTAAAGATAATCCTTCAAAATCTGAGATATCCATAAGCATCTCAGCATCAACGAAGTTTGAGAAGTTCACGTCGCCGCCGATACCGATGATATCCGGCGCATCCTCCTTGATAAAGCGCGTCTTCAGTACAGTCATGGCATCGTTGGGAGATTCAATGTTCAGCACGATGTCATCGTGGGTGGCATTGAATTCTTCCTCCATTTTTTCGAAAGCTTTTACAGCCTCCGGCTTGTACTGAAGCATGGTGATATGGGTCTTGCCATCATTCGGCTCGGAAGAACATCCGGAAGCAGAAAAGACAGTCCCAATCAGCATTGCTGCCACAAGTGCTGTGGCAATTACTCTCTTTTTCATTCCACACCTCTTCTCCTTTCATACCTTGACGGACGAAGCCCGCCCATCCCGGAGGGATATAAATTGCGGTATTCCCTTTGGCGATGCTTCGTCAATCTGCATGAAAAATTTGTTTGATTTCGAGTTAGATAATAGCAGTTTGCTACGAAAACGTAAATACATGGATGCGCTTCATTTTTATCAGAATGCGTGATTGAAACGAAAATGTTGAAATATAGACGCATAATGGTATATAATATAAACTAAATATAAATTTTCAGCGTTTTTACCAAAAAATGAACTGAAAATTCAGCAAAATCACGATTTTAAGAAGAAAGAGGAAACGCATCATGACGAATTTATTGTTCTCTGTATTTCAGGATGAGCGGTTTATGGACCTTACAATATACCAATATGGGTATGAACAGTGCGAACCGCTGAAGTCTTTCGGCCCTTATGTGCGGAATAATTACCTGTTCCACTATGTGATTTCGGGAAAGGGGACGCTGAATGCCAACGGCGAGAAGGGCAATACCTCCCATTACCATATTTCTGCGGGGAGCGGTTTCTTGATTGAGCCGGGATTTGTGAATACTTATTATGCCGACGAGGAGGAGCCGTGGGAGTATGTCTGGGTGGAATTTGGGGGGCTTCGGGCAAAGGAGTGCATGGAGCTTGCCGGGCTGTCTTATAAAGCGCCGGTTTTTACTACTACGGAGCCGGAGTACGGCGACCTGATCTTAAAGGAGATGATGACCATCGTCCAGAGCCAGAACGCATCCTCCCTAGAACTGATCGGCCATCTGTATCTCTTTTTCGACGGACTGATCAAGTATTCGATCTCTAGAAAACAGACGCAGGGAGGAAATTTAAGCGAGTTCTACGTGAGGGAGGCGGTGGTCTATATTGAGCATAACTATGCGGAAAATATTACGGTGGAGGAGCTTGCGAAGATGTGCAAGCTGGACCGCAGTTATTTCGGGAAACTATTTAAAAAGGTACTGGGCCAGTCGCCGCAGGAATTTCTTATCCATTACCGGATGGCGAAGGCGGCGGACGCGCTGATCGTGGGAAATGAATCGGTGGGCGATATCGGGGCATCGGTGGGGTACCCGAACCTTTTGCATTTTTCCCGGGCCTTTAAAGGGGTTTACGGGGTGTCGCCCAGAGAATACAGGCAGAAAAATAAGATTATTTCAAGGTAGGTATGGCTTAAGCGCCGCTGAGCTTGTGTGAGGCGGAGAGATTCGGCGGCGGATGAAACTTAACCGCCCAGTCGGAAACGGAGAAGGGAGGAGCTGATACAAATGATACGGATTAAGGATATTGCAAAACAGGCCGGCGTAAGCCCCACTACGGTATCGAATGTAATTCACGGAAACTATGGCAAGGTGTCGAAAAAGACGGTGGAACGGATTGAAAAACTTCTTGCGGAGACCGAGTATGTGCCCAGCATGGGCGCTATGATGCTGGCGGGAGGAAGTTCTCGAATTATTGGGGTACTGGTGGGGGAGCCGGAGGGAGAAAAGCATGGGAGGGAAGGGTATGCTTTTTCCAATGTGTTAATTCGGGCGATAGAGTCTGAGATTTATAAGAGGAATTATTATATGCTTCTGCATTTTACACCGGACCCGGAGGAGGGGATTCAGTTTGCGGCCACATGGAATGTGGAGGGGCTGATTACCATCGGTCTCCATACGAAGAGTAACGCGCTGCTTCAGGTAAAGGGAAAGGCTCCGGTGGTGTCCATTGACACGTATTATGAGAAACAGGAGATTGCAAACGTGGGATTGGATGATTTTGGCGGCGGCTATTTGATGACGGAGTATCTGCTGGACTGCGGCCACAGGAAGATTGGATTTGTGGCGGATAATGACGTGGGTGTGGATCATGAGAGATGGAAGGGAGCATGTCTGGCTTATGAGAACAGGATGGGAGATACCGAAGGTATCAGGCATATTATTATTCCGGGAGAGCGGAAGAGGCGGAAGGCTTTCTATGAGAAATACCTGCTTCGGCTTGCAAAAGCGGAGGACGCGTTGTTCTTTGCGTCTGATTATTATGCGGCGGAGGCCGTGGTCAGGCTGAGGGATTTGGGAATCTTTGTGCCGCAGGGAATCTCTGTGGCGGGATTTGACGACAGCGAGGCGGCAAAACTGTGCCGGCCAAGGCTTACTACGATCCATCAGGACATTGCGGGGAAGGGCTGTCATGCGGTGAAGAAGCTGTTTCAGCTCATTGACGGGGAGCCGAACGTCTCTATGTCAGACCAGCTTCCAATCTCTCTGATCGTTCGGGATTCTGTGAAAAATATGCAAATTGTATAAAACTTGGCATGGCAGATTGTACAAAATTACGTTTTGCGCAAAACTTGTTGAAAATGACGTATTTTATCGCATATAATAGGGAACAGGAACAAGGTTTTGCGCAAAACTTAATGTCATAAAGGAGTGATGAATTTTATGGATTTATCAATCTGCCATTGCGGGTATGAAAAAAACTGTTTTGTACGTATGGAGGAGGCAGAAGGCGGCAGGCATTATCTTTTCTATTTTATTGTATCAGGGGAGGGCGTTCTGCGGGTTCGGAATGAAGGAGAACCGGAGAAGCTCTACAGCCTGTCGGATGGCCGGGGATTTCTGATTGACCTTAGAAGAAAGGAGCGATACCAGATTTTCGCAAAGGGAAACTGGGAGTATGTATGGATTGAGTTCGGGGGCGTACACGCCGGAGAATACTTGAATAAGGCTGGATTGTCGGACTCTCAGCCCCTATACATACCGGAGGAAGACGGTCAGGGCGGGGAAATCTTAGCGTGTATGCGGTCGCTGGCCGGGTGCTGGCAGGAGTATCCGCTTCAGGCGGTGGGTTATCTCTATATGCTGATGGACGGCCTGATCAGGACATCGCATTTCCGAAGGAAAGAGGATAGGAACCTGAAGTGTGAAAGGTACGTGAACCGGGCGGTTCGCTATATTGAGCAGAATTATTTCCGCCCCATCTCTGTGGAGGAGCTGGCAAGGAACTGCTGGCTGGACAGGAGTTATTTTGGCAAGGTGTTTAAGTCGGTGATGGGTCAGTCGCCCCAGAGCTTTCTGATCAGCTTCCGCATGGAGAAGGCGGCAGAAGAGCTGGCGGCGGGGGATACGCCTATCGGCGATGTGGGAGCGGCGGTAGACTATCCAAACCAATTGAATTTTTCCCGGGCGTTTAAGGGTGTGTATGGAATGTCACCAAGAGAATACCGGCAGAGGAATATAATAAGGAAGGTATCAGTATGAAGATGGAAAGAGCATGGTGGAAAGAAAGCGTGGTATATCAGATCTACCCAAGGAGTTTTTGTGACAGTAACGGAGACGGAATCGGGGATCTGAATGGAATTACAGGGAAACTGGACTATCTGAAGGAACTGGGGATTGACGTGATTTGGCTGTCCCCGGTGTATCAGTCGCCTGGCGATGATAATGGATACGATATTAGCGATTACCGGAGTATTATGGAAGAATTTGGAACCATGGAGGACTATGACCGGATGCTGGCAAAAGCCCATGAGCTGGGGATTAAGATTATGATGGATCTGGTGGTGAACCATACCTCGGATGAGCATCCATGGTTTGTGGAGAGCAGGAAATCTGAGGATCATGAGTACCGGGACTATTATATCTGGCGGGACGGTAAAGACGGAAAGGAACCCAACAACTGGGGGAGCTGTTTTGGCGGCTCGGCATGGGAGTATGACGAGAGGACGGGGCAGTATTATCTGCATTTGTTTTCAAAGAAGCAGCCGGATTTAAACTGGGAGAACCCAAAAGTCCGGGAGGGCGTATTTGACATGATGACTTGGTGGTGTGAGAAAGGGATCGACGGCTTCCGGATGGATGTGATCAGCCTGATTTCTAAATGTCCGGAACTGCCGGACGGAGCGGTGGGAAAGAGCGGCTATGGGGATTTTGCCGCATACTGCGCCAATGGACCGAGGGTTCATGAGTATTTACAGGAGATGAACCGGAAGGTTCTGTCAAAATACGACTTGATTACGGTGGGAGAATGCTCCGGCGTTACGGTGGAGGAGGCGAAAAAGTACGCTTCTTCTTCGGGGAAAGAACTGAATATGGTGTTTCAGTTTGAGCATATGGATTTGGACGGCGGAGAGAGTTTTAAATGGAATCACAATAAGATCCCGCTCACAGAACTGAAGAAGATTATGAGCAAGTGGCAGACGGAGCTTGCCGGGAAGGCGTGGAACAGCCTGTACTGGTGCAACCATGACCAGCCTAGGATGCTGTCCCGGATGGGAAACGATAGTCCAAAGTATCGGGAGGTTTCCGCTAAGATGCTGGCTACCTGTCTGCATATGATGCAGGGAACGCCTTATGTGTATCAGGGCGAAGAACTGGGCATGACGAACTATCCTTTTAGGTCCTTGGACGAGTTCCGGGATATCGAGAGTATCAACGCTTACCGGGAGCTGACGGAGAAGGGAATCGTAAGCCCGGAGGAGATGTTTGACTATATTAGTTACAAGGGCAGGGATAACGCGCGGACCCCGATGCAGTGGAACGACGGACCGCAGGCCGGATTTACCACGGGAACCCCATGGATACCGGTGAATCCGAATTACCGGGAGATCAATGCGAAGGAACAGATGGAGCGGGATGGCTCGGTGTTCCATTATTATAAGAAACTGATCCGTCTGCGAAGGGACTATGAGATCATCGTGTACGGAGATTATGAGCTTCTGCTTCCGGACAGCGGGGAGCTGTACGTATATCTGCGGAAGTTTCAGGATGAAAAGCTTCTGGTTATGTGTAATTTTACGGATCAGGAAGCGGTTTATGAGATACCGAAGGATCTGTGGGAAAGAACAGGCAAGGTGCTGATTTCTAACTATGGCAGGGAGGAGACGGGCCTTGAGAGCGCGGAAGGGAAGATTGTGCTTGGGCCTTATGAGGCGGCGGCATTGCTGTATTCATAACAGGCGTGGCTATCCGTGCAGATGGCGGGTGTCGCCCTCTGCACGGATGGCATGATAAAAAGGTGCTTTCTATTCTTTGATTCTGTCAAGCTGTGTAAGGTTAACACCGGATGAAGTCAGGATAACCTTTAATTCAATATATCTTATTTTCATTGCCTTATATGATTCAGAATCTGCGTCGGATAAAATCATATAAGTTTGTAATCTGGAAAACTCTTCGACAGATACTTTCAACATCTCTTTTTCTGTCATGTTATCACCTCACTTTAAAAGTGCCGTTTACTTGGTACTTTATATTATAGCAACTGGTGACGAAAGTGTAAAGCCTTATTCAGCCCGCGTCCTTTGAACCACACTTAAGGGATGATGAGCTTACTCTCTGCATGGTATCGTTATGGTAAATATGGTCCCTTTCCCCAGCCTGCTCTCCACGCCGACGGCGCCTCCGTGAAGCTCTGCGATCCATTTTACGATGGACAGGCCAAGGCCGGAGCCGTTCCGGTCCCTTGCCTTGTCGGCGCGGTAAAACCGCTCGAAAATATGCGCAAGATCTTCTCGGCCAATTCCAATGCCGTCGTCTTTTACATAGAGCAGGGTATGCGTTCCCTCCCGGCGGGCGTCCAGCCAGATGCCGCCGTTTTCGTTGCCATACTTGACGGCGTTTTCCATAAGATTCACTAAGAGCTGGGTGAACAGGCTCTGGTCGGCGTAAATGGAAAGATCTTTGGGGATTTCATTGTGGATGTGCAGGCTTTTCTTTTCGATTTCTGCTGCTAAGGCTTCGGCGACGGAATCTACCATCTCGCGGGGATAGATTATCTCCGGTTCGATATGGCAGCGTCCTTCATAGCCTCTAGAGAGCATGAGAAGCTGAGAGAGCATTTTGCGCATCCGCTGGTTCTCCGTCTGGATGATCCGTAAATTTTCCCGGATAATGGTTTCGTCGTCGGTATACAGAGCGTCTTCCACACAGGCATTGATTACCGTCATGGGGGTGCGCAGTTCATGGGAGGCGTCGGAGGTAAACTGTCGTTCCCGCCGGAAGGCAAAGTCCAGTTCGGAGATCATCTGGTTGATGGTGTCTGCAAGCTCGCCTACTTCGTCATGGGAAAATACGCCGTCGATCCGGCCGGACAGGTCGCCGTCCTTGATGGATTTTGCGGCCATAGTGATCTGATGAACCGGCCGCAGGGTGCGTTTTGCAAGGATATAGGAGCTGATGGCGGCCAAAATCAGATAGCCGGGGATCAGGAAAGCAAGAAGCCACACGATGCTTTCCGGGGTAAGTCTGGAGGTGACGGTTGAAATGGAATTCTGGATGTCTTCAGATACCTTTTCCTGAAAAGATATTTTTACCATAAAATAAAGGGCTGGAATCAGCAGAGCCAGATGCGCTGCCGACAGCCCGATATAGAGCAGTATAATCTTGGTACTGATATTGAGTTGTTTAATTCTGCTGTTTTTCTGACTCATCTTTTATCACATAGCCGTATCCGCGGACCGTATGGATTAGCGGATTGGCAGATTCCTTATCAATTTTGTTCCGCAGATAGCGGATATACACGTCTACGATGTTGGAGTCGTAGTCGAAATTATAGTTCCATACATGGTCGGCGATCTGGCTTCTGGTGAGGGCCTGTCCCTGATTTCGAAGCATGTACTCTAACAGGGAGTATTCCTTGGAGGTCAGGGTGATCTCCTTGCCCCCTCTTAAGACTCTGTGGGCAGGCAGGTCCATGGTAAGATCCGCCAGTTCCAGTACATTCTGGCGCTTTTTGCTGTTCCTTCTGAGCAGCGCCCTAAGCCTTGCGGACAGCTCGTCATAGGCAAAGGGTTTGGTGAGATAGTCGTCCGCTCCCGCGTCAAGTCCCTGCACCCGGTCGGTGACGGAATCTCTGGCGGTGAGCATCAGCACAGGGGTGTGGTGGCCGCCCCGCCGAAATTCTTTTAGAATGGTGACGCCGTCCTTCTCCGGCAGCATCCAGTCTAAAATGATACAGTCATAAACGTCGGTTTTCATGTATTCTAATCCTTCCCGGCCGTCGAAGCAGCCGTCTGCGGCGTAGCCTTCTTCTGTAAGCCTCCGTCTAAGGATCCGGTGAAGGGATTCATCATCTTCGATGATTAGTATTCTCATGACATTGTCCTCCTGTATATGCCGGACCACGCGTTTACAAAACGGACTCTGGCAGCAGAAACGGCAGTATCCGCTGGAATCCGGTAAGCAAATTCCCGGCAGGCCCGCAGACACAGGGGCACGATGTAGGACGCGTCCGTCTGTGCTGTGGGAGTAGTCTGTTCATAGGTTTCGTGCAGGGAACAAAAAGTATACCACAAATCCCTCCCTTTATGCAAATCATTTTCAGGAAGCGGGGCGTCGCCGCAGTGATATTCAGACAGAAGCCCTGTGAGGGCAGTATGCAGGTCATTGCTCTCGTATTTTGCATGGGCAAGCATACTGTCGGTAAAAGTCTCGTTGTGGGGATAGGTAAATGCATCCGCCAGATAGTGGGTCAGCACCCCCAGCCGATAAAAATCCCAGAGAGATAAGGTTTCCTTTTCTTCCAGCTTTGCTAAAAGCCGCTGCAATTTGGGAATAGAATAGGTAGTAAAATGTATTTTCATCGGATGGCCGATAAAAAGGCCCTGAAGGTAGCCGATGGGATTGTGATCTGGGAAAACACAGCCGTGGATGAAAAGACGAGTCTGAAGATAGCTGTGGGAGTCAAGAATGGTCCGGGATAAGTATTCTGCAAGATATTTGTGATCGTATGATTTCATATGAAACACTCCTATTATGTTTTTTGTTATTTTCAAATCTTTGAGGCGCTTTCTTCTGCCTATACACATACTGAGGGATGAAAATGAAAATAAAATGATAGAATTATGAGAAATTTCTCATAATAATAGAAGAACAAGGATGTAGAAGCGTGGTATAGTATTTTCTATAAGAAGACGGAGGGAGAATATTTCACCTGTGCAGTTCACTGGAGTGTTGCCCAGCTCCCCGCAATAAGGTATGCCGTTTCCGGCAGGCAGCCCCCAACTGTACAGGTGAAAAATTTTTTGTAACAAATTGTAACAAATCCATGCTCCGTTCGTCTTATAGGTAAATAAAGCCTATAGGAGTTGTTTTAGCAATATAAGAACCGGGGCGTGTTCCGGAGGAAAAGAGGTGATGAAGTGAACATAGATTTTGAGGATATTTATGAACGGTTTTTTAAGGACGTATATCTCTTTGTGCTTGCCATGAGCGGCGATCCGTCCATGGCGGAGGAAATCACGCAGGAAACATTTTTCAAAGCGTTGAAGGAGATTGAGCATTTTAAAGGAAACTGTTCGGTTAAATCATGGCTGTGCCAGATTGCAAAGCATCTCTATATCGACGATGTACGCCGAAAGAAGCGGTTTGAGTCGGTGAAGAAAGGAGTTGCGGGCATCCAGAAGGAGGAAGGGGACGCCGAGTCGGCGGTCATCCGGAGGGAAGAAGTGCTCTCGATCTATAAAACGCTTCATTGTCTGGAGGAGCCGTATAAGGAAGTGTTCGGCTTAAGGACACTGGGAGAACTGTCGTACCGGGAGATTGGAGAGATATTTGAAAAGAGCGAGAGCTGGGCTAGGGTCACATACCACAGGGCCAAGCTTAAAATCAGGGAGAATATGATGTAGAGGAGGTATAGTATGAGCAGGATACCATGTAATGTGAATAAAGATCTGCTTCCGCTGTATGTGGATGATGTGTGCAGCGAAGAAAGTAAGGCGATGGTAGAGGAGCATCTTGCCGGATGCAGGAAATGTCAGGATTATTTTGACGCTTTGCGAGAAGGAACCGCCGAGGAGAAAATGAAAGAAGAAAGGGAAGAATTTTTGTCTGAGGAGAAAATGAACCGGGAGGCGGTTTCGGTGATCAAATCCATAAAAAGGGAGATTTCTAAGGGCAGGACGAAAAGGACGGCTGTGACTGTGGCGGCAGTTCTGCTGGTTCTTTTCGTGCTGGAAGGATTGAGCGGCTCCTATATAGGCGGATGGTTAGGGGAGATACCAGTCTTTGATACGCGGCTGAAAACAGAGGATGTGCGCGTCATAGAAATGTATCTGTTGGAAAACGGGTACCTGTATATCAGCGTGGAACCGGATAAAAAATGCGGGATGTATTATACCTGCAATGTTATAGAGACCTTTACTGAAGAAGAAGGTTTTACCGGCGAGTACGAGGGTTATTTTGGACTGGAGAATATCCCCCTTGACTGGGATAGTATTCCGATCAGGAAGCTGTCGTGTATTTTCCCTCTTTCTAGAAGAGTGAAGGAAGATGATTACGGAAATATTAAGGAGCGTGAAGATTCGGTTATTTATCTGATGGGGAAAGGCGGAGAGAGGATTCCGGTCTGGGAAAAGGGACAGGAAGTGAAAAAAGCGCCGCCGGAGATTGAAGACAGGGCAAGGAAAGCAATAGAAAAAGAGGACGCGGAGATGGAGGAAAAACTGCGGAAAGGGGAAGCAGGAGTACTAGACGTGATCAATAATGTATATACGATCGCAGAACTGGAATCTCAGGAAAGTCATTGATTTTATGACGGATGCTGGGGAGGCTGGAGTATTTTGCGTTTCCACAGGAGATTTTAAAGGATGCATGTGACGGTGTGGATTTGCAGATGACGGACATGAGGAAGAATTCAAATTAAGACTGTTCGGGGAAGTTCCGCAAAAAAGCTGGGGGATTGTGATCCATTGGGATCATAATCCCCTGTTGAATGAAAGAATGGCCGTGGCGGGCGCTTCCTTCGCAGTTCAGGTCAGTTCTGCGATTCTTGAGACGCCTACGTAGATTTCTGATATTTTGTACCAGGTGGGATAATCTACGATCCCGGTAGCCGGAAGGCCGAAGACGGACTGGAATTTGGATACGGCCGCGGCGGTGGCGGGTCCGTAGATTCCGTCTGCGGTTAGCTTCGGGATGGCGGGATAAGCGCCGGCGATTACGTTGATCTGCTCCTGGAGCTGGCGGACTTTATTGCCGGTGGAACCATTTTCCAGATTGTATCCAGGCCAGGAGGAAGGAATGCCGGATATCGCTTCAGCGGTGTTGATATACATGTCGTCGCCGTAATAGTAGCGGAGAATGTCAATGGCTGAGTAGCCTTGGTCGCCGAGGGATTTGGATCCCCATTGTGTCATCCAATTCGGACACTGTACCTGCCGTCCGTCGCAGTACTGGGTCAAAATAGGCTGGCGCACATTTGGCCTGGACAGGTAATCGGCAAATAACTCATCTACAATGACAGAGATAGATTGGAAGATATTCCGCTCCGGTATCCACTTGTGGTCAAACGCAGTAGAAGAGGTGATGGTGAAATCATACCCTTGGTTCCGGTACCATTCCGTATACACTCTGTTAAGTGTAAAAGACATAATTGCCAGCACATTTGCCCGGATGGTATTGGCCGGCCATGTGGCGTATATTTCACTAGATGCCACATTCTTGATATAGTCTTTATATTTCACATAATAATTCTTTGCAGTGCTGTCTCTTGGACTTCCGTCGTGTACTACAATATATTCTGGGACAACCACCCGGCTTAAGACGATCTCTCCGCTTTCATTTACCGGCTTGATCTCATCTTCGGGTATTTTAGCCGGATATGTGCCGTATAATGTATGAGCGGGTATGACGAATACTTCTTCCTCGGTTCCGGTGGTATCTAAGGGACTTAACTGCACATTTTGAATGGCTGTTGTATCAGCAAGTATTTCCGTGCCTGCGATGCTGACCGGTTCAAACCCCGGAGCCTGTATCTGCAGGGTATATTCGGAGTATGGCTGGATTTCATTTTCCGGATTT
Organism: uncultured Dorea sp.; assembly: GCA_910589275.1. GTDB lineage: Bacteria > Bacillota > Clostridia > Lachnospirales > Lachnospiraceae > Claveliimonas. The sequence goes on from CAJUTH010000008.1 coordinate 36,211, forward strand.
AAGCTGTATTCCAGCGGAGGGGCAGCAAGTTCTAGAAGTTCGGTCTGTCCGGAGGAATCTGTGGTGACTTGTTCTAACGGCTCTCCCGGCACTCCGGTGTAGGATATGCTGATGGAAGCATCCGCAACCGGACGGGAAGTGATCTGAGAAGTAATATTAATCTGAAGACGTCCGATATCCGGAGTATCAGAAGATGGAATTGGATCGCTCATTGTGTAACCTCACAAATTCTGTTACAATTAATATATGAAGAAAAACATGGATTGTGATTGACACAAAAAATACGATATCAGGTTTATGGCGGAATGAGGAGAAGCGATGAAGAAGAAAAAGGGCGGCTGCTTTAAATTAATATTAAAATTGTTCATTACACTGGCGGTTATTGGGCTGGTGGTTTTAGGACATCCGATCCTTGTAGATTGGATCAATGGCAGGCAGCTGAAGGAGAAGGAAAAGGAGAGCGTCGAAGCTGTTCAGGAGATTCCCTATCAGGAAGTCTCTGTGGAGGAGCAGAGTCTGGCTGTCCATTATTATTACGGGCTGTTAAATGAGGAGGAAAAGCTGGTATATCAGGAAATCTATCAGGGAATGCTGAACCGGGAGGATGAGATTTATACCCATGGCAAAGATGCAGAGGCGGCCAATAAGATTCTGGGGGATGTCTTAAGGGATTACCCAGATTTTTTCTGGTGTGATGGCGGCGTGAGTTCCACTTCTTATATACAGGACATGGGGGATTCCGGTGAAGAGACGTACACAGTGGTCAGTCCGGAATACAATTGCACAGCGGAGGAAAAACAAGCGAGGCAGCAGCAGATTGAAGCGGAGGCAGGAGCGGTGCTTCAGGGGATTTCCATGGAGGCATCGGATTATGAGAAGATTCTGTATGTGTATGAATATATTGTAAATTCCGTGGATTATGACTTAGAAGCGCCGGATAATCAGAATATTTACAGTTCGCTCGTGGGAAAACGGTCGGTGTGCGCGGGCTATTCTAAGGAAGCCCAGTATCTGCTGGAGCGGCTGGGGGTTCCTGCGATCTATGTAACCGGTACGGCGAACGGCCCGAATGCCCATGCATGGAATCTTGTACAGTGCGGCGGCGAGTATTATCATGTGGATACGACTTGGGGAGATCCTGTATATCAGACTGCGGAAGGGGAGGAGGCTCCCCGGTGGGAAAATATCAGTTATGATTATATGTGCTGCAATGATGAAGAAATTTACCGCACCCATCAGGCGGACGAGGAATATCCGCTGCCCGCATGTACCGGCATGACGTGGAATTATTATGTGGTAAATGGAATGTATTATAATAATTATGACAGCAGCGTAGCGCTGGATGCATTAAATTCGGCGATCTATGAGCAGCGGAACCCGACGATATTCAAATATTTCGATGAGGCTTCCTACCGGCAGGCCAAAGATGATATTTTGAATTATCAGATCCACAATGCGGCTCAGACGCTGTGCGATATGTACGAACTAAGCGAAGTCCAGTATTATTACGAAGACAGGCCGGAGCTATGCAAACTGACAATTTACTGGAATTATTAGCAGTAACAGTTCATCCTAGGACTTTGCACTTGCTGCAAAGTCCGTAAGAATGTGTAAATTCAACAGGAAGTGAATCCGGATCTTCGCGAAGCGAACTTTAAATGAGCTGGATTCAGTAACAGTTCGGCTGAAAGCTGAACTGTTACTATTAGTGTGAATATTCGTTGTGTGAGGGTTGAAAATTGCAGGAACTTGTTGTATAATTTCTACAATTTGTGCAGTTATATTCTAATAGGAAAACACAGAAAGGGAACAGGTGAGTGTATGAAAGCATTTCTTATCTTAGAAGATGGGACAGTCTTTACCGGAACCAGTATCGGCTCCGCGAGAGATGTGATCAGTGAGATTGTGTTCAATACTTCTATGACAGGATATTTGGAGGTATTGACAGACCCATCTTATGCCGGACAGGCAGTGGTAATGACCTATCCGTTAATCGGTAATTATGGGATTACACCGGATACGGAATCAAGAAAGGCGTGGCCGGACGGATATATCGTGAGGGAACTTGCGAGGATGCCGAGTAATTTTCGGTGCGAGGGGACGCTTGGTAAGTTTCTCGAAGAACAGGATATACCGGGAATTGCGGGGATCGATACCCGGGCGCTTACCAAGATTCTCAGGGAAAAGGGAACGATGAACGGTATGATCACCACGAATGAAGCGTATGACCTTGAAGAGATTATTCCGAAGCTTCAGGCGTACAGAATCGGAGATGTGGTTTCCGAAGCTTCCTGCACAGAGAGTTTTGTTCTTCCGGGGGAAGGATGCAGAGTTGCGCTGATGGATTTCGGTGCGAAGAATAATATAGCCAGATCTTTAAACATTAGGGGCTGTGAAGTGACGGTTTATCCGGCGCACACGGCTGCCGTGGATATCATAGCAAGTCATCCGGACGGGATTATGTTGTCAAATGGGCCCGGAGATCCGGAGACCAATGTTTCTATTATTGAAGAAGTCAGGAAATTGTCAGATACGGATATTCCAATCTTTGCAATCTGTCTGGGGCATCAGCTTATGGCGCTCGCCCATGGAGGGAAAACCTACAAATTAAAATACGGGCATCGGGGAGGCAACCATCCGGTGAAGGATCTTGCAACGGGCAGAGTGTACATTTCTTCCCAGAACCATGGGTATGCGGTGGACGCTTCGACCATAGGGGAGACGGTTGCAAAGGAGGCCTTTGTCAACGTAAACGACAAAACCAACGAGGGGCTTGCATACATAGGCAAGGATATCTTTACGGTGCAGTTCCATCCGGAGGCGTGTCCGGGACCGCAGGATTCAGCGTACCTGTTTGACCGGTTTATCCAGATGATGAAGGACAGAAAGGAGAGGAAAGATGCCTAAAATAAAGGATATTCAGAAGGTACTTGTGATTGGATCCGGCCCGATCATCATTGGGCAGGCGGCGGAATTTGACTATGCGGGTACGCAGGCATGCCGCTCTTTGAAGGAAGAAGGGGTGGAGGTGGTACTGTTAAATTCCAACCCCGCGACGATTATGACGGACAAGGATATTGCAGACCGGGTTTATATCGAGCCTTTGACGGTGGAAGTGGTGGAACAGCTAATATTAAAGGAACAGCCGGACAGCATCCTGCCGACTCTAGGGGGACAGGCCGGTTTGAATCTGGCGATGGAGCTTGAGGAAAATGGATTTTTGCGGGAACATCATGTGCGGCTGATCGGAACCACCTCCGAAACGATTAAAAAAGCAGAGGACCGTCTGGAATTTAAAGCGACGATGGAGAAGATCGGAGAGCCCTGCGCGGCTTCCCTTGTAGTCGAGAATGTAGAGGACGGTATCCAGTTTGCGGAGAGTATCGGATATCCGGTGGTTTTGCGCCCGGCCTATACCCTTGGCGGCAGCGGCGGCGGAATTGCGAATAACCGCAGGCAGTTAGTGGAGATCTTAGAGAATGGTCTCAGACTTTCCAGAGTGGGGCAGGTTCTGGTAGAGCGCTGTATTGCCGGCTGGAAAGAAATTGAGTATGAGGTAATGCGGGACGGCAGCGGTAACTGTATTACCGTATGTAATATGGAAAATATTGATCCGGTGGGCGTGCACACGGGAGACAGTATCGTTGTGGCCCCTTCCCAGACATTAGGGGATAAGGAGTACCAGATGCTCCGCACCTCGGCGCTTAACATTATCAGCGAGCTGAATATCACCGGAGGGTGCAACGTGCAGTACGCCCTGCATCCGGATACCTTTGAATACTGTGTCATTGAGGTGAATCCAAGAGTGAGCCGTTCTTCCGCTCTTGCGTCCAAGGCCACCGGATACCCGATCGCTAAGGTGGCGGCAAAGATTGCCCTTGGCTATACGCTGGATGAAATTCAGAATGCGGTGACAAAGAAGACCTATGCAAGCTTTGAGCCGATGCTGGATTACTGTGTAGTAAAGATTCCCAGACTGCCTTTTGATAAATTTATCAGTGCGAAGCGGACATTGACGACCCAGATGAAGGCCACTGGAGAGGTCATGAGTATCTGCGACAATTTTGAGGGGGCGCTGATGAAGGCCATCCGTTCGCTGGAGCAGCATGTGGACAGCCTGATGTCTTACGACTATTCTTATCTCACTGGAGAAGAGTTGCTAGAAGTGTTAAAGGTGGTGGATGACCGCAGGATCTGGAAGATCGCGGAGGCCATCCGTCAGGGGATCAGTATGGAAGAGATTCATGAGGTGACCAGAATTGACAAATGGTTCATTGACAAGATCGCCCGTCTGGTGGAGTTAGAGACAAGGATGAAGCGCAGTCCGCTGGATGAGGAACTTTTAAAAGAAGCCAAGCGGATGGAATTTCCGGATCATGTGATTGCGAAGATTACTGGGCATACGGAGCGGGAAATCCATGACATGCGCCACCAGTACGGAATTACCGCCGCTTATAAGATGGTAGATACCTGCGCCGCGGAATTTGCGGCGGAGACGCCTTACTATTATTCCGTATTCGGAAGCGAGAATGAAGTAGAAGAGACGAAAGAACGGAAGAAGGTTCTGGTACTTGGCTCTGGCCCGATCCGGATTGGACAGGGGATTGAATTTGACTTTTGTTCGGTACACTGTACCTGGGCATTTTCAAAGGAAGGCTATGAGACGATTATTGTAAATAACAATCCGGAAACGGTCAGCACGGATTTTGACATTGCAGATAAGCTGTATTTCGAACCGTTAACCCCGGAGGATGTGGAGAGCATTGTAGATCTGGAGAAGCCGGACGGGGCGGTAGTGCAGTTTGGCGGCCAGACGGCCATTAAGCTTACGGAAGCGTTGATGAAGATGGGCGTTCCGATTCTTGGAACCTCGGCGGAGAATGTAGACGCAGCCGAGGACAGGGAGTTATTTGACGAGATATTAGAGAAATGCCAGATTCCAAGGCCTACCGGAGGAACTGTATATACGGCGGAGGAAGCGAAAGAAGTGGCCGGGAGGCTTGGTTATCCGGTACTGGTAAGACCCTCTTACGTGCTTGGCGGACAGGGGATGCAGATTGCCATCAACGATCATGACATCGACGAATTTATCGGAATCATCAACCGGATTGCACAGGATCATCCGATTCTGGTGGACAAGTATCTTCAAGGCAAAGAGATTGAGGTGGACGCGGTCTGCGACGGAACGGATATCCTGATTCCGGGAATTATGGAACATATCGAGCGGGCGGGAATCCACTCCGGAGACAGTATTTCCGTGTATCCTGCGAAGAGTATCAGCGAGAAGACGAAGCGGATCATTGAGGACTATACAAGAAAGCTTGCGAAATCCCTCCATGTGATCGGGCTGATCAATATTCAGTTTATCGTATGCGGAGAGGATGTGTATGTAATTGAAGTTAACCCAAGGTCCAGCCGTACCGTTCCTTATATCAGTAAGGTGACCGGGATCCCTATTGTGCCGCTGGCTTCTAAAGTGATCATCGGCCATACGATCCGGGAGCTTGGCTATACGCCGGGGCTGCAGCCGGAGGCGGATTATTTTGCTGTTAAGATGCCGGTATTTTCCTTCGAGAAGATCCGGGACGCAGATATCAGCTTAGGACCTGAGATGAAATCCACAGGAGAGTGTTTAGGGATAGCAAAAACCTTTGACGAAGCGCTGTATAAGGCGTTCTTAGGCGCCGGGATTAAGCTTCCGAAGCATAATAATATGATTATTACCGTCAGGGACGAGGACAAGAAGGATATTGTGGATATCGGGCGCCGGTTCTCCCAGATCGGGTATAAGATTTTTGCCACCCGGGGAACGGCGGAGGCATTAAGAAACGGCGGAGTAAAGGCTATCGCGGTCAATAAGATTGAACAGGAGTCGCCGAATCTGATGGATCTGATCTTAGGACATAAGATTGATCTGGTTATCGATACGCCGCCTCAGGGAGCGGAGCGTGCAAAGGACGGCTTTGTGATCCGAAGAAGCGCTATTGAGACCGGGGTGAATGTGCTGACAGCCATTGACACGGCGCAGGCGCTGATTACCAGTCTGGAGAATACGGATATCAAGAAATTAACGCTGATCGATATTGCGAAAATTTAAGCGAAACATCTGGCGGCTGCAATAAAAAGACGGTCTGCGGGCCAGTAGACTGCCGGAAAGATTTAACAGGACTGGAAAATAGTTATAATTGAATTTCATAGAGATGCATGATATGATGCCCTCAGTACAAAATGTAACAATTTTGTAATAATTGTAATAAAGTTGAAAAAAATGAGTATACTTTATTAACAATACAAACTATGTATATAGGAGGGCATCATTTTTATGTTGAAATACAAATTTAATTTGAAAAACGGAATAGCAAAGGCGCGAATGTGCATGGCCGCCTGTGTTGCCGTATCTACCCTGACGTTAGGATTTACCAGCCGGGCGGCGGCTATGCCGGAGGAAATGCTTCCGGAAGCATCCTTTACTTATGGAGGAGCCGTTTTTGTAAATAATATTGTGGCGGAGATTAACAATAAATCTGTCAATATTAGATTTAAGGCGGCTGAAGGCGTAGAAGAAGTTTTGGCGGAAGCGACCATAAAGGCAGAAGAATTAGAGGCAGAGAGACAGAGAGAGGAAGCTGAAAAAGCGGAGGCTGAAAGAAAAGCGGCCGAGGCAAGGCAGGCAGCAGGAAGTGTATCTTCTTCCGTAGGAAACTATGACAAAGAACTTTTGGCTTCTATTATTTTCTGTGAAGCGGGAAATCAGTCCTTTGAGGGTCAGGTTGCGGTAGGCGCAGTCATCATGAACCGGATTGCAAGCGGCGCGTATCCTAATACGATAGAGGGAGTGGTTTACCAGCCGGGACAGTTTGGGCCGGCAGGAAGCGGATGGCTTGACCAGATTCGTGGTACGGCGGGCTATAGTGCGTCTGCCATGCAGGCAGCGGAGGCCGCCCTTGCGGGACAGAATCCAATCGGAGGGTGTTTATACTTTGATCAAGGCGGTTACGGAATGCAGATTGGAGCTCACTTTTTCCACTAAAATATTAGGCAGATAGATGGCAGATGTCTGAATTTTGGATATCTGCCATCTATTTGTCTATTGCCTGAAAATAGCGGGTTTCTTACAATGTAAGCATATTAACAGACATGAAGTCCGTTAAGTATACCTTATTGAACGTTAGCAGTTCAATAAGTATAAGATACTACATACAAAAGAAATTCGCATAAGGGGGCAGTGAACATGGATGTATCAGCAACAATGAAAAAATTTGGTTTGGAAGCGGCCTTTAAATATCTGCAGAGGGATCCGGAAAGAAATCTTCTTAGGCTGATGGATTGGGCCGACCGGTTTGCCGGAGATGAATTTGTATCCCAGCGGAAAATGATCCGGGATGCAATGACGGATCCGGAACATCCCTATTATGGTTATGTCAGACATATTATTCATGATCTTGACACAAATGTAATGGAGACGGTGGCAGTTAATTTCTTTATTAATGCGGCGTTGACAGGCTGGCCGGTACAAGAAAGAAATCGTGAAAAATATAGGTGTAATATCCCGTGGACAATTCTTCTTGATCCTACCAGTTCCTGTAATTTGCATTGTACCGGCTGCTGGGCGGCAGAATACGGCAATAAACTGAATCTGACTTATGAAGAGATTGACGACATTATAAGACAGGGAAAGGAACTGGGCATCTATTTTTACATATATACCGGAGGCGAGCCCCTGGTTCGCAAGAAAGATATTATACGGTTGTGTGAAAAACATTCGGATTGCGTATTTTTATGTTTCACTAACGCTACGCTGATCGATGAAGAATTTGCAGATGAAATGCTTCGGGTAGGGAATTTTGTTCCGGCAGTTTCTCTGGAAGGTTTTGAGGCGGCGACAGACGGACGGCGTGGGAAAGGCGTATACAACAAAGTAATGGAGGCGCTTGAGCTTTTGAGACGAAAGAAATTATTATTTGGCATTTCTGCCTGCTATACCAGCGCAAATTTTGATTCTATTACTTCGGAAGAATTTTTTGACAGCTTGATAGAACTGGGGGCGTATTTTATCTGGTATTTTCATTATATGCCGGTTGGAAATGACGCATCGCCGGAGCTGATGCCGACGCCGGAACAGCGTACGGAGACTTATTACCGGATTCGGAAATACCGGGCAGAAAAGCCTTTGTTTGCGATGGACTTTCAGAATGATGCGGAATATGTAGGCGGCTGCATTGCAGGCGGACGGAGATATTTTCATATCAATGCAAATGGTGATATAGACCCGTGCGTATTTGTTCATTATTCGGATTCTAATATTCGGGAAAAGACAATACTGGAAGCACTGCAGTCCCCGATGATGATGGCATATCATGATGGACAGCCGTTTAACGAAAATATGCTTCAGCCATGTCCGATGCTGGAAAACCCTCAGAAGCTTAGGAAAATGGTCACAAATGCCGGAGCGAAATCCACAGATCTTCAGTCTCCGGAAACAGTGGAACATTTGTGTGCAAAATGCGACAGGTACGCCAGAGAATGGGAGCCTGCCGCACAAAAATTATGGAATGCAGACAGATAACAGTTAAGGGCTTATAACCCGGAGGACAGATTATTCTGTGTGGATAGAGGAATCTTAAAAAGCAGGTTTGAATCAGGAAGCAATTCCGTGAGACGGATATAATTTCCAATAATATCATAACCCATACGCGCATTTAACCAATCCAAAGTGATGCCGACTAAAATACATTTATAAAATCGGATCATGAGAGATTTGTCTTCTTCGCGTATGGGTTTGTCTGCGATTACAGCATCAATATATTGTGCAACGACATAAAAAGTAATCCGTTCCAAATGTTCAATAAATGTTTCGCGTTGAACAGATTGATAAATATGGAGGACGGCTCTTTTGCGTTTGGCAGCATACTGAATAACCGGAATCAGGCAGTCTATAAGAGAGCCGTTTTCCAGATTACTGTAATTCTGAATGATATAATCGGCGTCTTTTTTTATCATGTACTCAAGGAGATCCGGAATATCATGAAAATGGTAATAGAAGGTATTCCGATTGATCTGGCAGGAATTTACGATATCCTTTACAGTGATTTTACTATAGGGTTTTTCATCCAATAAATTCCAGAAAACATCAACAATCGCGGATTTTGTACGGTTCATTGTATCAACTCATTTCTCTAAAATCTCTGTGGTAAAATATTCTATGAATATATCATATAGGGTCGAATTTGTAAACAGGTTAGCCAAGGACTTATTTTGCAATGTATGAAAAAAATATGTACATTTGACGGATTTTGTTTTAATATATCATTGAGAGGCTAAATTGGCTGATATACTGAGGCGGAGCGGTGATCGGCTATTTGGCGGCAGTAGTAATGGGGAGATTTCACGTGATTTTTAATAAGGAGGAAACTATGCCGGAAGAGAATATACATGAGGAAGAGCTAGAGCAGTCAGGGGAACAGGACGCAGAAAATAGGGAAGAAGAATCGGTTCACAGAGAAGAAGAGGGAAAACCAGAAGAATCGGTTCACAGAGAAGAAGAGGAAGAATCTAAATCGGAAGAATCAGTCCGCGGAGAGGAAGAAAAAGAGGGATTCGGAGAGGGTGAACCGTCTCTTGAGGAGCAGCAAAAAGAGCGTGTGGAGGTTATAGCATCGGAGGAAATAATTAATACGGAAGGGGCAGGTGCAAAAGAAATGTCAGAACAGGACTATGAAGCAGTTGAGGAGAGTACGATAGAGCCGGAGCTTTTAGAGGAGGAGCCAAAAAAGAAAGGGTTTTTCCGCAGAAATAAAGAAGAAGCGTATTTTTTAAGAGATAAATGGATTCTGTCAAGAATCCGGGATGAGGATTTGATGAATTACCTTGTTCTGGAACAAAAGAGAAACGAGCAGCTTCAGAAAGCGAAGGATATCCGGGAAAAGAGGATGGTTTCCGCCTTTAAGCTGACGGTATCTCTTGCGGCCGGTGTGGCTGTAGTTTATTTGCTGAAAGATAATCCTACGATTTTTGTTAATATTCTGTACATAGGCGGGATTCTCGGCGGCTTCTGGTTTTGGAAGAACCCACGGGAAAAATAATGATTCGTTGCGGCAGGGTGGGAATTGTGATACAATATTTTCATAAGCCGTGATTATCATTAGGATAAAACAACGCGGTATACGATGAGTATTTATAAGGAGGATTCTATCATGTTGAAAAGTGTGGCAAGTGAGAGAGTGAAGACGGATGTGGAGCATGTAAACGGGGGAGCGGGCTATATTACGAGGGAGGAGCTCATTACCCCTGAGCAGCGCGGAGAACACTGTAGGATGTTTAACCGCATTACCTTGAAGCCCAATTGTGAGATCGGCCATCATGAGCATCATGGGGAAGCAGAGGCTTATTACATTCTGGAGGGTAATGGAATGTATGAAGAAGACGGGCAGGCGGTTGCAGTAGAGGCCGGGGACGTTACATACTGCGGCGACGGTCATGGCCACGGTCTGAAGAATACAGGCGATACGGAACTGGCTATGATTGCTCTGATCTTAAAAAACTAAATATTCATACCTTATTGAACGTTAGCAGTTCAATAAGTATAGATTTCTATAGAGAAATTTCTAGTATAATATCTCCAAATTAATGGAAAGATGTTGTACTAGAAATGTTACGGTGGATTGAGACTGCGGCAGGAGATATATGCTCCTGCCGCGGTTTTCGTCCGCTAAGAAATTATGTGTCAGGCAAGAAGTTCTTTTAGACATGCAAGCAGTCTTGTATTATCCTCCGGTTTCATGATGCAGAACCGGATGTATTCTCCGGGCAGTCCTTCGAAGGAGGAGCAGTCCCGTATCATAAGTCCCTGTTTGACGGCGTGTTCAAATACGGTAAAGGAATCTAAGCCTTTCTTTGTAATTTTAATCAGGATGAAATTGCCGTAGGAAGGATATGTCTTTGCATAACGGAATCGCTGTAATGCCTGCAGGCACCGGTTGCGTTCAGATAGGATAAGCTGTCTGGTTTCTTCAATATAAGCGGTATCCTGAAGCATCAGCTCGCCGCCGTAGGCGCCTAGGCTGTTTAGGCTCCACGGATTCTGGTGCTGTTTTAGGGTCCGGAGAAATTCCTGATTGCTGGTGACGCCGTATCCCAGCCGCAGTCCCGGAGCAGCAAAGAACTTGGACACTCCCCGGATTACCATCAGATTGCCGTAATCCGGCACGAAGGGCATGGCGGTAATCTCGCTGATAGAGGGGGCAAATTCCACATAGGTCTCGTCAATCATTACGAATATATCCCGTTTCCGGCAGGCATCCAGCACGGCTTTTATTTCCCTCTGTTTTAACGCAGAGGAGGTAGGATTATTTGGATTGCAGAAAATCAGGAAATCGACATCACCCTCAAGGTTTCTTTTCAGATCCTCTATGTCCAGTTGAAAATCATGGGACTCGTTCAGGTAATAGTTGGAAATTCTTCCGCCGGTGAGGGACAGTTCCCTTTTATATTCCGAGTAGGTAGGGCCGATTACCAGTGCATGGCGTGCGTTCCTCTGACCAATCAGCAGTGAAATCAATTCGGTGGAACCGTTTCCGGTTACAACGTAATCCATATCCACATTGCAGTATCCGGCAATTACTTTCCGGAGGCTTTTATAGTCGCGGTCCGGATAACGGGTAATGATATCGAGACTGCCGGCGAGTTTTTCACGTACAGAGTTAGACAGGCCGAGCGGATTTACGTTGGCGCCGAATTGAATGATGCGCTCCTTCGGAATGTGGTAATATTGTTCGATTTGTTCAATATCGCTTCCGTGAAATTCAGGACGTTTTGGAAGATTCTTTTTATCTATCATATAATTCTCCTATATTTTGTGCTTTGACCATTTACATACTTCATAGAATAATGCTATAATTTATTATAGTGTGTTCAAAATAAAATGCAATGCTTAAAGAGGTGAATGGCTTGAAAAATAAAATTAAAAAGTTTTCAAAAGGTGACTTTCAGGTGTTAAAGCCGCAGGTCGTCTTTCCTGAGACAAGCCTGATTCTTACAATCGGTGAAGGCGAGGTATACCGGGGAAAGTTTACAATTAAAAACCGGGCTGAGGGTACCATCAGGGGCCTTGTATATCCGTCTTCTTTTCGTATGCGCTGCATTGAACAGGGATTTGAGGGGAATCCGGTCAGAGTGGATTTTGAGTATGACGGAAGGGGACTGCTTCCGGGACATGTGGAAAAGGGGGATTTTACGGTTGTCTGTACCGGTGGAGAGTACCGGCTGCCTTTTACTGCGATTATTGAGAAGCCATATGTGATGACAAGTTATGGCAAGGTTCAGAATACGGATGATTTCAGAAAACTTGCAATCCGGGACTTTACAGAGGCTCAGAAGCTGTTTCGTTCCCGGGAGTTCTATGAGGTGCTAAAATACGAGAATCCAAGAACTTTTTATTTGTATGACAATATGAGAAAGTGGTCTCTTGGAGAACAGGCCATGGAGGAGTTTCTCGTAGGGATTAAACAAAAGGAGTGTATATTCCTGACCCTTCCGGGGGAGGGAATGTTTTTTGAGGATATCAAAGAGGTCACCAAGGGAATGGTGACGATTATCAAGAATACATGGGGCTACATGCCCATTGAGGTGCGCACGGAAGGGGAATTTTTATCTGTTGGACGGAGCCGTCTTTCTACGGATGATTTTGTGGGAAATGTTTATCAGGTAGATTTTCTGGTGAATCCGGACAGGCTGCATGCAGGGCGGAATTTCGGCAGGGTGCTTCTGGTGACGCCTTATGAGATACTTCCCTATGATGTGGAAGTGATCCAGAATATGAGCATCAATGAAGAGCGCCGTGAGATTGAATTTATGATGGCGCAGATTGTAAAAGAATATGTCTCTTTTATGGGCGGGCGCATGGAGCTTGCCCAGTGGGTGGACAGTGCGGTAGAAAAGGCAAAGAAGATGCGCCAGTATGCTCCTATGGATGAATTTCTGCAGTTGTTTCAGGCCCATATTTATCTGCGGGGCAAGAGGGTTGAGGATGCCAAATGGATTCTGGAGAACTATAACTACAGCCGGTTTGCTATCGGAAAGGATCCGATCAGCAATGCGTATTATCTGTATCTGACCGCGCTGGTGCGCGGCGCGGGAAGCCATATGAGCCGGGTTGTGGATGAGATCGGAAAGATTTATATGCGGCATCAGGATTCCACGCTGCTTCTTTTGATGCTTTTGGATATTGATCCCCAGTACCGGGACAGCAACCGGAAGCTCCGTGCGCTGGAGCAGCATTTTTATAATTATCATACCAATGAAGTATTATTTCTGCTTGAGGCGTTCCAGTGCTACAAAGACCGGAACATGCTTTTAAAGAAGCTGGGACAGTTTGAGCTTATGGTGCTTAATTTTGCATCGAAGTACCGTTTGATGCCAAGGGAATTTGCACTGTATGTATCGAATCTTGCAAGCCAGCAGAAGAATTACAGTCATTTTTTGTTCCATATTTTAGAGCGGATTTACGGGATGTATCCGGAGCCGATGATTTTGAATACGATCTGTACGCTTTTGATAAAGGGCAACAAGCTGGACAAGCGGTATTTTGTATGGTATCAGAGGGCGGTTGACGCAGAGCTTAAGATTGCAAGGCTCTATGAATACTATATGTCCACCATTGAGGAGGAAAATGTAAGAGAAGCGCTTCCAAGGTCTATTTTCCTCTATTTTATGCATGGCAATTCACTGGATTATAAGAAAGCGGCCCTTCTCTATGCAAATCTGATTACTTATGAAGAGTATGCAAGCGATTTGTATATCAGCTACCGGGAACAGATGGTTATTTTTGCATGGGAGCAGTTGTTAAAAAGGCATATTACGGATTCGCTGAAAACGATCTATAAGAGGTTCTGTGTGGAGGAGGAGATGACGGGCGAGCGTCTTGAGGCTATGCGGGATATCTGTTACGCGTATGAGGTAAAGACAAAAGTCCACAATCTGAAATGCATCCTTGTGATTGAGAAGGATGGGACGATTCAGCAGCGGGTGCCCTATAAGAGAGAAGGCATGATTGTCTATTTGTATGACAAGGAAGCAAGGATTATCTGGGAGTCTATGGATGGCTTCCACCATACGGATTCTGTGGCGTTTGAGACGAAGCGTCTTTTCTATGAGCCCCGCTATATGGATATGTGTAAGAAATATATGTCCAGAATTGCAAATTGGGGCGGCGAAGGCAGTAAGCTTGAGGTGAATTTTGAGAATATCATGCAGTACGGGGTGCGTGCTTTTGATGAGAAGGAGGTATTCCGTCTGTGCACAAAGCGCATCCGGGAGGACAGCTATGAGGAAGACGATTTTATGCTGTACCTGAGCTTTGAGATGTTTAAGAGGCAGCAGTACGATAAGGTTACGCTGACTTATCTGGCTAATTATTACTGCGGCTCTACTAGGAGCATGAAGGCGCTCTGGAAAGTGGCGAAGGAATATGAGCTTCCGGTTACCAAGCTTGGCGAGCGTATCATAACACAGATGCTGTTCTCTGAGGATATGTTTGGGGAAGAAGATATTTTTGTGGATTACTATATAAATGGAAATCCCTATTTCCGTTTGAAGCAGGCATATCTTGCTTATTTGTGCAAGGAATATGTGGTGTGCGGAAGGGAAATCAGCCATTCTATATTTGAAGTGATCCTGAATGAAGAGCTCAGGCATGAGGAGCTGGCTGACATCTGTAAGATTGCCTTGCTTCATTATTATTCGGATCGGGAGATTCCGCCGGAGGCAGAGGAAATCCTGCACAGAATTTTAAGGGAGATGTGTGAGAAGAGAATTATTTTTCCTTTCTATTTAAAATATAAAGAAAGCTGGCTTCGGGAGGTACAGCTTTATGACCGGGTGATGATCTCTTATCAGGCGTCTCCTGGCGGGAAGGTGAAAATAATCTATAAAATGCGGCGGGGAGAGCTGGAGGATCTCGGTTATAAGACGGAGAGCCTGACGCCGATGTATGAGAATATTTATGTAAAGGATTTTATTCTGTTTGGAGATGAGCTTGTCAAGTATTCTTTTCATGAGAGCAATGACCGTACGAAAAAGGCCCATACAGAGCCGGAGCGGATATTAAAGCAGGAGAGGGAGATTACAGCGACCGGGAAATATGGGAAGCTGAATGCTATGGCGGTTATGGGGCCGGCTGAGAGGAAACGGGCGATGATGGAGTACGAACAGGAGCTATATTTTGCAGATAAGATGTTTCGGGAACACAACAGGAGGATGTAATAAGTGAGGGGCGGCAGCATACTTGGACTTGAACTGAATGAAGAATTTTGCCAGATTAGTTATTATGACCGGGAGAAGCATGAGCCGGAGACTTTAGAGGCGGCGGTGGATAATTATCAGATTCCGCTGATTTTAGGCTATGTGAATAATAGGTGGCTTTATGGAAAAGAGGCGAAGCATCTGGCTACCGTGGACGAGCGATGTACGATTTCTGAATTGTACAGTAAGGCGGTCAGGCAGGAACGGGTAAATTTTGCCGGACAAGTCAGGGATGCGGTATGGCTTTTGGCGAAGTTTCTGCAGCTTGCCCTTGAGAAATTTGAAAACATAGATTATATTACTTTTTCTGTTCCGAAGACTGATATTGATATTAGTAAGATGCTGAAAGGTCTGGGAAGATTTCTTGACGTTCCGAAGGAACGGGTATTTGTTCAGGATTTTAAGGAAAGCTTCTGTGATTATATGTTTTATCAGCCCAAAGAACTGTGGCAGTATGAGGCGGCGCTATTTTACTGCGATAGGAATGAGATCCGGGCATATATGCTCCGCAGGCTGAAGACCGTAAGCGGAAGGGGAGCCGATATGTTTGTGACGGTGGACGAGGTGGCGAATGCGCAGATGAAGGAGCTTGCTGCTGTATATCCGGTGCTGAACGTGGATAAGGCTAAGGATGCAGATGAACGTTTTAAGGCGTTTATCCAAAGTGTGTTTGAGAAAAAGGTGGTCTCGTCAGTATTTCTCACCGGAGAAGGCTTTGAGAATAACTGGTATCCCAGTTCGCTGAAAGTGCTTTGCAACGGACGCAGGGCTTTTATCGGTAACAATCTGTACAGTAAAGGCGCCTGCTATGGCTCCTGCCGCCGGATGAGCGAGGATGATGAAATGCCGGTTTATCTGGATGAGACGAAGATGATGGAGCAGGTGTGTCTCCGCATGCGGGTGCATGGCAAGGAAGGCTGGTATCCGATTGTAGAGTGGGGAAGCCACTGGTACGAGTCGGACGGACAGTGGGAGGTGCTTTTAGAGGATACCTCGGATATTGAGATTCATATCGAATCGCTGGCCACGGGCGAACTTCAAGCGGAGACGGTGTCTCTTGCGGGACTTCCTGAGCGGAACGATTATGCGCTGAGGCTTTCTATTGAAACGATGTTTTTGGATGAGAATACCTGTAAGATAAGATTCCGGGATATTGGCTTTGGAGAATTTTATCCGGCTACGGATTTCCAGACTGAAAAAACGATACATTTAGGAGGAAGCAATGGGCAGTTTAATTCTCTGTCATAAGAAAAAAGCAAAAC
Organism: uncultured Dorea sp.; assembly: GCA_910589275.1. Classification (GTDB taxonomy): domain Bacteria; phylum Bacillota; class Clostridia; order Lachnospirales; family Lachnospiraceae; genus Claveliimonas. Next base: position 52,770 of record CAJUTH010000008.1, read on the forward strand.
ATCCATATGAGATTGCGAGAGTCCATATGCATATTTATACTATAGAAGAACTATGCTATTATTTCTGCAATAATCTTTATCTTGTGGATTATACCATTGTAAACAGGAACCTCTGCGACTGGCTGGAGGATGAGCTGGAGCTTTATGACTTGTCGGCGGAGTTAAGGAATCAGTTAGAGCATAATGGTTCGGTTGAGCAGTTTTTGCTGACGGTATTAAGCTATGCTTCCATTTACTCCATGGCAGAGATTACAAAGATGCATAATATCTTGGAGCGCCTTCGGAACCAGAATGAAGTTGAGAGAGAAAAATATAAGGCGGACAACCTGTTAAATTCCGGCGAGAATGCCTCTGCGATTTTGATTTACCAGTCCATCATCCACAAGGAATGGGATGATTCGGTGGGAAAGGAGTTTTACGGGAGGGTATACTCCTGCCTTGGAGCGGCTTATGGCAGGATGTTTTTCTATGAGGAAGCGGCTCATATGTATGAGAAGGGGTTTGAGATTTGTCAGGAGCTTGATATGCTGCGGGCGTATCTGTACTGCTGTTATCGGTATCTGCCGGAGGCAAAATATGTAAAGATGCTTTCTAAGGAGCCGATTTACCTGACTTTGGACGCGGAGCTTAAGGAGGAACTCAAATTAGCGGAGCGTCAGATGAATCCGGATATTACGGATGAATCCTATGAACGCTGGAAAAAGGAATATCGAAGAACAAATAAATAATAATATAAACTGAAAGCGCCGCAGCGCGGCGTCTTAATAAGGAGGAGAACTATGAGTAATGACAGATATCAGAGTCCATTATCTGAACGGTACGCAAGTAAGGAGATGCAGTATATCTTTTCCCCGGATATGAAATTCCGTACATGGAGAAGGCTGTGGATAGCTCTTGCAGAGACGGAGAAAGAGCTGGGACTTGATATTACGGAGGAACAGATTGAGGAGCTTAAGAGCCATGCGGAGGATATTAATTATGATGTGGCAAAGGAGAGGGAGAGAATCGTAAGGCATGACGTTATGTCCCATGTATATGCGTATGGAGTGCAGTGCCCGAAGGCGAAGGGGATCATTCATCTGGGAGCCACGTCCTGTTACGTGGGGGACAATACGGATATGATTGTTATGGCAGAGGCATTGAAGCTGGTGAAGACAAAGCTTGTGAATGTAATTGCGAAGTTTGCCGGCTTTGCAGAGCGGTATAAGAGTCAGCCGACGCTTGCGTTTACTCATTTTCAGCCGGCCCAGCCTACGACGGTAGGAAAGAGAGCGACGCTCTGGATACAGGAATTTGCCATGGATTTGGAGGACTTAGAATATGTGGCGGGAACTTTAAAGCTTCTTGGTTCTAAGGGAACCACGGGTACGCAGGCGAGTTTTCTGGAGCTGTTTGACGGGGATCAGGAGACAATTGATAAGATTGACCCGATGATTGCAGAGAAGATGGGATTTGAGGATTGCTATCCGGTATCCGGACAGACCTATTCCCGCAAGGTGGATACAAGGGTGTTGAATGTGCTTGCGGGAATTGCTGCCAGCGCTCATAAATTCTCCAATGATATCCGTCTTCTGCAGCATTTGAAAGAGGTGGAGGAGCCTTTTGAGAAGACTCAGATTGGTTCTTCCGCTATGGCATACAAGAGAAATCCTATGAGAAGCGAGCGGATTGCATCTCTGTCAAGATATGTGATGATTGACGCGCTGAATCCGGCGATTACGTCGGCAGCTCAGTGGTTTGAGCGGACATTAGATGATTCGGCGAATAAACGGCTGAGTATTCCAGAAGGGTTTCTTGCCGTTGACGGTATTTTGGATCTGTGTCTGAATGTGGCGGACGGTTTGGTAGTATATCCAAAAGTAATTGAGAAGCGCCTGATGGCGGAGCTTCCGTTTATGGCAACGGAAAATATTATGATGGACGCAGTAAAGGCCGGCGGAGACAGGCAGGAGCTTCATGAGCGTATTCGCGAACTGTCTATGGAAGCAGGAAGAAATGTAAAGGCAGAGGGATTAGATAATAATCTTCTGGAACTGATTGCGGCAGATCCGGCGTTTAATCTTACGCTGGAAGAGCTGAAGAAGACCATGGATCCGGCAAAATATACGGGCCGGGCGGCCATTCAGGTAGATAAGTACCTAAACGAGGTGATCCGGCCGATGCTTGAGAGAAATAGGGAGCTTCTTGGCGTGGAAGCAGAGATACATGTATAAATACTGTAACAGTTCTGCCTTCGACTGAATTGTTACTGAAAAATAGGTATAGGACAGGAAGAGCGAGTAATAATAATGGATATGAATAAGAAAATTTATGATGTGATGATTTTAGGAGCGGGACCGGCGGGCTTGTCAGCAGCGCTGTATGCGGCAAGAGGCGGGCTTTCGGTGCTTATAATTGAAAAGGGAATAAGCGGCGGACAGATTGCGGCTACGGATGCTGTAGAGAATTATCCGGGACAGATGTTAGAGGGCGAGACCGGAGAGAGCCTTGCAAAAAGAATGGCGCTTCAGGCGGAGCATTTCGGAGCGGTTAGAGTGCAGGACGTTATTACGGAAGCTGTGCTTGACAGGGAAATAAAAGAGTTCCGTGGGCAGAAGGAGACCTACAGCGGGCGTTTTGTGGTGCTCGCTATGGGGGCATCCCCAAGACCAATCGGCTGTAAAGGCGAGATGCAGTTTAAGGGAAGCGGGATTTCTTACTGCGCTACCTGCGACGGGAATTTCTTTACCGGACTGGACGTGTATGTAGCCGGAGGGGGAGATGCGGCGGTGGAGGAAGCTGTTTATCTGACCAGATTTGCCAGAAAGGTTGCTATTGTCCACAGAAGGGATCAGCTTAGGGCTGTGCAGTCTATTCAGGACCGGGCTTTTAAAAATCCTAAAATAGAATTTTTTTGGGACAGCGTAGTAGAGGAGGCTTTTGGCGAAGGCGTCCTTCAGGGGCTGATTATTCGAAATGTAAAAACCGGAGAACAGACAAAGATATCGGCGGATCCGTCGGACGGTATGCTTGGACTCTTTGGATTCGTGGGGAATATCCCGAACTCATCTCTGGTAAACGGGATGGTTGATATGGATGAACGGGGATATATCCGGACAGATGAGGATATGCGTACCAGTTTGAAAGGAGTTTATGCAGCCGGGGATATCCGCGTAAAGTCTGTGAGACAGGTGGTAACGGCGGCGGCTGACGGGGCGATAGCAGCAGTCAGTATATCGGCGGACTGGCAGATGGACGGGTAGAAAACTATAGGAAATAAGCCTTGAAGATGTCTTTTATTACGTTTGCTTATAGATGGTATGAATTAATATAATAGAAAAAATGTGAAAAGAACTGTAATTTTCTGAACGGCAGTGCTATAATGTGTGAGGTTTACAAGGAGAGAGCGCGGGATGCGTAAAGTGCATCCGCCGCCCGTTACAGGGGGATAGCTATGAGATTTCAGCAGATTACAGAAAATAAAACAGAATATATGGATTTACTTTTGCTGACAGATCCTCAGAGTGACATGGTATACCGATATCTGGACACTGGGGATATGTTTGCGTTATATGAAGGGAAAGAGCTTTGTACGCTGGCGGTAGTTACGGCTTCCGGAAACAGGGAATGTGAGATACGCAATCTTGTGACTACTTATGGAAATGGCGGCAAGGGATATACCCGGGCGATGATCCATTATCTCAGCGAAAATTACCGCAAGGAATGCGATACCATGTATGTGGGGACATGGGATTACGAAGAAAGTATGAGGGCATATAAAAAAGGCGGTTTTGAGTATTCCCATACGTTAGAAGATTATTATGTACATAATTATAAGGAACCAATCTATCTGGACGGAAAACAGATGAAGGATCTGGTGTATCTGAAAAAGGATCTGGATGCAGAGGTTGATTTGAAAAGGGTTGTGAATTTTGCTTTGGACGCAGGAAGGATTCTTCTGAAAAACGGAGCGGAGATATTTCGTGTAGATGAGACGATTCAGCGGATCTGCAAACGTTATCATGTAGAGGAAGTGGATACCTTTGTACTGAGCCATGCAATTTTTATTAATGCTGAGCGTGACGGCGAAGAGTTATATTCTAAGATTAAGCATGTGCCGTTATCCAGCGCAAATCTTGAGATTGTGGCTGAGGTAAATGATCTGTCCAGAAAGATTACGTCAGGCATGATTAATCTGGAGGAGGCAATTGAGGATCTTGACAGAATTGAGCATATGCCTGCGAAGAAGAAGTATCAGTTGGTGTTGTCTGCCGGGGTGGGAGCCAGCGCTTTTGGATATCTTCTGGGAGCCAGCGCCACGGAAAGTATCTGTGCGTTTTTTATCGGATGCGTTTTGTATATCTGGGTGCTGTTTGCTGGAAAGCACAGGCTGTCGAAGATTATTATCAATATATTCGGAGGGATTTTGATTACTTCGATGGCGGCGGCGATGTATGTATTTGTTCCGGTTTCTATGAAGGTAGACGGCATGATCATAGCGGGGATTATGCCGCTGGTGCCGGGAGCTGCTTTTGTAAATGCGATCAGGGATATAGCGGATAGTGATTTCTTGTCTGGAACGGTGAGGATGATTGATGCCTTGCTTGTATTTGTGTATATTGCCATTGGCGTCGGCGTTGCGCTGGGGATTTTTAGCAATTGGATTGGAGGTGTGGGAATATGCTTAACTGGTTTATAGTAAACGTAGTCTGCCCGTGTATGGGAACGGTCGCTTTTGCAGTATTATTTAATGTTCCCAAACGGTTTTACGTAAGCTGTGCTACCATCGGGACACTTGGGTGGCTGGTGTACTGCGCCGCGGTAAATCAGACTTCACCGGCGATTGCGTCTTTTTTTGCATCTCTTACGGTGGTACTTATTTCTAGGGTTCTTACGGTGCGGATGAAATGTCCGATTACGATGTTTGTAATCCCGGGGATATTTTCGCTGATTCCGGGAGCAAGCGTGTATTATATGGCGTATGATCTGGTAATTAGTGAGACGAGGGAGGCCGGACAGAGCGGCTTTCTGGCCCTTAAGATTGCATTCGGAATTGTGCTGGGAATCGTGTCTGCGGTGTCGATTCCAAGGGAAGTGTTTGGAGGAGACTATTGGCGAGAACGGAAGAAGAAGTGATTTAGGTTGACGAAGAGAAGTAATTCTGATAGGATTATGTAAAGAAGTGTATTCTAAATGAAAGAAGTGGAGATATAAGATGAGTAAAGTAAGAACGAGATTTGCACCGAGTCCTACAGGAAGGATGCATGTGGGCAATTTGAGAACGGCGCTGTATGCGTATCTGATCGCAAAGCATGAGGATGGGGATTTTATGCTGCGGATTGAGGATACGGATCAGGAGCGTTTTGTGGAGGGCGCTCTTGAGATTATTTACCGGACCCTAGAAAAGACCGGGCTGGTACACGATGAGGGACCGGATAAGGATGGGGGCGTGGGCCCTTATGTTCAGAGTGAGCGGAATGCATCCGGCCTGTATTTGAAGTATGCAAAGCAGTTGATTGAACAGGGGGACGCGTATTATTGTTTCTGCGACAAGGAAAGACTGGAATCCTTGAGAAGCACCGTATCCGAGTCCGGGACAGAGATTGTAGTTTATGACAAGCACTGCTTGAACCTGAGCAAAGAAGAGGTTCAGGCGAATCTGGATGCGGGAAAGCCTTATGTTATCCGTATTAATATGCCCACAGAGGGGACAACTACGTTCCACGATGATATTTACGGGGATATTACAGTGCCGAATGCGGAGCTGGATGATATGATACTGATTAAATCCGACGGATATCCGACCTATAATTTTGCTAATGTAGTTGACGATCATCTGATGGGGATTACCCATGTGGTAAGGGGGAATGAGTACCTGTCTTCCGCTCCCAAGTATAATCGTCTTTATGAGGCGTTTGGCTGGGAGGTTCCTACGTATGTGCACTGTCCTCTGATTACGGATGAGACCCATAAGAAGCTGAGCAAGCGCTGCGGCCACTCTTCTTATGAAGATCTGCTGGAGCAGGGTTTTGTCTCCGAGGCGATTGTGAATTATGTGGCGCTGCTTGGATGGTGTCCGGAGGACAACCGGGAGATATTCACACTGAAAGAGCTGGTGGAAGCATTTGATTACCGCCATATGAGTAAGTCGCCGGCGGTATTTGACGTGGTAAAGCTTAAGTGGATGAACAGCGAATACTTAAAGGCTATGGACTCGGAGAAGTTTTTCATGCTTGCAAAGCCGTATATAGAAGAGGCTGTTGGAAACAAATACGATCTGCGTAAGATTGCCGGGTTGGTAAAGACAAGGATTGAGACGTTTCTGGACATCAAAGAACAGATTGATTTCTTTGCAGCGGTTCCTGAATATGATACGGCAATGTACTGCCATAAGAAGATGAAGACCAATGAAGAGAATTCCTTAGAGCTTTTAAAGGGTGTGCTTCCTGTTTTGGAGAAGCAGGAGGATTTTGGCAATGATGCATTGTTTGAGACGCTGAAGCAGTATGCGGCGGAGAACGAGAAAAAGATAGGATATGTGATGTGGCCGATCCGTACAGCTATTTCAGGCAGACAGAATACGCCGGGAGGAGCAACCGAGATTATGGATGTTCTTGGGAAGGAAGAGTCCTTATCGCGCATCCGTATGGGGATTCAGAAATTAGAAACGAGGTAGTTCATGCGTCCGAATCAGATACAGGAGCGTGCGATCAGACATTATACAGGTCCCTGCATGGTGCTTGCGGGACCGGGTTCCGGTAAGACGTTTACCATTGCCAGGCGGATTTATTATTTAATAGAGCATTATAAAGTAAGACCAGAAAATATTCTGGTCATTACTTTTACCCGGGCGGCGTCCTATGAGATGCAGAATAGGTTCAAAATGCTGATGGAGGGCAGAAGCCTGCCGGTTACGTTTGGAACCTTTCACGGAGTGTATTTTGGAATATTGAAATGGGCGTACCGTTTAAGCGCTGGAAACATTCTGACAGAAGAGGAGAAATACCAGCTTCTCCGTCAGATTATCTATTCTCCGGAGCTTGGATATGAGCTGGAGTCTTTTGATGAGAAGGAAGAGATTCAGGATTTGATCACGGAGATCGGCAATGTGAAAAACAGCGGGCTTCCCATTGAACGGTATGAATCCGCCCGCCATGGGGCGATGTTCGGGAGAATATATCATGCTTACGAGAAGCAGCGGAAGGAGCTGCGAAAGATTGATTTTGATGATATGCTTCTGCTGTGCTATGATTTGTTCCGGCGGAGGAAGGATCTGTTAAAACAGTGGCAGGAACGGTTTCAATTTATCCTGATCGATGAATTTCAAGATGTGAACAGGGTACAGTATGAGGTAGTGCGTATGCTTGCCCTTCCGGAGAATAATCTGTTTGTCGTAGGGGATGACGATCAGTCCATTTATCGGTTCAGAGGAGCAAGTCCGGAGATTATGCTTGGGTTTGGGGAGGATTATCCGGAGGCCGAGAAGCTTGTGCTGGGAGTAAATTACCGTTCCAGTAAGAATATTGTAAATGGGGCGCTTAAGGTAATCGGCTGCAACAGCAGGCGGTATAAGAAGAAGCTTTCTACAGAGAATGAGAAAGGCTCCTGCATCCATGTGCAGGAGGTTAAGGATTCTGTGGAGGAGGGCGGATATCTGATTAAAAAGGTAAAAGAGCTTGCGGATAAAGGGATTTCGTACCATCAGATTGCCGTTTTGTACCGGACCGGGAATGATGCAAGGACCTTGATGGAGCTCCTTTTGGAGAATCAGATTCCCTTTCAGGCGAGAGAACAGATACAGAATATTTATGAGCATTTTGCAGTGAGGAAGCTTCTTAACTATGTGAGACTGGCGGCGGGAGACCGCAGCAGAAGGGTGTTTCTAGATGTAATGAACGCGCCGAAGCGGTATATCAGCAGAGAGAGCTTGGAGCATGATAGGGCAGATTTTGAGGATCTTAGGCGGTTCTATATGGATAAGAGCTGGATGCTGGACAGAATTGACCAGTTTGAATGGGATGTAAAGATGCTCGAAGGCCAGACGCCCTATGCGTCGATACAATATATTAGGAAGCATATCGGTTATGATGATTATTTGAAGGAATATGCAAAGACCAGAAGAATTGGAGAAGAGGAATTATTTTCGATACTTGCAGAAGCAGAAGAGCGGGCAAAGGAATTTACATGTATCTCTGAATGGCTTTCTTACATAGAAGATTATACAAAGATATTGAATGAACAAAAGAAACGGAAATCGAAAGAAATAGAAGGCATCCGTTTGATGACGATGCACGGGGCGAAGGGGTTGGAATTTGATACGGTATTCATTATTCAGAGTAACGAAGGCGTGATTCCTTATAAGAAAGCAAAGCTTGAGGTAGAGCTTGAGGAGGAACGGAGGATGTTTTATGTGGCTATGACCCGGGCAAAAAGAGAGCTTATCATCAGTTATGTCAAAAATAAAAACGGAAAAGAGGCGCATCCTTCCCGTTTTGTCAATGAACTGCTTGATACTGTTCACGGGTCAGGAATGCACTGAAAACTTTTTTCTGGTCAAATGCTATAAAATGTTGTAGAATGAATATGTATACGCAGGGAGGAAGGATTTATGAAAAAGAAAGCATTGATTGTACTCGTTTCTCTGCTCATAGGCATACTTGCTTTGTACGGCTGCAAGAAGGCAGTTGGGACGCCGGAGGATAATGCTGTATCTTCGGAGGAGGAAGCAGAAGAAGCAGGGGAAGAAGATACTGGGTATAAATTTGGATTCAGTGCGATTGATATGGACAACCCTTACTTTATCACGTTGGAGAGCGCAATAAAGGAAGTTCTTGACAAGGAAGGCTATACGCTGATTACGAAGAATCCGGAAAGCGATCCCGCCCTTCAGAATGAACAGATTATGGAGATGATTGATGAAGGGATTGACGCGATATTTATCTGTCCGGTTAACTGGGTGGAGATTACAGACGCATTGGAAGCGCTTAAGGAGGCGGACGTTAAGATCATTAATGTGGATACGCAGGTGAAAGAGATGGGATATATAGATGCGTACATTGGTTCTGACAATGAGGCAGCCGGATATATCTGCGGAGAAGATCTTCTGGATAAATGTCCGGAGGGCGGAAGGATATTGATTCTAGAGTGTCCGACCCAGAATTCTATCAATGAAAGGATTACCGGATTTGAAAAAGCAATTTCTTCTGCGGAATCCGGATTTGAGATTGTCGACAGAGCCGATACCAATGGGGAATTTCAAAAGGCGCTGGAGATTACACAGGAGATATTGAAGGAACATGAAGATATTGATGTGATTATGTGCGGCAACGACCAGATTGCGGTAGGAGCTACTACTGCGGTGAATCTTGCCGGAATGCGGAATGTGATTATTTACGGTGTAGACGGCTCGCCGGATATTAAAAAAGAGCTTATGAAACCAGATACACAGATTGCCGGAACGGCGGCGCAGTCGCCGATAGGTATAGGAAAACAAGCGGCAGAGACAGGAATTGCGATTCTTGACGGAGATGAATACGAAGAAGAGATATATGAAGATGTTTTTATGATTAATAGTGACAATGTGAAAATGTACGGGGCTGACGGCTGGCAGTAAGGAGAATAATATGAAGCAGACACAGGGAACACCATTACCTCTTGGAGTAACAGGAACAGATAAAGGGATGAACTTTGCAGTTGCCATCCCGCAGGGAAAAACCTGCGAACTGCTGTTATACCGAAAGAAGGGAGAAACTCCGGTCTTTACCTGTGAACTGCCGGAGGAGACGGCCGTGGGAGAAGTGCGCTGTGTGTCCCTTGAAGAAATGACAGGGAGAACTTATGAGTATCTTTACCGGATTGACGGCGAATATTATGTGGACCCGTATGTGAAGAAGCTGACAGGTAGAAAGGGCTGGGGAGAAACAAAGGATGTATCTGCCGGGGAGATGCGAGGAGAGCTTGTGAGAGACGTCTATGACTGGGAGGGGGATGAGCCTTTAAATATCCCTATGAACCGCGTCGTTGCTTACAGCCTGCATGTAAGAGGATTTACTAAGCATTCTTCTTCAAAAGTAAAATATAAGGGAACCTTCCGGGGGATTATAGAGAAGCTTCCGTATTTAACAGAGCTGGGAATTAATCAGATTCATTGTATGCCGGTATATGAGTTTGAAGAGCGTACAAGAGCTGGGGTAAACTATTGGGGATATGGCGCCGGTTACTATTTTGCGCCAAAGAGCAATTACGCGGCTTCTAGGGATGCGGTTACAGAGCTGAAAGATATGGTAAAAGCCTGTCACAAAACCGGGATTGAGGTAGTATTGGAAATGCCTTTTGACGGCGGGACTTCAAAACAGATGATGGAGGAATGTCTCAGGTACTATCGGATGGAATACCATGTGGATGGGTTTATCCTGAATCCGTTAGTTGCTCCTATGGACATGATTTATGCGGATCCGATACTTAAAAAGACAAAGCTGCTTATCCACAGGGAGGATTTCCAGAATACGATGCGAAGATTCCTCAAAGGGGACGAGGGCATGGTAAGCGGGGTGGTTTACTGGCTGAATCATCATACAAGAGACGGTTATAACTACATTACCAGCCATAATGGATTTACGTTAAACGATCTGGTGTCCTATGACAGTAAGCATAATGAGGCAAACGGGGAGAATAATCAGGACGGACCGGATTATAATTATAGCTGGAACTGCGGAGCGGAGGGACCGAGCCGGAAAAAGGCAGTAAATGAACTGAGAAAGAACCAAATACGCAATGCGTTTTTACTGCTTATGTTTGCGCAGGGAACGCCATGTATACTGGCGGGAGATGAGTTTGGCAATACTCAGAAGGGAAATAATAATGTGTATTGCCAGGATAATCCAACTGCATGGCTGGATTGGAGCAGGTTAAAGAGACAGGAAGATACGTTTAATTATGTAAAAGAACTGATTGCGCTTAGAAAGGCGCATCCGGTTTTTATGCAGGAAGAGCCGCTGAGGGGTATGGACTCCATAAGGTGCGGGATTCCGGATGTATCCTATCACGGAGAATATGCGTGGCGTACGCCGGACGAAGTCAGCAGCAGACTGCTGGGAGTGTTTTACTGCGGCGCCGTCGCTGCGGACGAAGATATATTTGTTATCTATAATATGCATTGGCTGGAGCATAGGTTTGCGCTGCCGGCGCTTTCAGATAAGAAAAAGTGGCACGTGATCGCTTCTACAAGTAAAGGCATTTTGAAGGAACCGGAACTTGTGGAAAACCAGCATGATACGGTAGTTGCAGAGCGTACGATTCAAATTTTGGCAGGCAGGCAGTAATGAAAGCTACAGCAGAGAGACAAAAAGGATTTTCTTCCTTTGAATTGAAGGTGCTGGCGATCGTATCCATGGCGGCGGACCACGTAGGGGCGGTTCTTTGTCCGGAGACGCTCTTCTTACGTTATGTTGGAAGGCTTGCATTTCCAATATTCTGCTTTCTTCTGGTAGAGGGATATTATCATACGGGGAATGTAAGGAAGTATATGGCAAGGCTCGGAGTATTTGCGCTGATTTCTGAAATCCCTTTTGATCTGGCATTCCACGAATCGGTTTGGACATTGGAGAAACAAAATGTATTTTTTACTCTTCTTATAGGACTTGGGATGCTGTGGCTGGCTGATAAAGAGAGAGAAATCATAATAAGAATCGGCATTATAATTCTGGCAATGTGGGCGGCTGAGCTTCTGCATACGGATTATGGGTTCCGCGGTATCCTTTTGATTGCAATTTTTCAGATGGCGAGAGATAAGAAGGCGGTGCAGTATATTGGCGGAGCGGCTTGGAACTTTCTGTGGGGAAACCGGATTCAGTCGGCAGGGGCGCTGGCGGTGATACCGATTGCTCTGTATAACGGCGAAAAGGGCAGGAGTATGAAGTATTTCTTTTACCTGTTTTATCCGGTCCACCTACTGATTTTATATTTTCTGACATATATTTTTTAGGAAAGAAAGAGGTTATGCGGTATGAAAGCATTGGATCATCTGCGGACAATTAATCATCATAAGCTGCTGGTTATGAAGGGGTGCTTTAGAGTGGGACTGTATAAGCAGGGACTGCTTCATGACCTATCGAAGTATTCGCCTGCGGAATTTTTGGTTGGATGCAGGTATTTTCAAGGAAATAGGAGTCCGAATAATGCAGAGCGGGAGGCTACAGGGGTGTCCACTGCCTGGCTGCATCATAAAGGGCGCAATAAGCATCATTATGAATACTGGATTGATTATACGGCGGAGAAGGAACGGATTCTTGCAGGTACAAAGATGCCGACCAAATATGTGATTGAAATGTTTATGGACCGTGTGGCGGCATCTAAGACTTATCAGAAGGAGAATTATAAAGACTGCCATCCATTGGAGTATTATGAGCAGGGGGCGGCGAAGCTTGGCAGCATGGTACATAAAGATACTGCCGCGCTGCTGCACCATTTGTTAAAGATGCTGGCGGAGCAGGGGGAAGAAAAGACATTTGCCTATATCCGCAGAATCGTTATGAAAAATAAAAAGAAAAGACGCCGCTGTATTTTTTAAAAGAAATGGAGAGGAAGAGGACTGAGTGCAGGTGACAAAAGGTTCTCTTCTTTCATTTATAAGATTTATAATTCACTGAGGAGGGAAGAGGGATATGCATGAATTGACGGAATTGATTTATGAGGATATGAAGCCTGCGCTTGGAGTTACGGAGCCGGGAGCGATAGCATTTGCTGCAGCCAGGGCGGCAGACTATGTGCATGGAGAATTAGAAAGCATCCATGTATCTATGAACAGCGGTATGTATAAGAATGCCTTTACCTGCGGGATTCCGGGCAGCACCGAGACTGGGAGCATCTATGCGGCTGCCCTTGGAGCTGCTGCCGGAAATGCAGAGAAAGGGCTGGAAGCGCTTGCAGATGTGAAACCGGAGGATCATAAAAAGGCGGCTAAGCTGATAGAAAGCGGAAAAGTCAGCGTTTCCCTCAGCGGGATCAGCAGCAGGATTTTCATAGAGGCTTCGGTGGCAGGTAAGTCGGATAAGGCTGTAGTTACCATTCAGGATTCACATACGAATATTACAAAGATTGTTGTAAATGGACGTACGGAGTTTGAGACGGAGAAGAAAGAGGGAAGTGAGAGAGAGCAGGAAAAGGGAGAAGAGGAAAAGCATCTCATTCACAGCTACACGCTTAGACAGCTCTATGACTATGCAGCTTCTGTAGAGATAGGGGAATTGGGATTTATCCGGGAAGCCTACCGGGTGAACTGGGAATTGTTTGAAGAAGGGATGCATAATTCAAGAACTGTCTTTGCCAAATACTTGATGAAGAAAAACGGCGGTCAGATAATATCCGAAAATGAACAGCTTACTGCATCGCTGCTTTGCAATGCAGCAATAGAAGCAAGAGTAATCGGCCTGGATAAGCCGGCAATGAGTATTACCGGTTCGGGAGCGCACGGGATTATTGCGACCATGCCGCTGTATGCGGCCTATAAGGTCAACGGCTATGAGGAGGAACAGCTTCTTCGGGCAACGGCGCTCAGCTATCTGATCTGTACTTATATTAAGGAGTATTCAGGGAAATTGTCCGCTTTCTGCGGATGCGCCATTGCGGCTGGAACAGGTATGGCGTGCGGGCTGGTTTATCTCAGGGGCGGTACGGTAGAAATGATGGAGTATACGATTCAGAATATGGCGGGCAGTATTACAGGAATGATCTGCGACGGCGGCAATCAGGGCTGTACCATGAAAGGAATCGTGGCAGTAGACGCGGCATACCAAGCGGCTGAATTTGCTATGAATGGCGTATATATTGAGAAGATACATGGCATCAATGGAAAAACCGCGGAAGAAACCATGCGGAATATGGGACTGATTGCTTCGCCGGGAATGACTGGAACAGAGAAAACAATTGTTGAGATTTTCGAGAGCAAGCTGAAATAAGTCTGCATATAAATAGAAAGACAGCCGGAGCGGTGAATAAAACCAAAATCAGCGTTCCGGCTGTCTTTGACTTTTGGGATTATACCGGGTAGACTAACTGCGCCTCCGTAATCTCATTTAATACATTCTTTAAATACCTGTCTGCCAGATAGTTTGCCATTGGAAGGTTCATATCCAGATAGTTGCCGCAGTCCTTTGGCGATGCGCCCGGTACTTCATCTTTAAAATCCCGGATGAAGGTAAACATCTCTTTCATTAACGGAACAATGTCCTTGGATTCATATTCTCCCGCAAGCAGAAGATAAAAGCCGGTGCGGCAGCCCATAGGGCCGAAATAGATGGTCTTGTCCCCATATTCGGCATGGTTCCTAAGAAAGGTAGCGGCCAGATGTTCAATGGTATGTACCTCGGCCGTGTTCATGACCGGTTCGTCATTGGGGCTTGTCATCCTAAGGTCAAAAGTGGTGACCGGATTTCCCTTCACATAATCAATTCTTGATACATATACGCCGGGGACCAGTTTGATATGGTCTATGGTAAAGCTCGTGATTTTTTCCATAATCGTAATCTCCTTTTTTGTTACTAATCACTCCGTTCACAGTAACCTATTGTGTGAACAGTAACTGTTTTTTTATTGTAACACGGATTTAAAAAAATAGCTATGTAAAGAAGAAGAAAACTGTGTTATACTAGGATTTGTGAAAATGGAGGTTTTGAGATGAAGCTGTATCTGATACGTCATGGAGAAACGGATTATAATAAGCAGAAGAAGAATCAGGGGCAGATTGACGTGCCGCTGAATGAATTTGGGAGAGAGCTGGCGGTAAAGACCGGGGAGGGGCTTCGGGACGTACCCTTTGACCTGTGTTTATGCAGTCCTTTAGGGCGCGCAAGGGAGACGGCGGAGCTGATCCTTAAGGACAGGGGGGTGCCGATCAAAACAGATGAGCGGATCATCGAGGTGTCTTTTGGGAAATATGAGGGAAGATGCTGGGATCCGGAAGCATGGGACGAGGAGATGCCGAGAGAGTTTCAGTGTTTCTTTGACGAACCCGGGAACTATCAGGCGCCTTCGGACGGAGAGAGCCTAGAGACGCTTAAAAAACGCACCGGGGATTTCCTAGAGGATATCTGTTGCAGGCCGGAATATCAGGATTTTACCATTCTGGTATCCACCCATGGGGCGGCGCTCGCTGGGATTCTCGCTAACATCAAAGGATTGCCGATAGAGCGGTTCTGGGGAGAGGGCTGCAGCAGGAACTGCGGCGTGACAGAGGTGTTAGTAAAGGACGGCGTGCCGGAGATTCTTTCAGAAAATGTAGCATATTATGATACTAGTACATCGAATATTAAGTAATTGGCTGCTTGGCACAATGCTTTGCGGAAATACATACAGAGTAGAGTAATGAGGAGGAAAATAAGATGATTGGAGATAAGAAGGTATTATTCAGCGGTATGCAGGCGACGGGAAACCTGACCCTTGGCAACTATCTGGGAGCCCTTAAGAACTGGGTTTCTTTAAGCGATGAGTATGAGTGTTTTTACAGCGTGGTGGATATGCATTCCATTACGGTGAGGCAGGATCCGGCGGAGCTTAGAAAGCGCGCAAGGGCGCTTCTGACCCTGTATATTGCGGCCGGGCTTGACCCGAAGAAGAACTGCATTTATTATCAGTCCCACGTATCCGGCCATGCGGAGCTGGCGTGGATTTTGAACTGCTTTACCTACATGGGAGAGCTGAACCGCATGACCCAGTTTAAGGATAAGTCTGCCAAGCATGCGGACAATATCAATGCGGGGCTCTTTACCTACCCGGTGCTGATGGCGGCGGATATCCTGCTGTATCAGGCGGATGTGGTTCCGGTGGGGATCGACCAGATGCAGCATTTGGAGATTACCAGAGATATCGCCCAGAGATTTAATAACATTTATGGAAATGTATTTACCGTTCCGGAGGCTTATATTGGGAAAGTAGGGGCGAAGATTATGAGTCTTCAGGAACCTACTAAGAAGATGTCCAAGTCCGATGAGAACCCGAACGCAAGTATTTATTTGATGGATGCGCCGGATGTGGTCATGCGGAAATGCAAGCGCGCGGTGACGGATTCCGAGGCTCAGATCCGCTACCGGGAGGAGCAGCCTGGAGTAAAGAACCTGATTGATATCTACAGCGCATGTACCGGAAAAACACCGGAGGAGGTCGTGAAGGAATTTGACGGCAAAGGCTACGGAGACTTTAAGCTTGCGGTAGGAGAAGCGGTGGTATCCGTATTAAAACCCCTTCAGGACGAGGTGGCAAGGCTGAATCAGGATAAGGCTTATATTGACGGCATCATTAAGGAAAATGCAGAGAAGGCGAATTACTACGCCATGAAGACGCTGCGCAAGGTGCAGAAAAAAGTAGGATTCCCGGAGAGGATCCGCTGATCGCTGAAGGAGAAGAAGACAGGAAATATGGAGATACAGACAGCAGGACAGCAGAAATATTATGATTTGATTGAGGAACAGGCCAAGAGCCTGAGGCTGGGAATGATCATCTGGATCAGCCTTTTGGCCGCAGCCCTGCTTGCTATTTTGGCAGGCGGGATCCTTGGATATATCCTTGCCATTCTTGGGGCGGCTCTTGGAGCGCTGAATATCCGTTCTCAGAAAGCCCTTCGGAGTAAGCTTGACGGAATCGAAGATAAGGAAGATTTTTTCAACCAGCTTATCGACAGAGAGACGGTAGAGATACCGGATTACCGCTTGATGATTACCAGAGAATACGCGGTGCTCTACCGAAGCGAGATCCGGATCTATCCGTTAAAAGAGATGGAGAAAGTGGAGGTGGGAATCAGACAGCAGGGAAATTACAGGCAGAAGACTTTATTTCTCACAGACCATGCAGGAAAGCGCAATGAAATTGCGGTATGCAGCCAGAGCGGGCAGGAGCGCGCGTTTGATCTGGCGTACCATACGCTGCACGGGAAACTGAAATGATTCACAGCCACTTTCGTTTTGCACTGCCGACCTTCCGGCAGTAGAGCAGCAACAGCCGCCATGCGCCGTATCCGATGAGGGCTAAGGCGGCGCCCAGCACGATGGACGCAAAGAATGCGGGGATGGGGCTTAGCGTGGCGGAACCGAAGGTAAATATGATATACCGGGTGAAAGGCAGGTTTAGGCCAAACGAGCTGCCGATTAATTTTACTGTGCCTGCCAGAGGCGACAGGATTCCAAACAATAAAAAGCAGGGCGCGATGATCCCCAGCACAGGGATAATGAATAACCCGGAAAACCCCACCGTGCCGTAGAAGGCGCAGACGGCGAGAATGCGGCTGGGGCGGACCTTCTGGTTCGCCGCCAGAAGGTCCGCCAGATATGCTTTTGCAAGGTCTTTCGGCGTCCCAAGCCGTTCGACTATCTGTTTGCGCGACAGCCCATCCTGTTCCATTTCCAGAATACTTCCTTCGATTTCTTTTATAATGTCAGTCCGCTCGGATATGGGCAGGGGTTTTAAGTGCCTGTTGACGGCGTTCAGATATTTTTCTAATGGCATTGTCATGGCTGTTCTCCTTTCAGCTTGGTAATGGTCTCTGTCAGGCGGTTCCATTCCTCTGACAGGGTGTCTAAATATTCCTTTCCCTCTAAAGTCAGTGAGTAATATTTTCTGGGAGGCAGGCCTTCGTAGGAATCCTTCCAGACGGACTCCAGATAATTTTCCTTCAGAAGCCTCCTAAGGAGGGGGTAAATGGTGCTCTCTGTGGAAGCTATGATGGGATAGTGTTCCAGCTTTTGCAGGAGCTCGTAACCGTAGCAGGGTTTCTTGCTCAACATAAGCAGGATGCAGTATTCTAAAGTTCCTCTCACGATCTGGGATTTCCATTTGTCTAGATTCATAGTATATCTCCTTACATAGGTACATCGTACTACACAGTATATAAGAAGTCAAGTAATTTTCTATTTTCGGTTCCTATTGCCCTCACCTTTTTTATCTGCTACTATTGAAAAGGGCGGAGGTACAGACCATATGCGGTTTACGGCTGTATTCACTTAGGAGGCAGAGATGAAAAAGAAGAAAATCCTGATTTTGGGTATTGTATGTATACTGCTGGCGGCTTGCTGTATGCAGGGGTGTTCAGGGAAAGAAGAAAGACGAGAAGATAAAAAGGCGGATCAGGCGCAGGAAAGAGAAGAAGGGAAGGAACAGAGGAAGGAAACAGGGCAGGAGGAAAGCGGTATCGCAGCGCCCTCCACCGCCGGAGCGCTCCATGTGGAAGGAACCAAGCTTTGCGGCGGGGATGGAAACCCGGTACAGCTAAAAGGCGTCAGTACCCACGGCCTTGCATGGTTTCCGGGTTATGTGAATGAGGAATGCTTCGGGCAGCTAAGGAAGGAATGGAAGGTGAATGTGATCCGCCTTGCCATGTACACGGCGGAGTCCGGCGGATACTGTACGGATGGGGACAGGGAGGCCTTAAAAGAACTGATCCGGAAGGGCGTGGCGTATGCGAAGAAACAGGATCTGTATGTGATCATTGACTGGCATATCTTGTCGGACGCCAATCCTAATATGCATCTTGGGGAAGCGAAGGAATTTTTTGCCGAGATGGCGGAGGAGTACGCGGACGCAGACCATGTGCTCTACGAGATCTGCAACGAACCCAACGGCGGAACCGGGTGGGGTGAGATCAAGTCCTACGCAGAGGAAGTGATCGGCGTTATCCGTTCTCATGACGAGGACGGAGTAATCTTGGTGGGGACACCCAACTGGTCCCAGTTCGTGGATGAAGCGGCGGCAGACCCGATTACAGGGTATGGGAATCTGATGTATACCCTGCATTTTTACGCGGCTACCCACAAGGAGGAGCTAAGGGGCAGGATGGAGGCGGCGGTAGACGCCGGGCTTCCGGTATTTGTGTCGGAGTATGGGATCTGCGACGCCAGCGGAAGCGGAGCCATAGACGAGGAACAGGCGGGGCTGTGGATGGAGCTTTTAAAGGAGCGGGGCGTAAGCTGCGTGGCATGGAATCTATCCAATAAGGACGAAACTTCGGCCATTCTCCTGCCATCCTGCGGGAAAACCAGCGGATTTGAGGAATCGGATCTCAGCGCTGCGGGAAACTGGCTGTACCGGATGCTGACCGGGGAAGGGGAGCCGGAGGGATCCGGCGAAAAGGCCGGAGGACAGGCGCAGGAACCCGGCGGCAAGAACGGCGGTGGCTCAGAGACTCAGGAGACAGAGGCTTTGACAAACGGCGGTATGGAGATACAGGCGCTGGTAAAAAATAGCTGGGAATCGGAGGGAAAGACGGTATACCAGTACGAGCTTGTGCTGAAAAATACTTCCGGGAAGGACATGGACGGATGGGAGGTAGAGATTCCATTTCACAGCAAGATTACGCTGACAGATGGCTGGAACGGCGAATATGAGGCGCGGGAAAGCTCCTTGCGCATCCGGTCGAAGGACTATAACGGAAGCGTTCCGGCGGACGGTACGGTTCTGGATGTGGGGTTTATTGTAGAAGGAGGGGACGGAGTTGTCTATTAGCCGGATGGCGTTATACTAAATTTGGCTGTCCGTTCGTTGTTTAGTTGTTGTGATTTGTATTGTATGATGCTAGGGTAGGATTGTGGGAGCGCAAAGTGCGGAACAATCCGTATGGCATCTTTTGACCCCAACATCATTGTATCATGATGGGACAGGAACATAGAGAAGCTGCCATATCATATAAGGAAAGGAAGCAGACATGGCTGACAGGATATTGATCATCGACGACGACAGGGAACTGCTGAAAATGCTGAAACAGTATTTTGAGCTGAAAAAATATGAGGTCATCACCGCAGAGAATGGCGCGGAGGGGTTAAGAAAGATAAACTTGAGGCCGGATATTATATTGCTGGATGTGAATATGCCGAACATTGACGGGATAGAGGTTTGCAGGAGAATACGGGATAAGGTGTCCTGTCCTATTTTATTCTTGACCGCCCGGGTAGAGGAACAAGACGTGGTGAACGGGCTTTTATCGGGAGGCGACGACTATATTTTAAAGCCCTTCAGCCTGAAAGAACTGGAGGCAAGGATTTGTGCGCACCTGAAACGGGAGGTGCGGCGCAAGGGAAAGACGGAATGCTGCTTTCAGGGCGAACTGTCCATTGATTATAAGGCGAAGACTGTGCAGATACATACCAGCTATCTGGAACTGACAGGATTGGAATATAGGATCATTGAATTCTTGAGCATGAATCCGGGAATGATTTTTGACAAAGACAGGATCTATGAGAAGGTATGCGGATACGACGCGGAAGGCGACGGCAGGGTCATTACAGAACTCATCCGCAGAATCAGAAATAAGTTCCGGCAATATACAGAAACGGAATATATTGAAACCGTATGGGGGATGGGATACCGATGGATAAAATAAGGAATCTTTCCGTGAGAAAAACAATCCTTTTCTATATGGCGGCCGCGTTGCTCTGCAGCTTTGTCCTTTCAGCGGTTATTATCAGGATTGCCGGGCGGACGCAGACGCAGATCTGGTGGAATTATGTGGACGAAGAAGCGTATTTTAAAGCGGTGGAAAAGGAGGGAGCCGATTATGTGGCGGATATTCCAAGGCCAAGCTCTTATGAGATGACCAGGTCCGACTATTTCGTGTCGGAGCTTTGCGATTTTTTGCAGACTTACGCCGTGCTGGTCTTGTCTATGGTGGGAAGCTGCGGAGCGGTTTTTCTCTTTTACCAGAACAAGCTGAAAGCGCCGATGGAAGAACTGGCGGGAGCCGCGGAAAAGATTGCCGGGAATCATTTGGATTTCACCGTTTCTTATGAGAATAAGGATGAGATGGGCGCGCTCTGCAAGGAATTTGAGCGGATGCGCAGGCAGCTTGCCAGAAATAATCAGATATTATGGAAGACGATTGAGGAAGAAAAGATGCTGCGGGCGGCTATTGCGCACGATATACGCGCTCCATTGTCCGTCTTAAAAGGATATCAGGAGATGCTGACGGAGTACCTGCCAAGCGAGGATATCGATTTGAGACAGGCGATGGAAATGCTGTCGGAAAGCGGACGCCAGATTGAACGCATGGATGCTTTTGTAGAAGCAATGCGGAAATTAAACAGTTTAGAAAACCGGGAGATGAACCCGGAGGAGATTTCTGCCGGATGGTTAGAGGAAGCTCTCCGCTCAGAGCTTGCCATTTTGGGAAAAGAGTATGGAAAACGATGTACGCTGCAGGTCATAGAACCAAGGGAGGAATTTTGCGGAGATCGGGAAATGATTCTGGAGGTAACGGAAAACCTTCTGTCAAACGCCCTCCGTTATGGGAAACAGCAGATTGTGGTTTTGGTAAAGATGGGATATTCTGAATTAAGTATTTGTGTCAGGGATGACGGAGAGGGCTTTCGGGAAGACGCAGAAAAGATTACGGAAGCGTTCTATAGACAGAATGTGAAGGACAGTTTAAAGCATGCGGGAATGGGAATGTATATCAGCAGGCTGTACTGTGAAAAGCATGGCGGAAAATTAATTTTGGAAAATGAGGAACAGGAAGGGGCTGTGGTGACAGCAATATTTGGCCGGATTGCGTAAGTAATCCGGTTTTTCTTTTTATTGTCTTTTTGTTGTGAGTCTCCTTTTACAATAGAGCCATGAAGAGGAGGAAGGCATGCGCCGCTTTTCGGTGAAATGGCTGGCGGTGCGTGCCGGTACCGAATAAAGGAGGAAGAATGATGTGGCCGATTTTGAAACGAGAAATAAAAATTTACATGAAGAAGCCTCTGTTCTGGCTTGGCATCGCAATTGGTGTCTGGATGATATTTCAAGATGTAAGCCCCTATCTGAAGATCCATTATCTTAATGAAGGGGAAACCATTGTGAATGATGATCCCGAAACTACCCGGGATGGGGACGTTTCCCGCGGATATGTGCCGGTGGAGAAGGGGATGCGGCGGAAAATGTGGGAGAAACGGAGAAAGGAAATCCTGATTTCTGAATTTGAGATGGACGATGGTAAGGCGCAGTCTGTGATTGATGAGATGAAGGGAATGGACATTGCCGAAGCGCGCAGGCATCTGGAAGAATACGGTTACTACGATGCACATTACGAGTATGAGAATACGGCTTATCACAAAGGAACCCGTGAAGAGATTAATACTTATATTGAGGGGAAGTTGAAAAACAGGACATTTTCCTACTACTTTTCAAGAAAATTCGCGGATTTTGCCGGACTGTTCATGGGATTTTTCGCAACTGTTTTGTTGTCCTTGTTATTTATGCAGGATACGAGGAGGAATACCTACGAGCTTCTCCATACAAAGCCTGTCAGCGCGGGAAAGTACCTGTCGGGCAAAGTGGGAGGCGGATTTGAAGTCTGTCTGATCATACTCGCAGCCTTCAATTTGATATTTTTCGGTTTATGCCTTGTGTCGGCGGGAAATAGTGGATTTGAGGTACGTTTGGCAGACTTTCTATTGGCGACATGCCTTTATATCCTGCCGAACATGCTGATGATCGTAAGCATTTACAGCCTGATTTCAATGCTGTTTAAAAGTCCGCTTCCCGCAGTGCCGCTTTTGCTTCTTTATATGGTGTATTCTAATATGGGAAGCAGGAATGCGGAAGGCATTTATGGATATTATGGAAGGCATTTAGCGATTATGGTGCGGTTTCCGGGAGATTTTTTTGATACTGCCCCTCCGCCGATGGCATTGCTGAATCAAAGCTTTCTGATCTTAGCCGCTATCTGCATCCTTTTTCTCTCGATGCAGATATGGAAAAGGAGGCGGGTATATTGACATGTGAAATGAAAATCTCCCTGCCCTTTAGGAAACAGGCGTACGCCATATGTTTTGCGGTGATTTTAAGCCTTGTCAGAGGCGTGTCTTATTCAGACGAAATAGGGATTGCATTAGAGGCTCCGATGGCGGTACTTGCCTTCACATTCTGCGCAGATACCTATACGCAGGAAATTACCGGCAGGCGGTCGGAGGTATGGAGGCTATGTCCTATGAAGAAAAGAATGCATTCCATTTACAGGCGGCTTGCGATACAGGAAATCTATTTACTAGCTGTCGCAGTTCTTGGGTATGGGTTGTTTTTCCTGTTCCAGAATCCCAGAACAGACGGGATGGCGTGGAGCAGTTCGGAAAGTGAAATATGCCGGTTCCTAGTATATTTTGCCGCTGCCTTTGTTACGGTTGGATTCTGGGGGCTTTTATCGAATCTGCTTTCCTGCCTGTTCCGGAATATGTGGGTGGGAATCGGCGGATGCATGACGCTGTGGCTAATTACAAATTCCAGCGTCGGCGATGAAACGTTCGGAGTATGGAACCTGTTTTCCTATACGTTTAGAAATTTGGAAGACAACGGCGATTTTAGCTGGATATGCGGGAAAATGGCCTGCATTTGTATTGGAATCATGGTAGCGGCCGCATTGCCTAAAATTATTGAGAAAAGAGGTTAGGATGATGGGAATTAGAATAGAAGATTTGACAGTAACGTTTAAAAATAACGTAATGGCAGTCAATCATGCCAATCTGGAAATCCCAAAGGGAATCTTTGGGCTGCTGGGGGAAAACGGCGCGGGAAAAACAACGCTGATGAGGGTGCTTACAACGGTATTAACGCCGGATAGCGGAACGGTAACTTTAGACGGTATGCTCTACAGCGAGGGGAATTATGAAAAATTACGTAAGAAAATAGGATATCTGCCGCAGGAGATTGACCTTTATCCAAGCCTTACGGTACAGGAATGTCTGGAATATATGGGGGATTTATCCGGCATATCCAAAGAGAGATGCAAAAAACGCATCGGGTATTATCTTGAAAAGACAGGTCTTTGGGAGCATCGCAGAAAGAGGATGAAACAATTATCAGGCGGCATGAAACGGAGAGCCGGCCTTATTCAGGCTCTTTTAAATGAGCCTGAGTTTTTAATTGTGGATGAACCAACAACTGGATTAGACCCGGAAGAACGGATCCGTATCCGGAATCTGCTGGTTGATTTTTCAGAAGGGCGCACCGTGTTATTTTCGACTCATGTGGTAGAAGATCTGACGGCGACCTGCAATCAGCTTGCAGTTATGAAGAAAGGGAAATTCCTTTATTCTGGAAGCCGGAGAGAACTGCTAAAACAGGCAGAAGGCCATGTCTGGATCTGTAAGGCAGAGGATGAAACTGTGGCGAGGGAATTGGAAAATCGTTATCATGTTTCATCGAAACAATATGCGGGGGACGGCTTGCAGATGAAACTGATTAGTGAAGCGCGGCCCCAAATGGAATGCAGTCCTTGTGAGGCAACCCTTGAGGACGCTTACATTTATATTGCAAACAAAGAATCATAACGCTGTTTTATCTACAGCTTCACTACCTGCTGCTGCCTTTCGCCACGGAAGGGTGTGTGGAATTTTGCTGTGACCACAGATTCATATAAGTCTGCGGCATAGATATCGGCCTGCAGCATGGCGTTTCCGGCAGAATCTAACACAGCTTCTTTCGGAAGCTTGGTGATAAGCGGGATCCGCGCCTGCTCTTTTATCGCTTTCAGCAGAGAAGCGTTTTCTTCCCGAAAGCCCAGCAGCCTGGCGTAGAATACATTGCCCAGGGCAAGGAAGCGGTCCATATCCTGACCGGTAATGCCTAGGAGAATATGGAAAAGAGCCCGGCTGATGCGGCTGTAGGTAAGTTCTTTGGTCTTTAGGAGATTACAGAACTGGTCCAGACCGATAAAGTTATTTTGCATCCGGCTGATGCGGCTGGCAAGCCCGCGGCTCACATCGGCGTAGCGGATCAGGCTTTCGGGGGTTTCCAAAAGAAGCCTTGCCTTTAAAAGCAGGGAGAAGTCATCACTTTCCACCGGGAATCTCTGCCGGTAGGCATCCTGCACGATGGTATGGCAGTTTTCCGGAAGCTGTGTTTTGATTTTAGAAAAATGCTCTATATTTGCCCGGAGCGCGGAGGCGGAGCAGAATGTCCGGCCCATTGCCGTATCGTGGTATCCGGCTCCCGCTCGGGAGATGGTATATGCTTTCATAGGGCTGTTCAGGCGTTTCAGGGCTTTTAAGTATTCAATGCCCAGAATATTGTTGGGTGCAGAGAGAATGGTTTCATAATTTTTTAACGCCTGCTGTCTTGCAGCGGGAAAGGAAAGGCCTTTTTTCAGGCCTTTTTTCAGCGCGGTTTTATATGTTTCCGGCTCTTTTTCTAATATATCTGCAATTTCTTCTAAGACTTCGATATCGCCGCATTCGCTCCCAAAACAAATGGCGTCCACACAGCCAAGACTGTCAAGCAGGGAAACAGCGCCCAGTGCGAAGTATTCTGCGCTTGCGCAAGAATAGTATACCGGGAGTTCTATGACTGCCGATACGCCGGAGCGCAGGGCGCAGGACGTGCGCAAATGCTTTGGCATCACAGCCGGAGCGCCCCGCTGGACGAAGTTTCCGCTCATAACGGCAAGGACCGAATCAGCCCCAGTCAGTTCTTTTGTTTTCTGAATATGATAGGAATGTCCTTTGTGGAATGGATTGTATTCTGTGATCAGTCCGACTGTTTTCATGAGAATCTCCTTGTATAATAGTCTGAAATTGATTATACTATATGAGTAAAAATATGGCAAATCCCATTCGCGAAGCGAATTATAAATGGAGGGGTACAAAATGGGTATGAAAAACAATATGGACCATGTGACCGCGGAAGAGTGGGGACAGGCCGTTGCATCCAGTGAATTTGACTATGATTACCCGGATGAACGCGAGGAGCTGACGATCGAGCGCATTCAGGCGATGTTAGAGCTCCGGAAGTTCAAGGAACTGAAGGATGAATTAGAAAATAACATGTACCCCGTTGACCTTGCCGATATCTTGGAGGAGGTAGATGAGAAACAGTTGGTACTGGTGTTCCGTCTTCTTGCGAAGGAAGAAGCGGCGGAGACTTTTGCCTACATGAACAGCGACTTGCGAGAGGTGCTGATCAACGCCCTGACGGATTCCGAACTTGAGGAAGTCATGGAAGAGATGTATCTGGACGATACCGTGGACGTGTTAGAGGAGATGCCCGCAAATGTGGTTGACCGTCTTCTGCTGGCCACCGATGAGGAAAAGCGCGTTCAGATCAACCAGCTTTTACAGTATCCGGAGGACAGCGCGGGCAGCGTGATGAACGTGGATTATATCGCTCTGTCAAGGGATATGACTGTGGAGGAGGCGATTTTAAAGATTCGGCAGGTAGGGCTGAACCGGGAGACCATTTACACTTGTTATGTGACAGAGAAGCGGAAGCTGATCGGCATGGCGGATATCAAGGATCTGTTGACCACCGGAGAGTCTAGGATGATTGAAGAGATTATGGATACCAATATCCTGTATGCCCATACCACGGATGATCAGGAGGACGTGGCAAGAACCATTATGAAATACGGACTGATCGCTCTGCCGATCGTGGATCATGAGATGTGTATGGTGGGTATTGTAACGGTCGATGATGCGATGCTGGTGTTGCAGGAGGAGGAAACCGAAGATATCAGCAGGATGGCCGGTGTCAATCCCAATGATGATTCTTATTTTGGGACAACGGTGCTTGAGCATGTAAAGAGCAGACTTCCGTGGCTTCTGTTTCTGATGCTGTCGGCTACGGTAACGCAGATGATCATGAACAGCTATGAGGCGGCGCTGGCGCTGATGCCTCAGATTGCGGGGTTTGTTCCGATGTTGACCGGAACCGGCGGAAACTGCGGTTCCCAGAGCTCTACGCTGGTAATCCGCGGCCTCGCGGTGGGAGAGATTGAATTTCGGGATTTGTTTAAGGTAATCTGGAAGGAAGTCCGGGTTGCCGTCTGCATCAGCTTGATTCTTGCAACCGTAAACGGTGTGCGGATTATGCTGATGGGGCAGGGAGATGTGCTGATGGCCTTTACCATCGGCGTGACCATGGCGTGTACCGTTGTGATTGCCAAGGTGGTAGGGTGTACTCTGCCGCTGGCGGCCAAGAAGGTAGGGCTGGATCCAGCGATTATGGCTACGCCGCTGATCTCCACGCTGGTGGATATCAGTACCATCAGCGTGTATTTTGCAATTGTGAGCTGCGTGTTTTCACTAAACTGATCGGGAGGAGGATATGGTTTGGAAAAAGAAGGCGGGAGGCACGCTTGCGTGAAGAGGAAGTATGTCGCAAGCGGCCGTGCCTGTCATATCATATTTTTAGTTCCCCGTGTTCCATTTTAAACAAAGTATCCACATAACTCAGATATTCCAATTCATGTGTACTAAGCACTACCGTCGTTCCCGATTTACTAATATCCTGAAGCATTTGCATTACTTTATGTGAATTCTCCGGATCTAGGCTGCTGGTAGGTTCATCCGCAAGTATCACTTTGGGCTGGTTCAGCATTGCGCGAATAATGGATACTCTCCGCACTTCGCCGCCTGATAGGTTTGCCGGGTATTCATTTATATATTCTTCCAGTCCAATCTGCTTTAATAGTTCCAGCGCTCGCTGCCGGAATTCATTTTTATCCGAAGATAAGTATGCGGGCATACATATATTGTCTAGGATTGTAAAATTGTTCAACAGGCTGTTGCCTTGCAGCACATAGCCCATATTTTGATTACGGAATACAGCTTTTTCATTCTCTGCCATCCCCGTAATCTCTGCTCCATCGATGTAGATTTTTCCAAAAAGCGGTGTGATTAATCCTGCAATCATATTAAAAAGTGTTGTTTTACCACTTCCGGAAGGGCCGATAATTGCCGCGAATTCCCCTTTTTTTATTTCCAGCGAGACATCATGGACTGCGTCAAAGGGTTTTCCGTTCCTTATAAATCTCTTTGTCAGATTCTCAACATTAATCATTTATTCATTCTCCTTAAGCAGGCGGTATACCTTGCCTTTACTGATCTGATAAGCCGAAGATACTGCAGCAGCAATGCCGGTTGCTATGGCAATTGCGAGGCAGAGACCCGCTATGGGCATCGTCTCCTTTATGCCCATTGATAAATACGGCACATCCAATTTTATGCTGATGACATCCTTAAAGGCGGCAACAAGGCCATATGTCAGCATTACGCCTGATATCCCGCCGATTCCACTGATGATTAGCGCTTCTGATAGAATAATATTTTGCATCTGGCTCTTTTTGGCTCCTAGTGCGTACAATACTCCAAATTCATACCTTCTTTCATTAATCGTGAGAATGAAAATACTGATAAGCGCAAGTGCAGCGGAGATCAGTGAAATATAGGTCAGGATATTGCCATAACCTGACAACTTCTTTACCTGTGCGGATATGCCGCTTAATATTTCATCCATTGAGCCGGCATACATCTTTTCCCCGCCGGGTACACAGTTGGTTATGTCGAGCTTCAGGTGGATCAGATCCATATCCGTTATGTCATCGTCGATGTCTACCATAAGCATGGAAATTTTATTTTCGATATCTTCCATTGGCAGATTTGCCTTTGCTGTCTCAGAATCCTTTAATTCATACAACGTATCAAATGTCATAAAAACAGAACGGTCATAACCCATCCCTGTTTTTTCTAGTTTCCCAGCAACTTCAAACTCTGTTAAATAGAATTGTAAGGTATCTCCTGGCTCCGCTTTTACTTTGTCCCCGACTAAAATCTGCCCTTTTTTAAGTTTTACCGCGTTTTGGTCTTTCAGCCATGGTTGAACCACAAAGTCGGTTTCGGGGTCAAAAGCAATCATCTGTACCGCAAGATCGCAGCAGGATGCAGAAAGTGTCCCGACATACATCTGTGCGGAAACATGTTTTACACCGTCCACTTGCTTTACCGCGTCTTTCCATGATTTGTCAAAAAAAACAGAACATGGTGTACCGGCAAACAACGAATCTCTGATGTTTTCCGTTCCTTCGTTTGGTATTACGATCACATCTGCGCCCGCCCTTTCTGTTGTGTTTTTAATACCTTGTTTTAGGTTATTCATTAAGATTGAACTAAAAAACACGGTTGCAGACATTAATATTACAAAGAATATCATGAAGCCGGTCCGAATTTTCTTCGCCTTTAAATTCTGTACCGCTATAGTTAGTACATTTAATTTTTTATCATTTTTCATTGGCTTTCTTAACCTCTATTTTACATCTTTTATTCCTAGGTAAGCTGATATTACGCCGATCACAGCGCCTATTGCCCCAAGGACTTTGACAAAGGGTGCGGTAAAATTACATGCCATTTCCGGATTCATACAGATCCCCATTCCAATAGAAGGGTTTAGTGTCAAAATGGCCAATACAGAAATTATGGTCGCCATAATTCCGCACACCACCATTTCTTTTCTTGCTGCACATAAGAGAGCATTTGCAAAAAGCATGGTGCCTAAAAATACTAATGCGGCGCTTGTATAATGACACCTCATTGGAACCTGCTTTCCTGCCGCTGTTTCAACCATTCCTGTACATACGGGCGCGGCGACTTTAACTATAAGAATCAGGCATATTGCATGAACAGCCTCTATCACCGCAAAAATTTGACTTTTTTTATTCTTTTTGTTTACCATTTTTTTCTCATTTTGTTTGATTTATTCAGGTATTATAAAATGGAAATGTGTCTTTTGAGTGTCATTATTTCAAGTTTTTAATTTAACAATTTAGGTATTATAAATGTTACCTTTGTGCCGCGTCCATAAATACTTTGCACACGGATAGCAATCTTATGGCGTTTTGCAATGTTCTTAGCAATTGCCATTCCGAGTCCTGTTCCTGATGTAGTGTTCTGTGAAAGCCGATAAAACTTGTCAAAAATATGTGGTATCTTGTCTTCTGCGATCCCGCAGCCTTCATCCTCTATATCGATATAATAATCATTTGTTTTTCTAGTAGTTTGAATTCGTATTTGCTTATGTGGTTCCGAGTACTTTACTGCATTATCGAGCACCGTTAAAAACATTTGCTTTAATCTGCCGTAATCTCCTTCAAAAGGCCATTCTTCTTCAGGCGGTTCAAATTGTACCCGTATCTTCTTCTTTCTTGCAAGCATCCGTGCAGAACGGATGGCATCTTCTAAAACCATGCCCAGATCCAGCCGTTTTTTAGCAATTGGAAAATCCATATTTTCCAGCTTGGATAATTCTAGCATATCATCAATCAGCCTTTGCAGGGAGATTGTTTCGGAAAGCATTTGCTTTTGGTATTCTTTTATTTTATCGTTAGGTATCACGTCGTCATACAGCGCTTCCATGGAACTGCGGATCACCGTAACCGGCGTACGCAGTTCATGGGACACGTTGGCAATGTAATCTTTTTTCATCTGGTCCATCTGTAAACGTTCTTTCCTTGCCTGTTCGAGTTTTTCTGCAAGAATATCTGTCTGATGAGCCAGATCTCCGATCTCATTTTGGTCAGTTACTTCCGTTTTGATGTGATAGTTTCCGCTGGCAAGCTCTGAAGCTGTATATGCGATCTTATGAATGGGTTCCATGAATTTTTTTGCCATATTATTTGCGACAAAAGCAGCGAGCAGAAATGCAGACACAAGACATCCAAGGAGGCTTGCGACCGCCATCAGGAAGCTCCCCCTGTCAAGTTCAAATGTATCTACGATAACAACAACAGCAGTTGTTATATCTGATTCTTTTACTGGAATTCCCACATAATCTTTGTCCTGCTTTTTTACCTGCAGATATTTTCCTGAACTAAAAATCTGTTCCGCAAATATTTCCGCTTCTCCAGAAGGTTTTTTTTCAATGGTAACGGTTGTCCCGCAGGAACACGAGCAGGTAAAGGTCTTTCCCTCCCTGCTTATGAAATATGCATCAGCCAGCGTTATATCATCCAACACTTTGATATATGCGCTGAGTTCTTGGGTTTCAGCACAGCCTTTCATATAATATTCCAGCCGGTTACGAATAATTTCTGCCCGGCTGTGTAATTCTCTTTCATATTGCTGATGCGAATAATAGCGAAATGTTGCATAAAAGCTTATAAAAGCCGAGCATGCAAGTACGGCAGACACCATGACAAAATAAAGAAATAGTTTTCTGGTGATTTTACTCATAAAACACCTCAAATTTGTATCCTATGCCGCGTACTGTTGTAATATTCCAGTCTGGATGAGGATATTTTTCTATTTTGGCCCGTAATCTTTTAATATGCGTATCGACAGTTCTGCTGTCTCCAAAGTAATCGATTCCCCATATGGAATCCAGAATCTGCGTCCTGCTGAATACCAGTTCTGTATTGGAAGCCAATAACCATAAAATCTCAACTTCCTTTTTGGTTAATTCAAGTTCTTTTTCACAAATGCTGACTTTGAATTTCTCTAGATTTATTTTCAAGCTGCCCCGAAACAGAATTTCCTTTTTCTCCGGAGAATATACCCTCCGCAAAACAGCGCGAAGCCTTGCCATCACCTCAGAAGGCGAAAATGGTTTAACGACATAATCATCTGCTCCGATATCCAGACCCATAATCTTGTCATAATCTTCCCCCCGTGCAGTGATCATAATAATTGGCACCGTTGAAGTTTTCCTGATCCTTCGGCAGATTTCAAAGCCATCCACTTTCGGCAGCATTACATCTAGCAGTACTGCATCATAATTCCGCTTACAAAATTCTTCTAATGTTTCTTCTCCGTCATATGACGTGTAGACACTATAGTTTTCTTTTATTGCATACTGTTTTAATACTTCGATGATTTGGACGTTATCGTCCGCAATCAAAATCGTTCCCATTCCACTGTCCCTTTCACTTAAGCATCGTTCGGTTTGTTAATAGCTTATCATTGTCTGGCAAAAATATAAAATTGCTTTTATTGATATGTCTTTTGATTTATTTATTTTTTCTATTAGGAAATTGTTAGTGGGCGCTTAGAAAGGGTCTATGTGGCTAAGTTTTCGTAGGCAGTGGAATATGTCTCTGAATACCCATGATGGATTTAGCTGTTACGGATGGGAACTGTCCGGTAGCCTGCCGGAATGACGCGGGAAAGCGCTGGCATGCATGAAAAGTAATAAGAATATATTTTGATAGGAATTTAACAGGAAAGAAACCTTGTCCGCAAGGTTTCTTTGTATTATAATAACAGTATCTGAGAAAAAATGGAAAGGAGTCTTTAAATCATGGGATTTATAGATGAAATCAAAGCAAAAGCAAAGTCAAATGTTAAGACAATTGTTCTTCCGGAGACGGAAGACGCAAGAACCTATGAGGCGGCAGAGAAGATTTTAAAGGAAGGGACCGCTAAGCTGGTTCTGATCGGAAGTAAAGAAGAGGTTGAAAAGAATAAGGGTTCTTTCGATATTACAGGGGCAGAGATCGTGGATCCTGCAACCAGCGATAAGACGGAAGGGTATATTGCCAAGCTGGTGGAGCTGCGCCAGAAGAAGGGCATGACAGAGGAACAGGCAAGGGAATTACTGCTTAAGAGCTATACTTATTACGGCGTTATGATGGTAAAGATGGGCGATGCAGACGGTATGGTATCCGGCGCATGCCACTCTACCGCAGATACCTTAAGGCCGTGTCTGCAGATCTTAAAGACCAAGCCGGGAACCAAGCTGGTATCTTCCTTCTTCGTAATGGTAGTGCCGGACTGCGATATGGGTGAGAACGGAACCTTCGTGTTCTCTGACTGCGGCTTGGAGCAGAACCCGGATTCAGAGAAGCTGGCGGCGATCGCTTTGTCTGCGGCAGAATCCTTCAAGCTTCTTGTTGGGGACGAGCCAAGGGTTGCCATGCTGTCCCATTCTTCTAAGGGAAGCGCAAAGCATGCGGATGTGGACAAGGTAGTGGAGGCAGTAAAGATTGCTAAGGAGAATGCGCCGGAGGGCGTTATGGTAGACGGCGAGCTGCAGCTTGACGCGGCTATCGTTCCATCTGTAGGAGCCTCTAAGGCGCCGGACAGCCCGGTTGCAGGTAAGGCTAACGTACTGGTATTCCCGGATCTTGACGCGGGCAATATCGGGTATAAGCTGGTTCAGAGGCTGGCAAAGGCAGAGGCTTACGGTCCGATGACACAGGGGATCGCAGCGCCTGTCAATGACCTGTCCCGTGGCTGCAGCGCAGACGATATCGTTGGCGTGGTTGCAATCACGGCAGTACAGGCTCAGGCCGCTGACAAATAAGAGGTTTTCGGATGGAAGATCGGAAGTTCAGCGCTGCAAGATGTAAGAGTTTGGATGGAAGATCGGAAGTTCAGTGCCATAAGATTCAAGAAATGAAGAGAGGTAGATACCAATGAATGTATTAGTAATTAATTGCGGAAGTTCATCTTTAAAATTCCAGTTAATTAACTCAGAATCCGAGCAGGTGCTTGCAAAGGGGCTCTGCGAGAGAATCGGGATCGACGGACGCCTGACCTACCAGCCCGCAGGCGGAGAGAAGGACGTTTCCGAGAAAGCGATGCCGACCCATACCGAGGCGATCCAGTTTGTGATCGACGCTCTGACGGATGAGAAGACCGGCGTGGTTAAGAGCTTAGACGAGATCGGCGCGGTAGGGCATAGGGTGGTACATGGCGGCGAGAAATTCACCAGCTCTGTGGTGATCACCGATGAAGTGAAGGCGGCGATCGAAGAGTGCAATGACCTTGCTCCGCTCCACAATCCGGCGAACTTAATCGGCATTAACGCTTGCCAGTCCCTGATGCCGGGGACTCCTATGGTGGCAGTATTTGATACCGCGTTTCATCAGACCATGCCGGAGAAGGCATATATGTACGGCCTTCCCTACGAGTACTATGATAAATACAAGGTAAGGCGCTACGGCTTCCACGGCACCAGCCACAGCTTTGTGTCCAAGAGGGCGGCAGAGCTTGCCGGAAAGCCTTATGACGCAGTAAAGACCATCGTATGCCATCTTGGCAACGGCGCCAGCATCTGCGCGGTAGAGAACGGGAAGTCCGTGGATACTTCCATGGGACTGACGCCTCTGGAAGGGTTAGTGATGGGAACCCGCTCCGGCGATATTGATCCGGCTATTATGGAATTTATTGCGAAGAAAGAAGGCCTTGATATTGCGGGGCTGATGAACGTTCTCAACAAGAAGTCCGGCGTAGAAGGCATTTCCGGTGTGTCCAGTGATTTCCGCGATTTGGACAATGCGGCCGCTGAGGGTAACAAGCAGGCCAAGATCGCGTTAGAGGTATTTATTTACCGGGTTGCAAAATACGTAGGCGCTTATACGGCGGCTATGAACGGCGTTGACGTGATCGCATTTACCGCGGGTATCGGCGAGAACGCGGGCAATGTGCGCGCAGGCGTATGCAAGTATCTGGGATATCTTGGAATCGAGATTGACGAGGAGGCAAATGGAAAGCGCGGAGAGGAGATTACCATTTCTACACCGGATTCTAAGGTGAAGGTTATGGTAGTGCCTACCAACGAGGAGCTTGCCATTGCAAGGGATACGGTTGCGCTGGTGTAAATGTATTTAAAAAAATGTATTGACAAACAGTAAGAAAAAGGGATATACTTTCCACTGTCAGGTGACGAAGGCGTCGCGCAGAGTATGCGTGGTGCCTTCATTTGTTATGCCGGCGGGAGCACATTCATAAGAATTAAGAAAGGAATGAAAGATATTATGAGATTACAGGATACAGGGCTTACAGCGCAGGAATTAAAGGATATGGTAAATCAATATATGATCGAGACCTATCCGAGATATGATTTTATCGCAGAAAGGGCGGAAGGAATGTATCTCTATGATGAAAAGGGGGAGGCGTACCTTGATTTTTATGGAGGAGTCGCGGTGAACAGTCCAGGGAACAGAAATCCGAAGGTGGCTGCCGCCGTAAAGGATCAGGTGGATGATATTATGCATACGTTTAATTACCCTTATACGGTGCCGCAGGCGCTTCTGGCAAAAAAGATCTGTGATACGATCGGGATGGATAAGATTTTCTATCAGAATTCCGGGACGGAAGCCAATGAATGTATGATCAAGATGGCAAGAAAATACGGGATTGAAAATTACGGACCGGACAGATATGAGATTATTACCGCAAAGCAGGGATTCCATGGAAGAACGATGGGAGCAGTTGCGGCAACCGGGCAGCCGGATACTGCAGTACAGGAGGGTTTCGGGCCGATGCTTCCGGGATTTACCTATGCGGAGTACAACAATCTGGAGGATTTTGCTTCCAAGATCACACCGAATACCATTGCGATTATGATTGAGCCGGTGCAGGGAGAAGGAGGCGTTCATCCCGCGGAGCAAAGTTTTATGGAAGGTTTGCGCAGGCTCTGCGATGAAAATGAGATGCTGCTTCTGCTCGACGAGGTACAGACAGGATGGGGGCGGACGGGAGCGCCGATGGCATTTATGGGATATGGCGTGAAACCGGATGCGGTAACGATGGCAAAGGCAATGGGCGGAGGAATGCCGATTGCGGCGTGCTGCGCTTCTAGGAAAGCTGCGGCGGCATTAAGTTCCGGTACCCACGGTTCTACTTACGGAGGGCATCCGGTGGCATGCGCGGCTGCGCTGGCTTCTATCAGTGAAATACTGGATCGGAATTTGAGTGAAAATGCAGAGCAGGTGGGCGGGTATCTGATGAAAAAGCTGTCTCGCCTTCCACATGTGAAAGAGGCAAGAGGAAAAGGGCTCCTGGTGGGCTGTGAGTATGAGATTCCGATTGCTATGGAGGTGAAATGGGGTTGTATGAAGCGCCATGCCCTGATCACTGCAATTGGAACCGATATTAACCGGATGATCCCGCCGTTGATCGCGACCAAGAAGGACGTGGACCGTCTGGTGGAAATCATGAAGGAAGCGATAGAAGAAGCTACGGAAAAATACAGGAGAAAAAACCGGGCGGCATAGAGCTCTTTTCCTAGAATAAAATATGCCTATTACATATTCCGGAATTTATGGTATCCGGCTAAGATACTGCCGGTTCCGGCTGCCGACGCAATACACAGGTGCATACCAAGCTGTTTTGTGGAGAATGCAAACCCGATGCTCTGGGGAAGGTAAAAGGGCATGGAGGTCATAAAGTGTGTGACAGCTTTTGTGATGGATGCGCCGAAAATTCCCATAGGGCCAAGTATGGACATCCAGACCACAGGGAAAAGAAATACGGCAAGGGACAGGATAAGGGTGGGGAAGGGCGACCGGCATAGGGAGGAGATCCCCGCCGTAAGGCCGGTGAGAAGGATGGCTCCGCAAAGTCCCAAAAAGGCGGTAAAGAGGAGAAATCCCATGACGGTTTCCGGGCAGTATCCGTAAAAAGAGGAAAAGTTCAGGAGAAGAGCCGAAGCGTCAAGCCCTTGGGTGCCGTATACAGCCGCATAAATTCCCCACAAGTAAACGCTGACTGCGCAGGTCAGAGCTGCTGCAAAGCATATCGCTGCCAGAAATTTCAGCCAGACGACGCTTTGTTTTCCTCTCCGGGTGGTGCGGAGGAGGTCTGCGGTCCTTAGCTGGTATTCTTCTGAAAAGAGCGGGGAAATCCCGACGGTAAGTATGACAAACAATGCCAGCAGAGCTGTCACATACATTTCTGCAAAATCATCCCAGCCGTAGATATAATCAAATTTCACCGGCTGTCTGAAATAAGGGGCCGCATATAATTCCCAGTCTCCGCCTGTGTACAGACTGACGGCATCTGGGTCATTGCCTTCCGTCTGCATGTAATTTGTGAAGGTTTCTGTCACGAACCTGCTGCAGAAATTGCCGTGCACATATTTTGTTTCCTTATCGTAATAGTAGAAGCCGAAATCTTCACAGACTTTTGCGACCAGTTCTTCGGTCAGCGTCCCGGCGTAGTGGGCGGTCAGTTCCTGATCCTTTCGGATGGCTTCTGATCCATGGTAAATACGGCCGTCTATGGCTGTGGTATAGTCGTTTCGTTCTGCGGACAGACGGAAAGAGACGAAAGCCAGCAGCAGAAAAACGCCCAGCCAGATTATTTTCCGGGACATGATTTTACAGAGTTCTTCTTTCCAGATGTTCCACATGTTCTGATACCTCCTCAAAGTGATATAGATATACGTCTTCCAGACCCGGACGGACCGGCAGGGCGCCTTCGCAGGGAGGGTTGTCCGAGACGAAACGCAGGCGTACCTTCTCCCCTTCGTTCTTCAAATTGCTGACGGCTTGGGTCTCATTGATCCGGAGAGCTTCTTCCTGACTGGCCAGATACTCCCAGACTTTGCCGTTTATGCTTTCTGTTACTTCCGGTACGGTTCCCTGCCGGATGATCCTGCCCTGCTTCATAAGCAGGATTTCATCGGCGATAAATTCCACATCGGAGACGATATGCGTAGACAGGACAATGATTCTGCTTTTGGATAGGGAGCTGATGATATTGCGGAAGCGGATCCGCTCTTTGGGATCAAGGCCGGAGGTGGGTTCGTCTAGGATCAGGATTTCCGGATCGTTTAAGAGGGCTTGGGCAATTCCGAGTCTTCGAAGCATTCCGCCGGAAAATGTTTTGAGCCTGCTTTTCTGGTCGGCTTCCAGCCCGGTCAGCCGGAGCATTTCCTGTACTCTGTCTTTTGCAAGCTCTTTGGGGATAGCTTTGCACGACGCCAGATACTCCAGATA
Organism: uncultured Dorea sp.; assembly: GCA_910589275.1. Lineage (GTDB taxonomy): Bacteria > Bacillota > Clostridia > Lachnospirales > Lachnospiraceae > Claveliimonas. Next base: position 90,190 of record CAJUTH010000008.1, read on the forward strand.
CCGTCTGGCGGTAAAGTCCGGATAGTAGCCGAAGTCCTGCGGAAGATATCCCAGCATATAGCGGTAATCGCCGTCCAGTTTGGCGATTGGTACGCCGTTGCAGCGTATTTCTCCGGCTGAGGGCTTTAATACGCCGCAGAGCATGCGCAGAAGGGTGGTTTTTCCGGCGCCGTTTGCGCCGAGAAAACCGTAAACTCCCTCTCTGAGGCAGAGCGATACCTGCTCTACGGCTATTTTATTTTTGAAGTGTTTGGTAACGCGGTCTGTTGTTAATTCAGGCATAATCCAGTTCCTCCTCATGAGTTGGCATTGGTTAGTAAGGTGCGGCTGTAAGATAATCGCCCTGCTCTATTTTGCCCAGAAGGCCCGCGATTTCTGCTGCCAGCAGGAGTATTCCGGCTATGGCAAGGAGCTGCCATACTATGAGATATTCCGGCTGATATACCGAATCCCAAAGGATAGGGAAAAGGGCCGCGGCGCCGCAGAGCAGTCCGAGAAGTAGAGAACGCAGGCTAGAAAGCATGCCCCGCAGGCTGGTGAGCATGTGCAGATACAGGATGTCGGACCACAAAAAGGGAACCAGCATATAGAGGAGGGAAACGCCTATTCCCAGCGGATTTACGCCGCCGGTAATCCCAAGGAACAGCGCAAGGATGACAAGATCGCAGAGCCCTGCCTCCAGCATCCGGATACATACCATTTGTTTCAGATTTAGGTATAAGGTCTGTTCCAGCTCCGCCATGTGCCGGGAGAACAGGCGCACGGTTTGGCTGAAACAGAGATTTCCCGCAAATGTGAAAAATACGGAACAGGAGGAGAGCCGGCTCAGATCCCCGATGGATTCCTGCCGCAGGAAGAGCGCCAAAAACATTGCCCCAAACAGAAGGATTCCCTGAAGGAGCCAGTGAGCCGCGGATTGGAAGCGCATTTGATTCCAGATATGTTCGCAAAGGGACGGATAACGGCGGATACGCTTGCGGCCGGCTTCCGCTCCTATGGCAGCAAGGCTTTGTTTTTTTTTGTCTGGATCCAGAGGAAATCTCCATTCTGACGGGAGGGTTCCGAAGGGGTTAGGACCGTTTCCTAAATAAAATAAGAATCTTTTCTTTTTCTGTTTTTTGCCGGAAGATAACGTGTTTAAAAGCATTCGATTACAGTTCCTTTCTATGGTTTCTAACTAGTTTCCGACCGGATTTCTGGCCGGATATTGCTAAACTTTGAAATCCGACCGTGTAAGAAGCCTGCTTAATTTCTCCAAGCCCTGCCGGATGCGGGATTTGACCGCGCTGTAGGAGGCTCCCGTCATACGGGCGATTTCCCGATTTTTATATCCGTAAAAATGATGGAGCAGTACAGCTTCCCGCTGGATCTCTGGGAGCTGCATAAGCGCCTCAGAGAGCATGATGGCATTTTCCAGAGCATCGACGCGGTCTGCCTTAAGAGAAGCCATGGCGGTCTTTGCGGCAGACTTCGTCTGGTCTGGGGCGATCTCCCTTTCAGAAAGAGCGGCCGACTGACGGAGATATTCCCGGCACAGGTTCATGGCGATGGTTAGGAGGTAGCCTTTGAGATTCCGGTACTGATAGCGGTCTATGTACCGGATGAACCGCAGGAAGGTATCCTGAGCCAGATCATAGGAATCTTCCCGGTTTCCGGTTTGATAGCAGCAGAAATAATAGATATCGTCATAATATCGCTGGGCAATTGTGTTTAAGTATTCGGTCTGTCCATTTTGAATCCGCCGTATCAGTTCCCTGTCTTCCAAAGCGAGTCTCCTTTTTCTGTGGATAGGTTCATATGTAGGCCGTCTGGTAATTTGGTTCTGTGGTAAACGTCTTACAATTAATATAACCTTTTTTTTCATAAAAAGGATTTTTTCACATATATTTTTTTCGTGTAATCTTGACATATCCTGCGTAAGGAAAGAAAATAGAATTTAAAGAAGAACCGGTAAAGGAGAAAAGAATGGATTTTGTACAGTATAAATGTCCTTGCTGCGGGGCGGCTCTTGCATTTTCCGGGACGAAGCAGAAGCTTGCCTGTAAGAGCTGCGGTAATACCTATGAGGTGTAATTGCATTAGAGAACATACTTGCCAATAATTTTCATCTTATAGGCAAGTATGTTTCAAATATTGTATTTAAAAGATATTAGAAACCTATTTTATATGTGATATATTTCGCCAATACTGAACAACCCACTTTTTTTGCTATATCATATATTTCTTTGGCACACGTTTTAAGGATATTTACCATTTTATTATCGTCTTTTTCTTCAGCTGCGTGGCTGATTTTAGTCAATTCACCAATTAAAATATCGTTTGTGTCATCGTTATCATCAATGTTTTTTAAGTGCTTTTTTATAATAATTATTTCGTTAATTATGGCTTCATAGTCTGTTTCAATAGATAATCCTTCATTATATTTTTGATAAATGGTTGCATTTTGTCCTGCATTTGCACCTTGTATACCTGCTTGTTTAGCGTTATATATATCTCTCATAGAAACCTCCATGGCATTTATGTTTTCAATATAATTTTGAGTTAAATTAGTTATCCTATTTTCTTTGCTATTCTTCTCTCTATTATGAGGGAATGATTCATTATATCCTCTTATCAGTACCCTTATTTTTTCTTCCATAATTTGGCTAGCCATTCCGTAATTACTATTTTCATCGCAGGATAGAATGGACGGACTAGGATAAGTTTCATTATAATATTTATTTGTGGGCAAAGTAGATTTTTCAGCATAAGATATCAAAGGCTCTTGTGTCAATTCATATATTATAATTTGGCATATAGGCATATATGGATATATAGTTATTGGAAAATAATTGTGATTTACTATTTGTAATGGCATTGAACCCATAAAGCCAGGATTAATATAGTCACCTGTACAATGAATTGATAATCCTAATCTTGCAACTCTACTCCTGCCTTCGATTCTGGCACTGTACCGATTACCAATTGACATTTGTTCGTAGACATGACAATAAATTACTTCTTGAGGATAAATAGTGTAGCTTTGTTTGTCCTCAAGAAACAATTCATCTAAATAACTATTTATAGTATTTATATTTTTTATATCAAACGAATTAATATCTGTTTTAAATCTAACAAATCTATTACCCAATCTTAAATCAATGGATGCAGGTTGTACTTGTTTTTCAGGCACAAAAGGATAATCCTTATTTAATCCTAAGAAAATTAATTCGCCATATTTCAATGCATCAAAAATATCTTTGTCACAAAGTTGCATAATATTCCTTCTTTAATTATAGAGAATTAATGGCATTCTTTTACAATAAACTTTCCATCTGAGTCACCAATAATTTTATATTTTAGTTTGGTTTCACTGTGGTTAATCTCAATCTCGCTGAGATTAACATTCGTAAGACAATCTTTTTGGTTGTCTGCAATGCGAGTAAATCGTTTGATTTTTTTGTCACCATCTTGTTTGTATCCTAAAAACATATCCTTAGGGCGAATCCAAAAGCCAAAGGGGAAGTATAACTGTCTGTAGAATATGTATTCTTCTTTATTGGAAGCATCTACAGCACCTCCAATTACTTCATAGTTATTTCCTTTGAAATGTCTATATGTACCTTTGATTTCCATAAAAACCTCCTATGAATTATACTTTTTAATGAATATTTTTTCCATATTATACCATTTAAAGATATTCTTAACAATAAAATTTTTAATATTACATATAGGTAGTCAATACTGAGCAAATTAAAAGGTCAAGTATCAAATGCATTTTCTTTTCAAAAAATCAGAATACCATGTCTAAAATTATGTTTTCTTATGGGCTATGGGGTGAGAGGTCAAATCCTCCCGCCCTATTTTTATTGCCACAAAACGATTCCATACATTACCGCTCCTTGAAAACTTCACAGCAGCCGCCAGAGGGACACCCGCCGCAGGGGACAGCAGAGCCAAGACATGAGCCTACCCGCTGCCCAATCCGTGCATGGCACAGACAGAGAAAACGCCGCTTTAGGAAAGCGTAGAACTGTATGGACTGGCTGTGTTACATACCCTTGCTTTCTGGCAAGGGTAAATAAATTCAAGGAGGGCAACGCCTATGTGCAACAAAACAAAACCAACACGGAGGGAGGGGTTCTATGCAGCAGTTACAGACGGTGGATGCTGACACGCTCCTTTATGAGCCGCTTGAGA
>CAJUTH010000009.1:0-63664 GCA_910589275.1 uncultured Dorea sp.
CTATCATACAGGTTTGCTCCAGTTTTGTATAGGTACCCACTATCTACCGTTTACGATAGAAGGAATGAATCTATTTCTGGCACAGCTTTATAAATCACTTGCTGCGATCGAGGCAAAAAGACTTCCGGAGGATAGCCTGCAGCATTACAAGAAAGCGAGACAGGCGCTATTAGATGGGTTCCTTCCAGAAGTTCATCCGGAAATACAAAAAATTGATCGGGCGATTCAGGAGAAGGAAAAGTTGGTTCGTAGATTAAATGAGAGGAAACTGTACATTGTTCCATAATTGCTATTGTAGCGGTCAAGCTTTTTTGTAACACTTGTGGCTAATTATTTGTTGAATTGCCACCTGAAGGTTATCGGAATTATCCACTTTCATCAATGGTGCTTCGCACCACTACGTGGCTTTGCCATTGATAAAACCGGCCAGTTCCGATTTGGGATAATCAAGCCAATCCAACGATATACTACGTCTATTTATGCTACTGTTCGCTCCTGATATGAAGTACGATAACCTTCAAACTATGCGTACGTACATAATTGTAGATAACATAAGTAAATTCCTCCACAGTCCGATACAATGAATCCTCTATTAAGAACTCATATAGGTTGATGCATTCATTTTTCAGAGGTATTGAAATACCTCTCCATTGGTGCGTTAGCATATGGACACCCGGCTCTGCTCATGCTCTGCATTACTTGGACGGACTCACAAAACTCTGTAAATGCCTTTGATGTATACTGAGAACCCTGGTCACTATGCAGAATCAGTTCCTCTGTAACCGCTGGCTGTGAATTCAAAGCTTTTTGCAGGGTACGGACTGCAAGATCACTGATGATATTACGATCTGTAATGCTGGACACTACGCTTCGGTCACAGAGGTCTATGATCGTGCAGTTGTAACGAACATTGCCATTTTTCAGGAACAGGTAGGTGAAATCCATACACCACTTCTGGTTGGTTTTTCTGCCGTGAAATCCTGCTTCAGTCTGTTCTCAAACACCTTATGCGACTTCCCCACACTAGCTCCTGGTTTTTTAGGGCAGATGATGGAACGCAGCCACAATTCTGTCTTCATATATTTATGAATAATTGTGGCGCTGTAGCTGTATCTACTATGTTCTAGATAAGTCCTCATTCTCCGGTAGCCATCGATACAGTTGTGGCTGTGATAGATTTTACGGACATACTCATAGACTTCTGTTTTTAATATAATAATCTGCCTTCCAGTGTTTCCGGTAATTGTAATAGGCATTCAGGCAGTTCTCCAGTCTCCCTAAAAGCCAGCGGATACCGATTTCACGGTAATGTTGTTCAATGAATCAGCCTCTAATCGCTTTCCTTTGCAAAGAATGCCACCGCTTTTTTAGGAACGCTATTTCCTTCATGGAATTATATTCTTCTTTGGCTTTGGGGCTTGTCTGGCATTCTTTACGTAATTCGCCACACCACTTAGAGATGCCGGCCTTTAATACACCATACTCCGCGGTGATGCTTTTGTAGGTACGACTCTCTTCCTCATGAAGACGGACGATTTTCTTTTTGAACTCAGGTGTGTAATTTTGTGGCATAATGAATACCTCTTTCCTTGTAATTTTTATGATATTTCATTAGCCACTCCCGTTACAACTTTATTATAGCATTTCAATACTTTCTCTTGCTTCACTACTTTACACTTCAATCGTTATCTGCTTTTTGATTAACGGACATCCAAAATGCATATATACCGAAAAAGCTACAATTGACATTCCTGCTTCAATGCATTCACAAAAAAGTTTGTAATATTCTTTTTGCGCAGGATTTATATAGATTTGCTTAACCCCCGAGTACATAGACACAAAAATATAGCACACCTTACGCCCTCTTGAAAGCATCTTTTTGATACACTCTAATTGACGATTTGCTCGTTCCGAAAAGACTGTAGGTACAATTGCTTTTTGGTCAAATGATAATAAACTTTTGACTTCAATAATCGTATCAGTCTCCTCTATGTACAAATCACTTTTGTATCCGTCAATCGTTTTTTCTTTCTTAATTCCATTCCTCTTCCCTAAAAAGTTAAACATTCTTCTATGTAACTGTTCTGCAATAATGTCATTTGCCATTGACAAGTTAAGTACAATAAAGCTCTTCCTATACTTCACTGCATAAATAGAATACTTCGTTCGCGCTTTTTTACTTACAGGCAAAAGCATAACGATTCGATTGTTGATATCTATAAAGTTGCTCAGTTTACATGATGAGGGTATATAACAGAGAGTATCTTCATTATTAATATTAACTATACACAAGAATCTATTTTTCAATTCAGTCTTAAACACCCCATATGTTATCTTTGATCCCAAATCCACTCTACAACTCGTCCTTTCCTGTTTCTGACTTAAACCCTTACTATTCAATATAATCTGAAATACGTATAACACCGTGCTCTTCGATAATATCACTAATGCATTCTAAACCATATATGATAAGATTTCGCATGCAAACTCGAGGAGCCTCAGTATGGTATTTTGCTTGAAGGAAATGTAACCATGTTCCATCAGGATCAAACGAGGAATAATTATATTTGGAGCCTAATCCATCATGTGGCACATATGTCAATGGATTAAAATCCGGATAATTCTTAACTGCATATGCCGCCGCAAAAACACCAGCATCTGACGCATCAATAAACCACCCCTCATTTTTAAATGCCTGTGCAATTTTACTTGCCTTTTCACTTAAAGCAAATTGTGTCGAATCTTCCATTATTCTGCTCCTTTCTCTATCGTAGTATGTTCAGAATCTACCCTGTTTAAAGTCATTTCTCGAACAATCATATGACCCAAGTCTTTTCTTGCCGTATTTGCATCAATCTCACCAATATTAGCAAGTAATAAAACCTGATCAGATAATTCTGGAAGGACGCTAATAATCTTTTTTTTATTATTGCTGGAATATCTATTGAATGTAGAATCCATAATCACAGGACCTTCCAAAGGTGCATTACGATGTAGCGCACCAATAAGTGCAAACGCTACAATCTGCTCCCAACCAGCAGATCTATGCGGAACGGGATTTCCGTCTCTCATAATTTCCAAGCCGTAATTATTATTGATTTTAAGGCTATCATAATCTTTTTCAGTACTCATTTTAAGAAACAAATCTGTTGCATCTTTTTCGACCTTTTGACGTAGTTGATCTCGATAAGTACCAACTGCATCTCTAAAGATTTCTTCGACTCCTTGGGCGAATTGAACCTTAGCCTGCGCTATGCCTAGTCTTGTTCCCTTAGATGTCACTTTGATTTGCTCAGTTAATGCCTTGATAATTTCTTCAAGTTTATGTATTTCTTCTTCAATACCTCTAATTCCTTCGGCAACCGCCTCCAACTTCTGTTCACATTCTAACGACCTTCGAGTAAGATCACGAACATAATCTTCATTACTATCAATGTTTCCTGCCAAAGCAATAGTAACCGAAGAAAGTTGATTATCACAAAGATCACCTAGCTTAATTTGTAGTCCATTTAACTCTTTGCATCTAATAAGCAGAACATCAAGATGATCCTCATCCAACTCAAGCATCTGGAGACGGCTTATCATTTGCATATTATTCTGTAAATGAGTCGCTTCTTCATCACATAACCCTTCAATTCCGTTTTCGATTTTTCGAATAGCTTCACAAATGTAATCTTTTTCTGAATTCAATACTTGGTGTTCACATACCGGGCAAGTTCCAGTTTCCATTGCCTTCCGCATATACTCAATAATGGCTTTCTTGTCTTTCGCAGCGACCTGTTTTGCACTAAGTGAGGACACCTCACCTTGTAATTCCAAAATAGTATCTTGAACCGGCTTCATCAATAGCCACTTCCAAGCTTCTTTAAGCAAATCAACTATTTCCGACTTCTTGGCATCAATTTCACCTTTTGTGCGTTCAATTTCTTCTACAATACGAGACTTCTTATCAAGAAGGATTTTCAGCTGAGCGATTTTTTGCATTTCTGCATCAATACCATGCATCTCTTCTAACAGTTCCTGCTGGCGTTTCTTTTTGGCTTCTAATTCTTGCTCTTGAAGCTTCTTATCCTCTAGGCGTTTTCCTTTTTGCACACCCAGTTCTGCAGTTCGTTTATCTTGTTTTTCCGCCGTATTTTCTTCATCTTCATATATACTACGAATCCTCTTAACATCTGCCGCCCCATTTGTGAGAATCGGAAGACCGAGAATCTTTTCTATAGCTTCTTTTATTGTATTTCCACTTCCTGAATCTGTCCTGAGCAGAACAGAATAATCCTGTAACATTTCGGCATCAAACAGGAAAAAGCGTGAAATTTCTTCTGGCATCATAGTCCTAACTATTCGATCAGCTTCGTCGGCAGAAAGAATATTCCCATTAACATTCACATACAGTTCAACGACCATATCCGCATTGCACTCCGGAATAGTTACACCATTAGGTACACACTTCCTCGTAATAATGTAAAAATCTTCTCCGTTAGATAGTGTTAGCTCCGTATAAAATGAATACTTTCCATTATGAATTCCTTGAGTATTTACATAGCTGAAATAATCATCTTGAGCACTAATCGGACTTTCAATATTCCCAAAGAAGAGAAAATTGAAAGCCTTCATAATTGTAGTTTTTCCACGACCATTATCTGCCCATATAATAGTGACCCCATTTTGATTAGTAAAATCAATTTCTTCTCGATTAAGATACGGACCAAAATTTTCAATTGCAAATTTTACAAATCTCATGACTCTTCTTCTAACCTTTCTGTAATTTGATCAAAGTAGCTCTTCAATCTGCCTTGGCGAACAGCTACACTTTCTTGATTGTCCCTCTGTATCACTGCGATATTCTTAATAACATCTGCTGGAATTTCCGGATGATTCTCAGCACGAAGCTTCTCAAGAACACGCAATAACTCGTCCAGACTATTCTTCATCTTAACAACCTCCGTTCGTGAACTGTTTATAATCAATTCCATAATCAATTGCAATAAGCTTTAAATCTGTAGTACAGGAAGCTCGATTACGCGCTCCCTCACCAAATTCAATGGCTCTCGATAATTCACCATATACAATGTTCATACTCTTATCCTGAATGGATGTAGAACTTGCAGGCGTAACAATCACATCGTATAAGAATGAAAAATTCTTTCCTTCTGCTTTCCTTAGAATTCTTCCACGCCGTTGAATAAATTCCCTTGGATTTTTTGAAGAGGCGAGAATTACCGCATGTGTTGTTGCAGGTATATCTATGCCTTCATCCAAACACTTAATTGATACAAGAACACCACCATTTTTCTTGAAATATTCGAGTGTATTGTCTTTATCTCCATCCATGTCGGCATAATACATGAAAGAAGAGACACCATGCCTTAACAGCATCAAATTAATTTCCCTTAATTGATCCTTATCTTCGCAATATACAAGCCACTTTTGACCAGGCTTATAATAATGTTGAATAACTTCTAATGCACTTACTTTTTTATTCTCAGCTTTTTTAATTATTCTTGCACGCTGTATTTGCATCATTTCAATATAAGAACTATGTTCACCGCTACTACTTTTAGACGTTGCAATTGCATAATGTTTTGCTATTTTCCTTGATATCTCGTTCCATTCTTCTTGTTCATTCTCCGTGAGAGCGACACTTTGAGGATAGTAGTAGTATGGAGTTAAAACTTTCCCTTTTATCGCATCATGTAAAGTAAAAGGTGGCTTAAGCAACTTACCAAAATAGTTAAATATGGCCTGTGTGCCTTCTGGATCTCCAAATCTTTCTGGTGTAGCTGAAAGACCAAGTCGTGCATTACTTTCTATTCTAAAGAAGTGTCGCTTCAACGGTGCGCCCATGTTATGTACTTCATCCGCAATCACAACAAGATGATCACCTTGATGAATGCTATTTAGAAATTCATCTTTAACAGCCGTATCCATCATTGCAATTACAATTTTATGATTATCAGAATCAGGTGATGTCCAATTGTAAAGTACGCCCGGACTCCTCCAATTATTATTTCCGTCTCCGCAAAGCAAAATTTTCCGATCATAATCGGACATTTTTTCAATAATCTCATTCCGCCAGTGATATAGCAGCAATTTTGATGGAACAAGTATTAAGACACACTTCTCGCGCTCAAGCATGTACCGTGCTGCAGCAATAGCAATCATTGTTTTCCCACATCCAGTACACCCCTGGTAAACAGCTTTAAAGCCCTGACTTTCCCATTTGTTGAGAGCATCTGTCTGATGATTCATTAAATGATAGTGGTGCCTACGTCGCTCTGGTTCCCATTTTTCTTCTTTATGCATTTGAACAGTAATCTCTTCAAGAAGTTCCTCCCAACTATAACCAGATGCAAATTGTTTAATCTGCGTCTCCACCTGCACCGGCAGGCTATATAGCGTCACTGTTGGATAAACATGGTTCCATATCTTGCCAAATGTACTGGTAAGCTCATCCACTCGTTCTTTTTCTTTTCCTCCATCCCAACTTTGAAATACATCTGCCGATTCAATATTTCCGTCATTTGATAATCCTTTAAATGTTTCATTAAAAGAACCTCTAAATCCCACACTATTACCATCCGAATCATAGAAAATTCCAGCTTTATCATGATATAGCTTTAACATCTTAGAATCCGTACCGTTCCGAACTACAGCTATTCTAACCTCAATAATTTCAGAAGCAATAAGACAAGCCAGCAGCCTCGCTGGTTTTTCTAGGCTTGGCTCATTTATGAATTCCCTTACTTCTTCAATCATAGCATCACGAACCACTTCATCTTCCTTCGCCAACACCCCTTGACTAATTGCCTCTTGATCTTCATCAGACAAAAAAGGAGAACAAATAATTCGCATCTTTCCGCCATTATTAATAAAATCTTTCAGTGCATCCCACGCAACTAAATAGACTGATGAACCAAAGTACCCTGATATTCGATCATAACGAACAGCTTCTCGCATGCATGGCATATAGAATTCGGCAGAAACATCATCATCAAGCTTGTTATAAGAACTTTTAAATTCATGATTACTCAGAGACATAATTCCACGCTCCAATCATTTTTGCTGTGTCCACATCCATGCGCATTTTAAGCGCCTCAATTAAATGACATCGTTGTGCCATAACAAGAACTTCCTTTGTAGTCCTCTTTGTCTGACAAACAATCGATTTGCCAAGTGTATCCAGCATATACTCCAATTTCACCTGTAAATTAGCAGAATAAGCAAATTCACGATGTTTTCCGGTCTCCCAAATCACATAAATTCCATAAGCAGGATCATTAAGAGGATTTGCATATCCTACAATAAATGTAAATCCGTTCTCCGGATCTATAAGCAAGCGCCTTTCACCGGGGCGTTGATTTTCTATAATTAACTGAATTTTATACTCCGTTCCCGATCTTCCACCCATTGGACCAGTACAATTATAAAGGTACACCTTGACTGGCACAATAGATGGAAGTGCTAAATCAAGAAATATCGGTTTCAAGGAATCAGATTTTTTTTGCACAAAAGCATCGCCCAGATCAGTAATAAACATCTCATTCAACTTTGCCTGTGGCAGTTTTTTCGCATATTCTGCCATGAGAATCCTCCTTTACTACTGCCTTCATTTCACATTCCGCTATGTCAATATACTCTTGATACACATCAAAACCCACAAAACGTCTGCCAAGCTCAACCGCTGCAACGCCAGTTGTACCTGATCCGACCCATGGATCAACCACTAAATCTCCTGAATTAGTACATGCTTTTATATACTTTTCTGGAAGGTAGGCCGGTTGCATCGCTTGATGCTTACCTTTTTTTGCCGACACCCCTCCAGTAATTATATTTAATGGCAAAGCGCCAATTGGATTAGGATCTATTGTTTTTTTCTTTCGTACATATGTTAATCCATTGCCTCTTGGCTTATATTCATAATCACTGTATGTTTCAAGACTGTGTGATTCATATGGTCGTCTAATTGCATCAATATTTATTTCCCATTTCGGTGAAACTGAAAACCACAAATTTTGCTCATAGCCATCTTGACAAGCACAGCGAAGTCCGGTAGGCACCGGATTTCCTTTTACCCAAATCTCTATATCCACACAAAACATATGCCATTTTTCCTCTAGCATAATAGCAAGCTTCTCTATTACCAAAGATCTCCTCGACGAGGCATGAGATGTTTTTTTCTCTCTGTTTGCCTTAACATTTATTACCAGAAAGCCATCATCGGAGAGTACGTGCAATGCTCCATCAATAAATGGTGAAATCTTATCTATATATTCTGTTGTCTTCCAAACTCCATAGTTTCTTTCTGCATTGGGATACGGGGGGGAGCCATATACAAGTTTTGCGCATCCTTTAGGTAGCTTGAGCATTCCTGTAGCACCATCTTGGCATTTAAGTAAGTAATCTTTTCCTGCAAAATCAAGCATTGTTATCTTTTCCTTTGCTATTTCTTATCTCCTCATCATCATTTAATGCAATCCATTTACGTGATAATTCACAATAGTCTGGATTTATGTCCATGCAAATCCAGTTTCTGTTCAGCCTTTGAGCAACTACAGCAGTAGTTCCTGAACCAGCAAACGGATCTAATACAATATCTCTCTCATTAGTGCCTGCAAGAAGGAAGAATTCCACCAGCTGCTGTGGAAACCGTGCGGGATGTTTAATACCAATTTCTCTACAAAATTTTTGAAAATTATCATTACTAGCATTATTTCCAAGTGTAATAACACTACCTGGATCTGAGCCTCCATGATTCTTCCATGCATGGCTCAAATCAAAATTATGTCTACTGGGACGAGTATTATCTTCACGAGCCCCTTTCCCTTTACCATCAAGAAACTTTTGCATATCTTTACTGTAAGGCTTTCTAATAGGATCCATATGAAAAATCCACTCATCACCTTTGCTAAGCCAAAAACAATACTCATGCGATTTTTTTGTTCTCCCCATAGTTCCTCTTGAAAACACGTTAGGAGGAGTTGCTGGATTATACCAAATATAATCTCGAACAAGATGAAATCCAACTTTATCACATAATGCAATAACTAGTTTAAACACATATAAACTCTGAAAGTTCCCCTCCAATTTATCACTAATATTTAGAATAAAGCTCCCATCAGGAGCTAGAACACGATAGAGTTCTTTTGCTCTTGGAATAAACCAATCTAAAAAATTTTCAGGTTTTATTTTCCGCACCTTTTCTCCATAATCTTTAATTTGGTCAGCGTAAGGTGGCGAAGTAATAATCATATTAATACTTTCATCCGGAATCTTTCTTAAAAGCTGTAAACAATCGCCACATATTACAGAATTTTCACACTCTTCAATCTTTAATTTTTTCATGTAAACTACACTCCTACTAATATTTTTTCTGTGTACTTTGAGACAATTCCAATTTCTCATCTGGAACCATCTTCAAGATACCGAAAACGTCACAGTTAAGCACACCATAAATCTTAGCCAAAACAGTAGTAATAATTTTCCATCCTCACTCATCTTTGCAAGGGAAAATGAACTAGCCTTAGTTTTTCTCGCAGCTGAGCTTTATCCATGTCCTTATCAATCAACAGCTTCCATAATTATCTATAGCTTGTCTTCATTTAGATTAGATTCTCCTCCACATTCCACCATTGCCCATAAAGTTCACAATAATTATATAAAAGCTTTATCATTTTTGTTTTCTATTACTATCTTCCTTGTATCAGATGTAGAGGCGTCTTGCTCATCAAATGCAATAAAATTTCTTTCTTGCTGCTTTCATATATTCTTCAATATCAACAACTCATGAGCTATCACAAGCATTTCCATCAACGTTAAAACTTCAAGATCATATAGTCCTTTAAAGTTCGAGCTAATTTCTATCATGGGTTTAATATTCTTATAATCTACATGAATTTAAGTTACTTTTTTCGTTACTGATTTAGTATTATCAACAACATCTGTTTCTATATAATCAGTTATGCTATTATTTTCAACAATTATTGTGTTCCCTTACATTGCTCCTGCCAGCGTTATAATAAAATCACTCCTATGGGCAAATTATTTGTTGATACTATATGATATTGCAATCCATATCCATTACTTACTCATACCAAAAACCGATTTATTTATTTTCAATTTAATAATCAAATTCATTAAACTGATTGTATCCGTATCTCGGACAAATGTATGACTAACTGATATAGTTCCTATTTTCTTTATAATATTTACCAAAATAGTATAACACGCTTTTCATAATCTCTCCACAGATATATTCTCAACTTGCCACTTTTTTATCTTTTTATGTCCTTTCTTGTCATAATTATAAAGGGGTTTGGGATTCTCCCAAACAGCATTTGGATATCCAAATGCTATGCTTGCAAAACCTGTTCCGCAAATTAATCGGAGTTTTCTGGAAGAATCAATGCAGCAATCATTCTGCCCCTGCTTTCTTAAAAAGAATATTCAAACTCTATTTGCAACAAATAATAGCTTGATTGATAAATATTCCATCCCGATTTCTATTATAATGAACCGATACACAAAAATCTGCAATCTTTCTTCACATAGCATCCAATAGGATGCCTACTCTCTTTATGTAAGGCTTCAAGGCATCCAATGGGATGCCTTGCACCTATTACACCAGATGCAAAATGTATGTCAAGCAGTTTACAGAAAACTTTGCCAAACCCACATTCTGAAAAGGAAGAGAAAATATACGCTAGAAGTTATTTTCCCCAGCCGGCAAAAAGCTTTCCTATACGCTTTTCACTACCCAAGACGTGTTACAAGCTTTCACCGACTAGATTGCGCCCATACCGGGCGCACATAGAAATAGCATCCAGCTTTCACTGAATGCCAAAAAATATAACAAATTTTATTATGATATTTTCCTGCCCGCCTTTACGCTACTATTTTTAATACCAAAATATTTATGGCAACTGTATAATCTCGGCTTCAATCCTTTTTAATTCGTCAAAAGATAATGTTGGAACATAATCTGCAATATCTTCCAGTGACATTTTTCCTTTTTATCATTCTTTCTGCTGTTGCTCTGTCTGTTTCATAAGCAGCGATATTTGCGGCATCTTTCAGATAAGCTCTTATAATCTGCTCATCATCAAATAAACTTATCATAATCGTCACAATCTCCTTTTCTCTGCTACTCAGCAACATCAATTTGTGTAGCTCGTCCTTTTTCTTCCGGCTCCTTTATCAAAGTGCTGTATGTACTTCAACATTCATTTTTGCTTTTTTATCGTCTGTTGCCAGGATATCAGACTTCTCTTAAAATCAGTATTCAATTTTTGTTTCTTTTAACTGTCTGCGGACATCCCTGCCACTATACATAATGCGGACGATATATACAATGTTATCATTTTCCTCCGACAGATAAAAAACAAAGTAATTATCTATAGAAAAGAACCTCAGTCCCCGGCTGTGCCACGGTTCGTCGCCATACAATCGGTAACGCATCGGCATTTCACTAAGGGAACGGATCCTTTCCATAATTCTTCCAGCCTGTTCGGCTGCTGCTTTCAACACACAATTCATTTACAATTATTCATACAGGCTTCTCAAATCCTGCTTTGCACCCGCCGTATATACGATATCCCAGCTCATATGCCGAAGTCACGTTTCATTTGCGCTTCAACAGTGTCTGCTGAATAAACCCTGCCCTCCCGTATATCAAGCATGCCTTTTTCAATTTCCAAATCAAATTGCTCTTTGGTAAGGGAACCATACGCAATTGGAGCTTTCTGTGGAAGTTTCATCTCAAACGGTATGCCGCGCTAAATCACAACCTGCCCCAAAAACATCCCAACCGCATTTGACATTGGGATTCCTAACTGATTAAGCACTTGTTCCGCCTGCTCTTTGATTTCAGGCTCCACACGTACGAATACATTTGATGTTCTTGCCATACTGATCTCCTCCTATATATATTATGCCCTTTTATGCTTGCGAATTGCAAGCGTTCTGCATGCTTTTACAGTTTTTTACATCCGAAAAGGTAAATAGCCGGAAACCTTATTTCCAGATTCCCGGTTCATTAGCTTTACCTATACGCTTCGGTCAGCTTTCAGTTGTTTGACTTCTTCATGAGAAAGTCCTGAAATATTAACAATTTCCTCTAATGCAAATTTGTCAGCCGACAGCATGCAGAGCGCAACTTCTCTCATTCCTTCAACGCCTGATTTCTCATATCCTCCATAGCCCGGCACATAATCTCGATACCCTCCTTACTCTCTTTGTAAAGCACTCTATCTGCCAATGTTCCGTAATACATGTCCTCTGCATTTGTGCAGGAAAAATCATACATTAGCTTTCCGATTGGCGTATCTTCACGGTAAGCGCCATTAACATACAATATGTGCGAACCGTCCTCAAATTTCTTACCTGTTCCTAAAAAGCACCGCTCAATTGAATAAAACAGCAGTCATTTTTCTCCCGATTCCTTTATCTGAACGCTGTACTTCGACATTCAGTTTTACTCCTGTATCATCTTAGAAAATCACCATCAAGCAAGCGAAAACCTCTTAGCCACTGTAAATCTTCCTGATGCTTCTGATTTATCTGTTCCGTCACTGTCAAATTTTCCACTTACTATCCTTTTCGTTTTCGTATCTCATACTACCATAAACCTCTTGGTCTTTCAAACTAAGGCTCAGGAACCAATCTCTTTCCGACCACACAAAGTTAAATAATTCTCTTTTTATTTTATAAATCAGAGATTAAATACAGTTTCTATCAAATACAAGCGTTGCGAAATAATCATAATTATGCTATAATTACGTCATGAAGGAGTTGATTTTATGCCAGTTATTATGCCAATTAAAAATCTCCGTAATACAAGTGAAATTTCCGACATGGCACATAAAACACAGGAACCCATTTTTATTACAAAGAATGGTTATAGCGATTTAGTTGTTATGAGTAGTGAACTATATGATAAATTTGCAAAGGCCAATCGTATTGATCAAGCAATCTTTGAATCTGAAAAAGAGATGGAAGAGGGAGGCATTTCTATTGATCTCGATGAAGCTTTCGAGAAACTAAATAGAAAATATTATGGATAAATACAAGATTAAATTGAACCCTCGAGCATTCAGAGACATTGATGATATTTTTTCCTATATAGCTTTAGAAAAATTATCGCCGGAAAATGCGAGAGGACAGACTGACCGTATTTGGACAGCTTTAAAGAAATTAGAAACTTTCCCCCAATCTCATCAAGAACGAAATGAGGGGCGTTATGCTGGAAAAGGATATCGCCAATTGCTAATTGATAATTATATTGCTATTTTTCGAATTGATGAAACAAAAAAAGTTATCCATGTTGTGACTATTCAATATCAAGGACGTAATCTTTAAAATACTGAAAATAAGACAAAGCAGCTCTGGATTAGATATTCAGATCTGTAAAAAGGCGGAGATACCAGCAATGATAACTCCGTCACTTCTTTTTATACAATCTTCGCACTATTCATCCTATCCGCCCAATAACACAGGATTACAATAGTCTCTAAATTTACATTTATATATGTACCACACCTTTTCTACCGCCAAGTACATTTTTACCCTTTAAATCCTCCCACTTAAAGGATTCCATTTCTTCTCTTGCCACAAGGAAATTCCCTGCCCTCTGAGTAAGCTGGGCAAAATTGACTACATAATCATTCGCCCCTTCATTATAAGTGTAAATGGATGCCTCAGAACCCATGAAGCCAATATCTGCTTCACCAGAAAGAACAGCAGTCATTGTCTTATCTGCTCCAAATCCTGTAACCACATCCAAATCAATTCCCTCTTCCTTGAAGTACCCTTCTTCAATCGCCACATACATTGGTGCATAAAAAATAGAATGCGCCACCTCATTCAATACAACTTTCACCGGCTTTGGATTTGCTTTCTGAACAGTATCCGGAACAGCCTCCTCCGTCTTTTCTGCATCAGATACCGAAGCCGCCTCATCATCCGTTGATGAACAAGCAAGCAGCATCACCGCTGACATAACTGCTATCAGCGCCAAAGAAATTATACGCCTTTTCATAAAATACATCCTCCTTATATGATTCGATGCTTTACTATATGCATATAATTTCAAATTTGTGAGCAGATACCTTTTTCAAATACTTTTTTCAAAATGGGACTATCTCTTTTCATCAGACACACTTCACGCTATAATTAGATATCATTATAAATCATAAATCAAAAAAGGAGGGTTCCTATGGATAAATATACTCAGCGAAAAGAAATACACCATCGTATCAAAAAGTTAACACCCGAATATTGTCTTATTTCCGACAAGGCAATCTGTCTCTCTATTCTATCCCTTCCAGCTTATCGAAATGCCTCTTGCATTTTTTGTTACATCAGCACCGTCAAAGAAGTAGATACCCATCCCATTATACAGGACGCTTGGACCTCAGGAAAACGGATTGCCGTACCAAAATGCATTTCCGAAGGCATCATGGAGGCCTTCGAAATCCGCTCTTGGGACGACTTGACAACTGGGAAATACCAAATTCCAGAGCCAAAAGCACATTGTATCCTTGTAACCCCTTCTGAAATAGATTTTGCAATTCTTCCCTGTCTGTCATGCGACCGAAAAAAGAATCGGCTGGGGCACGGGGGCGGCTACTATGATCGATATCTGATGAATACCGCGTTTCCAACAGCCGCCGTCTGCAGAGAACATCTATTATTAGATCATGTTTGTCACGAGCCTCATGACCGTCCTATGGATATGGTCATTACCGAAACTGCAATTTACTAATCTATATACGACAATTTTCTTATGAACTGCTTTTACAATAAATTTTATGCGCAATACGGTTTTCCCGTTTTAATTTAATTTTGAATTAATTGCTTTGATCTTTCGCAGCACATTCAAATACTGCAGGATCCACACTGATGCAAATATAATCACAAAAATAACGCAGTACTGAACAATCCCCGCCAGACTGTGCTCCATCCACCGCAGGGCATATCCGATCGGTATCATAGTAACTAGGATAAGCAGAAAATAAGTTCCCGTCTGCCTGGCAATGCTCCATTTCTCCATATCCCATATCACCGAGCCGCCGCCGCATACCATTCCAAGCAGACCGCACAGTACCGCCTGCAGGATGACCGCATTTATTTCGCTCCCCATCCTTTCGACTAATTCCGGTACACAAGGCGCATAATAGCCCTCTCCCCATATAGCTGAAATGACAATCGTTATAAGATATCCAATCGCAATACCTGTGGGTAACCCATACCCCCCGCGTATCATTATATTTTTCTTCATTCTTTCCACCTCATATTCCCAATACTGATTTAATCTTTGAAACATACCTTCTTGATACATAAGTAGATGTGTAGTCACTCAACTTCACACAGATTGTTCCGGTGAAGCTTAAGTCAAAATATTCCACCTTCTTTAAATTGATAATTTCTGAATTTGAAATACGGACGAAGCATCCGTTGTCTAGCTGGCCTTCCAACTCGTAGAGCCTTCGCCGGACAACATATTCCCCTTTATCGGTCACTGCGTAAACCTTTCCTGAATGGGTATATATCCGAATCAGTTCTTCCTGTTTCAAAAGTTCCAGCTTATCATCCCGGATTCCAGACAGCATCCGCGGATACTCCTCCGACAGCCTTTTTACGATCCGGTTCACTTCATCCGTCATGGCAGCCGTCAAGATCATGACTTTCGGATCTGCATATGCAGAATCTATCTTTATTTCAACCTGCAATTCCCTGCACCTCCTTTATAACATCATTATAGAAAATTTGTTTTTTTCATTCAACAACATATGGATACCTGGTTGATTTCAGCCGCTAAGTGGATGGATAACCGAAGATACCGGCATGATTTTACCAAAATGCAAAGAGTGCAAAGCCCATAAGACCTTACACTCTGAAATAATTTCCCGACAGACGGCTCAAGGCCGCACAGGTGGAATAATTTCTTTATTTTTTCTTCTGCATGGACAACAGCTTATCCAGATACACCGATTTAAACTGTTTGCTTGCCATCGCCTGCTTTAACGGCGGAAGCTTTAGAATCGTCCCGAATACCGCCGCCATCGCTCTGTGATTGGCAAATGCCTGATTATCGAAGATCAGATTCTGAAGCGTCCCCTTCTCAATCGCCTGAAGAACAAACCTATGGGTACTGTTTACCGGAGTGATTACCTGAATCGGACGCCGTTCCAATTTGATTGCCTTAGTCGGACAATTCCTAGCGCACACTCCGCATCCCAGACAAATTTCTTCATCAATGACCGGGCGCTTTTTCTTCTTTCCATCCGTTCCTTTTCCAGATTCCTCTTCCATGGCGATTGCAAGGACCGGACACACCTTCGCACACTTCCCGCAGGAGATACAGGTATCTGAGGAAATTTTTGGAATATAATTGGTAGTGGCCACTGGCTGCATAGGGCTAAACTTTCTTGCCGCCTGTAGCGCCTCGCAGCAGCATCCGCAGCAGTTGCAGATAAACGCCGGATGCTCCCTGACATTTTCCCCGATCTGGACCAAATTGCTCTCATAGGAGAGCTGCAGCACATCCTTTGCTTCTTCTTTGGAAATCAACCTTGCATAGCCTCCGTGCTCTGACAGAGAACGCGCCACGTTGTCAAAAGTCAGGCACACATCCCATGGCGCGTCAATCTCGCAAGGGTGCCCAGCATGATACATCTTATGACGACAGTAACAAGTTCCAAGGCCGATATATTTCGCATCCTCCACAATGTGCGTCGCCCGTTCGTAATCCAGAATATGGTTCGTCTTATCATTCGTCAGCACAGGCTCTTGTACAAATACCCTTCCAAGTCTGGTCTCCGTAACAAAGAATAGATCCTTTACAAAATCCTCCTCCACATTCATATACTGGTAATAAAGCTCGCTCAGGTATTTCTGGTCAATATCCCCCCTGGTCCGCATCAGCGCAAACTCAATGAAACCCGCCATCGGCGGCGGCATCACAAACTGTCTCTGTCCATGATAATCAGAATCCACCAGAAGCGCTTTCTCGCAGAGATGATCTAAGAGCTTCTCTGCCTTAGCCTCCGTAGTTCCCCAGATCTTCGCTGCTCTTTTCAAGGTAAAAGGCCTTACCGGAAGCAGGGAAACCCATTTTGCCTCCTTCTCTGTATAGAGCACCTGAAGGATCTTATACAAGGTCTCCGATGCCGGAGCCCCTTGGGTAAACCAGTTAATCCTCTCCTCAAGGTTCTTATATGCGTCTTTCGTTGTCAAATGTCCCATCTGCATCACCTTCCCTAAGACATACTCTGGTTCTTTTCTTATTCCGGCTACGTATTTCAATCCATACGCCAGACTAAACTTCGTCCTTAATTCTTCCAACCAGTTCCTCAAGCTTCATCGCGCCAAGATCACCTTCGTCACGCTTCCTTACAGAAATAGTTCCTTCCTCCATTTCCTTTTCTCCCACAATTACCATATAGGGAACTCTCTGCATCCGGGCTTCTCGGATCTTATATCCAAGCTTCTCATTCCGAAGGTCCGCCTCACTCCGTATTCCCGCCGCTTTCAACTCATCCTGAACCTTCTGCGCATAATCCGAGAATTTCTCAGATACCGCCATAACCCGCACCTGTACCGGTGCAAGCCATGTAGGAAATTTTCCTGCATAATGTTCGATCAGAATACCGATAAACCGCTCAATAGAACCAAACGCTACCCTGTGAATCATAATCGGACGGTGTTTCTCCCCGTCTGCTCCCGTGTATTCCAGATCAAATCTCTGGGGCATCTGAAAGTCAAGCTGGATCGTACCGCACTGCCATGTCCTTCCAATAGAATCCTCCAGATGGAAATCAATCTTCGGTCCGTAAAAAGCTCCGTCCCCTTCATTTACCACATAATCCAGACCAATCTCATTTAATGCGCCGCGAAGAGCCTCTGTTGCCATATTCCAGTCCTCATCACTGCCCATGCTGTCTTCCGGTCTGGTTGATAACTCCACATGATATTTAAATCCAAATTTATGATATACTTCGTCAATCAGCCTTACAACGCCTTTGATCTCATCCCGGATCTGATCCTTTGTCATGAAAATGTGCGCGTCATCCTGATTGAAACAGCGCACGCGCATTAGTCCGTGAAGCTGGCCGGATTTCTCATGACGGTGTACCAGACCAATCTCACCGACGCGCATCGGCAAATCCTTATAGGAACGCGGTTCAATCTTATATACCAGCATTCCGCCGGGGCAGTTCATCGGTTTTACCGCATAATCTGCGTCATCAATCACCGTTGTATACATATTATCCTTATAGTGATCCCAATGCCCGGAATTCTCCCAGAGCTGCCTGCTTAAGATTATCGGTGTGGAAATCTCCACATAGCCTTCTCTCTCGTGCAGTTTTCTCCAGTAATCCAATAGAAGATTCTTTAGAATCATTCCCTTTGGCAGGAAAAACGGAAATCCCGGCCCCTCGTCCATAATCGCAAACAGTCCAAGTTCTTTGCCTAATTTTCTGTGATCACGAAGCTTCGCTTCCTCCATTCGCTTAAGATACGCCTCTAAATCCGCAGCCTTCGGGAAGGAAGTTCCATAGATCCTAGTCAGCATCTGCCTGTGCTCGTCGCCTCTCCAGTAAGCCCCCGCCACACTTTGAAGTTTAAATGCCTTAATCACGCTGGTATTGGCAACATGAGGTCCGGCGCACAGATCCGTAAAATCCCCCTGGGAATAGAAACTAAGCTCGGCGTCCTCCGGAAGATCCTCAATCAGCTCTACCTTGTAATCCTCATTTCTTTCTTTCATATAAGCAATCGCCTCCCCGCGTCCCATCGTAGAACGCTCCAGCGGTATCCCTTTCTTTACAATATTTCTCATCTCTTTCTCAACGGCTGCCAGATGCTCCGTGGTAAACGGAAAACTGAACTCAAAATCATAATAGAACCCATCCTTAATTGCCGGGCCGATCGCACACTTGGTATCCGGATACAAACGCTTTACCGCCTGCGCCAGAATATGGGAGGTCGTATGGTGAAACGCCTCCGCGCCAGCCTCATCGTTAAATGTCAAATCCTGAATTGTGCCGTCCTTCATACTAATTTTCATGGTCATTTCTCCTCTCTTTTTACCCCTGCCGTGTAAAGCAGAGGCAAGATTGTGTATTTATCATAGCATATAACAGCAAAAAGCACCCTGACATAAGCCTACGCTGTCTGTCTAAGGGTGCATATTCTTTATCCTGCACGGTTCCACCTTAATTTTTCACTCATCATTCCCGCTTCCGCCGGAATCCTGCCCATTAACGCTGGAAATACGGCAACGCTTACTCTCCCGCTGTATACTGCTTTATCTCGTAATATACGATACATCCTACACAGCAAGTGTTCTGCGCTGCGGCTTGGGAATGGTCTTCATCTGTCTTCTGCCATAAGGGCTTCCAGCCTTAAGTCCCTCTCTCTGTCTGACTCTGGCAGACTACTCTTTCCTTCAACGCCTTTTATGTCTGGTGCTTTTTAAGCTATTTATTATTATAACAATCCATAGATAATTGTCAACCAGATTTCAACAAATTACATCTTTACCACTGTTAATTAGATTACAACACGAAAATTTTTCCACCTATGCGGTTAGGGCTGCCTGCTAGAAACCACACAGGTGGAAATCTTTCTTAATTTTTATGGATTCACCTTATACTTATCGTATCTGCCACAGACATTCTCTTAATCTGCCCTGCCGGTCCCATCACTGCAAATACTACCGAACAAATCATGACCGACAATATCAAAAGAAGCTCCCATACCGGCATTTCCCATGCATCTCCCCATCTAGAAGTAACCAGCATCTGAAAAAACAGCCTATTGACGGGAAGCCCCGCCGCACATCCAGCTATAGTGCCAAAAATAATATAAGCCATTGTCTCCCCAGACACCATGCGGATAAGCTGGCGCACACTCATTCCAATCGCACGCATTGCACCGTATTCCCGCATCCGCCCGGATACGCTCATCCCGATACAATTGATAATATTAAAAAAGGCAATCAGGGCAATCACCGCCAAAAAACCATATAAGAACACGGCCAAAGAATAACTTGCTCCCTTCGCCTCCTGATTTCCAATCCGTTTGTCTGAAAACGAAATCCCTTCCCCACATGATTCTTCCATTGTTTTTCGTATTTTCTGCACTTTCCCATCAGAAATCCCTGAGTGAAGCTGAACGTCCAGCACCGCATAACCATGTTCCCCTGTCAGTTTCCGGAACAATTCCTCTGAACAAATAATCAAACCCTGTCTGTTTCCCGTATTGCTGTCTAATCCGGAATCATAGGGAACATCCCCCATTACTCCAGCGACATAAATCTCCCGCTTTTCTTCCCCTGTCAATGCCGTAACTTTACTTCCAGATTTAAGCGTACTCCCTTCCCGGAATACGGTAAGAACTCCTTTGCCCTCTATGACCTCTTTAAGATTTCCTTCAACCAAAGAATCCTCTGCCCATCGAAACTGCTGTTCATCATAAGAGAGTACCGTATAAGCCGTTTCATTTCCTCCTTCCTGAAGAGTAATTTCCGCACAGCCTCTGCCATATGCATGTTTCACCCATGAATACGTTTCCAGTTCTCTAACAAGCCTTTCCGGAATTACATTTGAATAATCCCCGCTATATATATAAATATCTGGAGCCGAAGGTCTTAACGGATTTATCGCGTGATGCATAAAATCAATCGCTGTACTAAACGCCAAAAACAATACGATACTAAATGCAAAGGAGCCCGCCACCAGAAAGAAATTCTTTTTACTCCCAGATGCATGGTGAATCCCCAATGCCAGTTCTACCTTAAGAAACCTGGTATCCGCCGCCCTTTTTGCTGCCTGTATAGTCCCTGCATTTCCCGAGACCGCCGCCAGCGGAGACACCCTTGACGCCCGTTTTGCCGGCGCTCTTGCTGCCAGCAGAACTGTAATAAATCCTACCACAGTCCCCGCTGCCAGCCCTAAGAAACTGACCCCAAATACTGGCATTCCCTCAAACAGCCCCGGACTCAAAAACCGAAGCATTCCGCATAGAATCCACACTACAATCATTCCTGCAAGAATTCCTGTGGGAATTGCTGTCTTACACCAGCCAAGAGCTTCCCTGCGCACAAAACGGATGATCTGCTTTCTATCAGCTCCAAGACACCGGAGCATTCCAAAAAACTCTGTCCTGCGTGCAACATTGCTGTTCATACTTGCTGTAATCATAAAAATGCCGGCAAACACCACCAGCGCCGCCAATACTGCCGCCACAAAATAAAACTGCACCAGATAAGGATCCCTGCTCTGAAACAACAGCGCAAGCACCTTTGCATTCTGCCTTACCTGTTTTTGGTTAAGCCCAAGCTGTGTACTGATATCTGCAACCGTCTTCTGAATATTACAAAAGCGGTCAAACATTACAAAATAAACTTCCTCCATGGCCGCCCCTGTTTCCTTGGCATGGAGCGTTTGAAATCCATCCATAGACACAAACATTCCAAATGCATCATGCTCTGCAGTCAAAGCCGTATTTTTCGTTATTCCGGTAATTTGATACTCTTTCACACTTCCTTCCGGCGTCGTTAAGGTAATTTCATCTCCAATCTGAACGCCCAGATTCCCCCTTACTGACTCATTAACCACTGCTCCCTCCGCCGTTTCAGGAAATTCCCCTTCAATTATTTCCATATCCGGAAACATTTCCAGCAATTCTCCGTCAAGGCCGCAGATAACCGTTTCTTTCCCTTCTATCTGATATCCATCCTTTAAATTATAATTCAATGCCCCGTATCTGGCAGCCTGTTCCACCTCTGGACGCGCCTGAATCAGTGCCCTCTGTTCTTCATTTACAAGAAATCCTGCATGCCAGCTCCCGTCGCTCTTCACTGCCTGAATGAATTGGGCGCGCATTTCCATATCTGCCATACCGAAAATCACGGCAACCAGAAATACTGCTAATACAATGCACAGTCTGGTCATCCGGCTTTCTTTCTTGTGCCTTTTTGCCGAAATACGAACTAAATCCAGATAATGCTCCATTCCTTACTCACCTCCCAGCTCGCCAAGTACGCCGTCCGCAACCTGAAACACCCGGTCGGCCTGAGCGGTAAGATTCATATTGTGGGTAATCATCAGCACTGTCTGCTGATAATACCGGGAAGCCTTGCAGAGCAGATCCATCACATCTTGACTGCTCTGAGAATCCAGATTTCCCGTAGGTTCGTCCGCCAGCACAAGCGCCGGTCTTGTAATCAGCGCACGCCCGATCGCCACTCTCTGCTGCTGTCCGCCTGAGAGCTGTCCTGGCAGATGCTTTCTTCTATTTTCCAAACCCAGCACCTCCAGAATTTCTTCTACCTGCCTCTTATCCGGCCTTTTATAATCCAGCAAAAGAGGAAAGATAATATTCTGCTCTACATTAAGCTCAGAAATCAAATGAAAAGACTGAAAAATAAATCCGATATTCTGTCTCCGAAAAACTGTCCGCTCTGTTTCTTCCATTGCAAACAAATCTCTGCCATTAATAAAAATCTTTCCCTCATTTGCTGAATCCAGTCCGCCGATACAGTTAAGGAGCGTACTTTTTCCGGAACCGGAAGCGCCCACAACCGCGCCGAATTCTCCTCTTTCCATAGAAAATGAAACATGTTTTAAGGCATCCACCCGCGCCTCTCCTGCTCCGTAAATCTTGCTGAGGTTTTCTACCTTTAGTATTTCCAAATTACAACACCCTTTCTCTTTCATTACTATTCACAGTAACTTTCTTTTCCTCCCGGATACTATCCGGAAATCGACAGAAAAAGCGTATCATACACACCTTACATCCACATGAATACCAGCTTACAAATGATTAAGGAAGGCTATCTGAAATGCTGTTCCCTCGCCATAACGGCTATACACAGACAAGGTTCCGCCCTGCCCCTCAATAATCGCCTTTGCAAGAGGCAGCCCAAGGCCTGCCCCCTGTCTGTCTTTGGAACTGCTGCTTCGATAAAACCGCTTAAAAATATGATGGATATCCTTCAATGCAATTCCGCATCCATTATCTTCTACCGTTAAGCGCAGCATTGCCGGCGAACGCTTCCATGAAATCCGGATAGTTCCCCCCGCGCCTGTATGATCCAGCGCATTCTTTACAAGGTTTGCCACAGCTTCCCTTGTCCAGTCCAAATCGCAGAAAATCATTTCCTCCGGATCCCCCTCTGTTATAATCTGCTTTCCCTCCTTGTCCGCCCGTTCTAAAAACTCTTCTATCGCCTGCGCCGTAAGCTCTGATACGTAATCCTTTCTTTTTTCGAAAACAATATTTCCCGTATCCAGACGCGCCATCTTAAGCAGAGACTGGATTAACTGCTCCATCCGCTCTAAGGACTGCACTGATTTCCTAGTAAACTCTTTTACCGTCTCTGCATCACCAGGTTCCTCAGACAGAATCTCCATATACATTTCCAAGGCCGCAAGGGGTGTTTTTAACTGATGTGAAATATCTGAAATCATATTCTTTAGAAAATCCTTTGCTCTGCCTTCTGCATCACACTTTGCACGCAGGGACAATGCAAGCTGCTCCACTTTTCCAAACAAATGGTAAAGCGCCCCTGTTTTCCCCTCCGGAAGATGCCCTTCAAATTCTCCGCCTTCATAACCAGATACAATCCTTTCCGCATGTTCGTAAAGTTCCTCCCGTTTCTGGAGGAAAATCCCAGCCCCCACAAGCAAAACCACAGTAAAAACAACTGCTCCACAAACCGACAGTATAATTGGCAGAACCGATGCTTCCCTTACAAGAACCAGCAGATACCCTTGAGATTCTGTGGTATGCCCGATCTGTTTCAGCAGATTTTCCCCTTCTTCTGTCACTTCCGCATGGCTCCACGCCGTCACCACCACTGCTGGGGAAACATTCTCCTCCAACAGATAAGAAACCGCCCTTTTCTCATGCTCTACAAGCGTCCTGCGGATACCCTGTATCTGCAGGATGCCGCCGACCGCCATAATTCCTGCCTGCAATACACATACAAACACTAGAAAACAGTAAAATTCACGCGCCTTTTTCTCATACAAGAATCTCAAAACACTCACTCCTTCCACTGGTATCCAAATCCTCGTACTGTCTGCAAATGCTCCGGCCGGGATGGATTCTTTTCCAGCTTCTCCCTCAGGCGCCGCACATACACTGACAGGGTATTGTCATCCACAAAATTACCTGCTCCGTCCCATAGCTTATCCAATATAACCCCGCGGGTAAGAACCTTTCCGCTGTTTTTCAAGAATAGGCAGAGCAGCCTGTATTCTGCCCCGGTAAGCTCCACCGGCATTCCTTTCAGCATAACTCTTCCCTCTGTAAGATTTATAGTGATTTCCCCAGAGCAGAGCAGTCCCTCCCGACTGTTTAAATTCCTGCTGCGCCTTAAAAGCGCCCGGATACGCGAACATAATTCACCCAGTTTAAATGGCTTTGTAATGTAATCATCTCCGCCGCAATCCAATCCTCGGATAATGCTTGTCTCCTCATCCGACGCTGTGAGGAAAATGATCGGAACCGGATTCCCTTCTTTCCGGATCCTCTCACAAAATGCAAATCCATTGCCATCCGGCAGCGTCACATCCAAAAGAAGCAGATCAAAATTGTCTGCTTCCGCTAACAATTCCTCTGCTTCTTTTACCGTTCTCGCCACCTTTATTTCAAAACCATTCTTTTCCAAAGACCAAGTCAGGCCGTCAATCAAACTGATATCATCTTCCATAAGTAACAGCTTTTGCATATCTGCCGCCTCCGCATTATTATGAATAATATCAGTATACCACATTTCCATATACAGCTCCCTTACTAAATTGTAAGGTAATTAAAAACATTCTATTTCACTGGGCATTTTCCATTGCAAGCTTGATATTCTCTTTAAAAGCGTTCCATGCCTCCTCATTTTCTACAAAATATTTGGGACAATTCTTTCCCGTTACATCATAATGCCTAATCACATCATTTTCATCCAGACCGAATTTTAGGCACAGCCATGAGCAAAGCTGCACCATGGAGCGGTAAGTCTCATCGGTAAATTCCCCGGTTTCATCCGGATGGCAGCACTCGATAGACACTGTATCAATATTGCGCGAATTAGAAGCATAGGCCACCTCCCATGTAGGGACGCACTGCACGATCTCCCCTTCTAATCCAACCACAAAATTACTGCTCACCTGATTTTCATGATTATCCTTTAAGCTCTCAAAATAATCCCTGTTATTCATGGCAGTCGCACCGGGATTCGCCGTATAGTGTACTACAATCCCGGTAATCTTATTCGTCTCTGTGCCAGGTCTGGAATAAGGATTCACAGTCAAAAGCTGCACGTCTATCTCCGGCTTGGCGGCATCAATATGCTCTCCGATCCGTTCTCTGTACTTTCCTGCAAATATATCAGGCTTAACAATCTTTAACACTCCCAGAACCACAAAGACCATTACAAGGCAAATCAATCCGATTTTCATATATTTTCTCATCCTCGCCTGTCTCCGGTGGGACGCCGCTTTTCCCTTTGTACGGTTTCTCTTCTGTACTGCCATATCGTTCTCCTGCGTATTGTAAACTTCAAAGAATCATCTTTGCCCTAAAGGACTAGCTTCCGCGTCGCAGTGAATGCAAAGTACTGTGTAAACAGTAACATTATCATAGCATACTTTCCTTCATATAATATGAATGCTTGCTTAGGATTTTCTTATTAAAATATAAATTTGTAAGCCGTTGTAGTTTCCCATGCTTCTCCTTTCCTAAGCACCGGACTTGGAAAATTCTCATGATTCATTGCATCCGGGAAAGTCTGAGTCTCAAAACAGATGCCTCCCCGCTTTTGATAAACAGCTCCGTCTTTTCCCCGCTCGTTATTTAAAAAATTACCGGAATAGATCTGCACGCCCGGACGGTCAGTATAAATTTCCATTGTAATCTTACTTTCCTTCGCTGTCATTTCCGCCGCTTTCCGATATGCTTTTCCGTTTATCACCCAGTTATGGTCATAACCTTTTCCATATATCAACGCCTCGTAATCCTGCCTTATATCTCTTCCTATAGATTTTTTCTCACGGAAATCCATAGGCGTCCCTTCCACTGAAACAAGTTCTCCGGTAGGGATAGAATCCATATCTGTTCTAGTGTACGAATCTGCATCCACCCATACCTCATGGGACAAAATATCGCCGGAATCATGCCCATTCAGATTAAAATATGCATGGTTCGTCATATTACAAATGGTATCTTCCGAAGCTTCCGCATGATAAGAAATCCGAACTTCATTCTCATTATCCAACGCATAAGTTACACGAACGCTCATAGCGCCGGGAAACCCCTGATCCCCTTCCGGGCTCTCCAGCGTAAATACTACATGGGAATCGTCCTCTTCCGTCACCTGCCAGAGCCTTTTATGGAAAAAATCTGGTCCGCTGTGAAGATTATTTTCTCCCTGAGTTTTCGATAAATGATAAGTCTTTCCATTCAGCGTAAACTCTGCGCCTCCAATACGGTTTGCATTACGTCCCACCAATGCGCCGATGGACTCTCCGCCTGCTTCATATCCGGCTGCCGTATCATATCCTAAGAGTATATCCTTCTTTGTACCGCCTTTTTCAGGAATCCAAGCGGATACCCAGGAAGCGCCGTAATTACTTACTGCAATTTCCATACCATTCTCATTTTTAAGTAGATACAGCCAAGCCTTTTCTCCATTCTTCAATGTTCCAAAATCCTTTTTCACAGCCATTCTCCTTTTTTCAAATACTAATATATCAAAAAACAACGGCGAGAGGATATCTCCTGCCGCCGCAATTTATCAATGCCCTTACTATCGCTATGATTCATTCCGTTTACAGCAGCTAACCATCTACACTGTAATTCGGCGCTTCTTTTGTAATATGAATATCATGCGGATGGCTCTCTTTGAGCGAAGCAGCCGATATCTTAATAAACTTACCGTTCTTCTTCAACTCCTCGATATTCTTTGCTCCGCAGTATCCCATACCGGAACGGATGCCTCCCAAAAGCTGGAATACCGTATCCTCAACGTTTCCTTTATATGCTACACGTCCTTCTACTCCTTCCGGAACCAGCTTCTTGGCGTCTGACTGGAAATAACGGTCCTTGCTGCCGTTCTCCATAGCCGCAATCGAACCCATGCCGCGGTATACTTTATACTTTCTTCCCTGATATAATTCAAAGGTTCCAGGACTCTCGTCACATCCGGCAAAGATACTTCCCATCATGCATACGTTAGCTCCCGCCGCGATGGCCTTGGTCATATCCCCTGAGAATTTAATGCCGCCGTCTGCAATGATCGGAATCCCATACTTGTCCGCCGCCTCATAACAATTCATAATCGCGGTAATCTGCGGTACCCCGATTCCCGCAACTATACGTGTAGTACAGATAGAACCTGGCCCAATGCCAACCTTAACCGCATCTACGCCCGCCTTAATCAGCGCCTTGGCCGCCTCGCCGGTGGCAACATTTCCCGCAATCACCTGAAGATCCGGGAATTTAGACTTCACCATATCTACGGTACGGATTACATTAGCCGAATGGCCGTGGGCGGAATCCATAACCACCACGTCAACCTTCGCGTCCACAAGCTCCTTCGCGCGCTCTAGGCAGTTGGCGGTAATGCCGATTGCCGCACCGCAAAGAAGTCTTCCCTGCTCATCCTTCGCCGAATCCGGATACTTAATCTGCTTCTCAATATCTTTGATCGTAATGAGTCCCTTTAAGTTAAAATCCGCATCCACAATTGGAAGCTTTTCCTTTCTCGCCTTGGCAAGAATCATCTTCGCTTCCTCTAGTGTAATGCCTTCTCTTGCAGTAATCAGTCCTTCGGAAGTCATAGACTCTTTAATTTTCTTAGAGAAATCTTCCTCGAATTTCAAATCACGGTTCGTAATTATACCGACCAGCTTACCGTTCTCTGTAACAGGAACTCCGGAAATCCGGAACTTACCCATCAAATCATTGGCATCTGCCAGAGTATGCTCCGGTGAAAGATAGAACGGGTCTGTAATGACGCCATTCTCAGAACGTTTGACCTTGTCCACTTCTTCTGCCTGCTCTTTAATCGACATATTCTTGTGAATGATGCCAATTCCGCCTTGACGGGCCATGGCAATTGCCATACGGTGTTCTGTAACCGTATCCATGCTGGCGCTCATCATCGGAATATTCAAACGAATCTTCTTAGTCAGGTTAGTGGAAAGATCCACCTGGTTTGGAATTACCTCTGAATATCCGGGTACCAGCAAGACATCATCAAATGTAATTCCTTCTCCAATAATTGTTCCCATGATTAATCCTCTCTTTCTTATTTTATCAATTTCTCATTATGTATTAACAGCTATCATACAAAACATGTCCTTTACTTGTCAACTATTTTTTATTATTTTCTGATAACTTTTCTCGGCACCTGCATCCAGATTCCTTCTACCATATGCTCGTCCGGCTCAAAAAGTACCCTTTTCTTTACACCTGATTCAACAAAAATCATCTCGTACACTTCACCGTCTCCAAACCCCCCGGTAAAATCAAAAACCCTTGCGTCGCCAAACGCATTTAACTGTGGATTTCCTGACGGAGCAAGCAGTTCCATATCCTTAATATTCGCGGAGAATATATTCTTGCGCCGTTCCTTGTGCATAATCTTGTCAATATCAATATCCCCATTAATGTACTGGTATTCGTATTCTACGTCCAGCGAACGGAAAACAAAAATATCCAGCCCGATCATCAGAAAAACAAGCAAAATCCCAAAAGGCATCACCAAAAAGGAAAATACCGCAATTACTGTCAGCGCCGCCATCAAACATTTAATCATAATATCCTTTCCCGTAGTTTTTTTCCGTACCAGCTTCTCAGCATAAAAGTCTCCCATATATAAATCCTCCTTAATCTTTCTCTTTATAGTTATCCTATGCAGTACTCCCGCATTCTTTCTCTTCATTGTAACACTTAAAGCACAAAAAGAGAACTCCCAATCTGAGAGTTCCCTGAAATAAAATACTATTTTTACATCATGCCCATTCCGCCTGGCGCTCCTGCCATACCTGCCGGAGCATCCTCTTTGATATTAGCAACAACAGACTCTGTGGTAAGCAGTGTAGACGCCACGCTTGTTGCGTTCTGCAGCGCGCTTCTTGTAACCTTTGCCGGATCGAGGATTCCTTCCTTCACCATATCTACATATTCTTCCTTAATCGCATCAAAACCTACGCCGACCTCTTTCTCTTTTACCTTGTTAATAATCACTGCGCCTTCTAATCCTGCGTTGGCAGCAATGTGGTACAGCGGAGACTCTAAAGCTTTCAGAATAATGTTTGCGCCTGTCTTCTCATCGCCCTCTAAGCTGTCTGCCACCTCGGCAACCTTCTTAGAAGCGTGGATATATGCAGAACCGCCGCCTGCGATGATTCCTTCCTCTACTGCCGCCCTGGTAGCTGCAAGCGCGTCTTCCATGCGGAGCTTCGCTTCCTTCATCTCTGTCTCGGTAGCCGCGCCCACGCGGATAACCGCTACGCCGCCCGCAAGCTTTGCAAGCCGCTCCTGAAGCTTCTCTTTATCAAACTCAGAAGTCGTCTCCTCAATCTGCTTTCTGATCTGTGCGATCCGTGCGTCAATATCAGCTTTCTCGCCCATACCGTCAACGATAACGGTATTTTCTTTCTCAACTTTAACAGATTTTGCACGGCCGAGCTGCTCAATCGTCGCGTCTCTTAAGTCTAATCCAAGCTCCTCGGAAATCACCTCGCCGCCTGTAAGGATTGCAATATCCTTCAGCATATCTTTTCTTCTGTCGCCATATCCCGGAGCCTTAACAGCAACTACATTGAAGGTGCCGCGCAGCTTATTTACGATCAGGGTAGTAAGAGCCTCGCCCTCAATATCCTCAGCAATGATCAAAAGCCTTGCGCCAGACTGTACGATCTGCTCCAGAAGCGGAAGGATATCCTGAATATTCGTAATCTTCTTATCCGTGATCAGGATATACGGATCATCCAGAACCGCAACCATTTTCTCCATATCGTTTGCCATATATGCGGAAATGTATCCCCGGTCAAACTGCATACCTTCCACCAGATCCAGCTCGGTATGCATAGTCTTAGATTCCTCGATGGTGATAACGCCGTCGTTAGAAACCTTCTCCATCGCGTCCGCAACCATCTCGCCTACAAACTCGTCGCCGGAAGAAACTGCGGCAACTCTTGAGATCTGCTGCTTATCTTTTACCTTGCTTGACATTGCCTGAATTGCCTCTACAGCAGCGTCCGTCGCCTTCTTCATACCTTTCCGCAGAATGATCGGGTTCGCGCCTGCCGCCAAGTTCTTCATACCTTCATTTACCATTGCCTGTGCAAGCACGGTAGCTGTTGTAGTCCCGTCTCCGGCAACATCGTTGGTCTTAGAAGCAACCTCGCGGATTAACTGAGCGCCCATATTCTCGAATTCATCCTCAAGCTCGATCTCCTTTGCAATGGTAACACCGTCGTTTGTAATCAGCGGTGTGCCAAAAGACTTGTCAAGGACTACGTTGCGTCCTTTTGGTCCAAGTGTTACCCTTACTGTATTCGCTAACTGATTCACGCCTGCTTCTAAGGCTGTTCTGGCGTCGTCTCCAAATTTAATTTCCTTTGCCATGACTAAATCTCCTCCTTATTCTACAATCTCTTGTCCTGTGATATTTACTCAACAACCGCAAGAATATCGCTCTGCTTTACAATAATATAGGTCTCATCATCCAATTCCACATCTGTTCCTGAATATTTGGAATAGATAACGGTCTGGCCTGCTTTTACAAACATCTCAACTTCCTTGCCGTCTACCACTCCGCCAGGTCCGACCGCAATAATCTCTGCCTGCTGCGGCTTCTCTTTGGACTGTCCCGGTAATACAATACCTGACTTTGTAGTCTCTTCTGCAACTAACTGTTTCAATACTACTCTGTCTCCTAATGGTACTAATTTCATTTTATATTCCTCCTTCACAATTATATTCTTAATTCTGTTAGCACTCATAAAAAGAGAGTGCTAAACGGTCTAGATATAAAATAGCACTCTCTGTTTATTTTGTCAACACACTTTATTTCAGTTTAGACTATTTTTATAAAATCCATTCTCAATTTGAAAAACCAGCATATTTCCCAGCTTATCAAGATAACGCTCTCTGATGATCCCTTTGCACTCTGCCGATTTGTCTCCATCCATGATCTTGCATCCATAGACTGCATCCAGGGAAATAATGTCTACCTCTTCTCCTCTGAGTAATAATTCTATGCATTCTTTCTCTTTATCATACGCAATTACCTTACAATAATGTATCCGATCCTCAAATTCACCGTCTTCTAATATCATCTGCTCCATCCACAGCTCTACCGGACAGCCCTCATACATAAAAACACCTCTTTCCGCGAAAATTTGAGGTATCAGTCTCCCGATACCTCATCCTCTGGTAAAATCCTAATTAATTATCCCGTTCTGCCTTGATCCTCTCCAATTCTTCAAAGACATGGTCATTCACAACCTTGATGTAGGTTCCTTTCATACCGGAGGAACGGGATTCAATCACTCCCGCGCTCTCAAATTTACGCAGCGCATTTACGATCACAGAACGGGTTATCCCTACTCTGTCCGCAATCTTGCTGGCTACTAAGATACCTTCCAGCCCGTTCAATTCGTCAAATATATGTAAGATTGCCTCCAATTCCGAGAAAGACAATGTACCGACTGCCGATTGTACAATATGTCTCTTCCTATCTTCTTCAGCATTCTCTTCATTTACTGACCGAAGCATCTCCAGCCCTACAACTGTTGTACCATACTCGCTTAATATAATGTCGTCAATCTCGTACTCTGACTCCTGCTTATAAATAAACAGCGTACCAAGCCTCTCTCCTGCTATTTCAATGGGTGTAACAATCGCTTGATACTCCTTTGACACGGTTTCTGAAAACCCTAAGGTTTCCAGATTTACATTCTCCTTTGTTGAGAGAATCCCTAAAAGTCTTTCGTTTAACAACTCATCAATAAACATGCCTACTTCGCCGTTTAAGAGCTCCGTAAGCACTCTTACCCCTTCGCAGTGGCTTACTCCAAGAACCTTCCCTTTTTTGCTGACAACCAGTGCATTGGAATCCAAAATGTCTGTTAATACACTGCAGATATCATTAAAAACCACTTTACTTGAACCATTGTTGTGCAGTAATTTGTTGATTTTTCTTGTTTTATCCAACAATTGTACACTCATTTTTTCTTCACCATCCTTTGTGGGATATATTATCATACAACTCAAAGAATTACAAGCATTAATGTTACAAATAGAAAAGTTTTCTGTCTTTTTAAGCCCTTGAATAATTATATTCCCATATTATACAATTTTCCGAAGGAATGTCCGCTTTTATTCCTTTGTTTCCACATACCCGCACTGCTCATTACCGCAGACCAGTTTGTTTCCCTTTTCCAGCATAAAGTTTCCGCATTTGGAACATTTTTTTTCCGAAGGCTTCTGCCATGACATAAAATCACATTCCGGATTATCCTCGCAGCCGTAATAACGCCTTCCTTTCTTGGTTTTCCTAAATACAATATCCTTTCCGCACTTCGGACAGGCTACGCCTACCTTCTCCAGATACGGTTTCGTATTTCTGCACTCCGGAAAGCCCGGACAGGCAAGGAATTTACCGTGAGGACCATATTTAATAACCATATTGCGCCCGCACTCCTCACAGACCACATCGGTAACTTCATCTTCAATCTTTACCTGCTCCAGCTCTTTCTCTGCCGTCTTTACTGCCTCATCCAAATCCGGATAAAAATTCTCAATGACAGATTTCCATTCCACCTTTCCCTCTGCGATATAATCCAGCAGTCCTTCCATATTTGCTGTAAAATTCACATCTACAATCGCAGGGAAAGACTCTTTCATGATATGATTTACCACTTCGCCGATTTCGGTCAAATAAAGATTCCTGTTCTCCTTGGCCACGTAACGTCTGGCAATAATAGTTGAAATAGTCGGTGCATAAGTGCTGGGACGTCCGATCCCCAGTTCTTCTAATTTTTTCACCAGCGACGCCTCGGTATAGTGTGCCGCGGGCTGAGTAAAATGCTGTTTCTGCTCGAAATGATCACCAGAAAGCTTCGAATCCTTATCCAGCGATTTTAAAAGCATGTTATTTTCCGGCTTCTCCTCGCCGGACTCTGTATATACCGTACGGAATCCCTCAAATACTGTCTTAGAAGCCGCTACGGTAAACCGGTATTTGCCGGCTCCTATTTTCACTGATGTAGTCTCATACTTTGCCGCCTTCATTCTGCTGGCCACAAACCGTTTCCAAATAAGCTGATACAGCCTAAACTGATCTCTTGTAAGCGAATCTTTCATCATTGCCGGCGTTCTATTCACATCCGTAGGACGGATTGCCTCATGCGCATCTTGAATCTTTTTATCGTCTTTCTTTGCGCTATTGCCCGACGAGACAAAATCCGCTCCGTAATTTCCTGCAATATACGCCTTAACCTGCGCATCCGCTTCCTCTGAAATCCTGGTAGAGTCCGTACGGAGATAAGAAATCAGGCCTACCGTGCCATTTCCCTTTATCGTAATTCCCTCGTAGAGCTGCTGCGCAACCCGCATGGTCTTCTGTGTAGCAAAATTCAGAGCATTAGAAGCCTCCTGCTGAAGAGTACTAGTAGTAAAGGGAACCGGCGCTTTCTTATACCGCTCTCCCTTCCTGATATCTTCCACTTTGTACTCTGCATCCTGAAGCTCAGAAATGACCTGCTCTACCTCTGCTGCCGACCGGAGCGTAAGCTTCTCCTTCTCCGTTCCGTAAAACTTTGCCGCAAGCGGCTTCTTCTCCCCCTCTACCTTCAAGTATGCGTCCAGACTCCAGTATTCCTCCGGGATAAACGCATTAATCTCCTCTTCTCTGTCGGCAATAATCCGCAGGGCAACCGACTGAACGCGTCCCGCGCTTAGTCCTCGTTTTACCTTAGCCCAGAGAAGCGGACTGATCCGATAACCCACCACCCGGTCAAGGGCTCTGCGGGCCTGCTGCGCGTCCACCAGATTCATGTCAATCTCACGGGCGTTCTTAATGGATGCCTTTACCGCATTTTTGGTAATCTCGTTAAATGTAATACGATAAGTTTTCTTATCCTCCAGCTTCAGAGCCTTTCCTAAATGCCATGAAATAGCCTCCCCCTCTCGGTCCGGGTCGGTTGCCAGAAATACCTTATCCGCCTTTTTCACTTCCTTGCGGAGCTCAGCAAGAATCTCTCCTTTTCCCCGGATTGTGATGTACTTCGGTTCAAAATCATGCTCCACATCAATTCCGAGCTGGCTCTTTGGTAAATCTCTTACATGACCGTTCGAAGCCATAACCGTATAGTTACTGCCTAAGAATTTTTTTATTGTCTTCACTTTAGTAGGTGACTCTACGATTACTAGATAATGCGCCATTTCCATACTCCTTTTATTTTTGTGGAGCACCAGCTTAAAAGCAGATCAGTATTCTTATGCTCTCACAAAATAATTTTTTGATAGTTCTCTAATGAGCCCGTTCATTTCCAAAGAAACTAAAATCCGCATAAGCTCTGCCGCTTCAAGACCTGTCTCGGAAAGCACTGTGCTAAGGCTCTTTGGAAACAAACCAATGGCATCATACACCAATTTTTCTTTTCTTTCAAGCTTTTTTGCATTTTTCCCATGATTCCGAATATTTTCACTGTCAAAAGACATCTTCTCCAATCCCATTTCCTCCAGCAATATTTCCGGAGATATCAGAATACCCGCCCCCTGTCTGATCAGTTCATGGCAGCCTCGGCTCAAACTACTGGTAACCGGTCCCGGAAGCGCGTATATATCCTTGCCCTGTTCCAGCGCCATATCCGCCGTGATTAAAGAGCCGCTCCTTTCTCCCGCCTCAATAACCAGCACTACATCTGACAGCCCGCTGATAATACGGTTTCTGGCCGGAAAATATTCTCTTAAAGGAGGCGTACCCACCGGCTGTTCTGATAAAATCCCCCCGTGAGCCGGAAGATCGGCATACAATCCCCTGTTCTCCTTTGGATAACACACGTCAATCCCGCTGCCAAGCACTCCGAAAGAACTGCCTCCCGCATGGATCGCCGCTCTCTGTGCTGCTCCGTCGATCCCATTTGCCATGCCGCTGACCACCTGCACGCCGGATAAAGCAAGCGCCTCCGCAAAAGCAATCGCCATCTTCTCTCCATACGGAGTACATTTTCTTGCACCCACCACCGCCGCTGTCGGACTATCTTCCCTTGGAAGCTCCCCTTTTATATAGAGCGCATAGGGCATTCCTGAATAATCCTTAAGACGTCTTGGATATTCCTCCATAAAGTAAGGGACAATACGGATTCCTTTATCTAAAACCCTCTCATACTGTTCGTCCACATCTTGGTCTCTCGCTGCCTGACGGATAACGCAGATGTCCTGTTTTGTTAATCCGTCCAGCTTATGAAAATGCTTTTCTTCTATATTATATAGCTTTTTATAAATTTCTTTCCCACTTCCGTA
Source organism: uncultured Dorea sp. (assembly GCA_910589275.1). Classification (GTDB taxonomy): domain Bacteria; phylum Bacillota; class Clostridia; order Lachnospirales; family Lachnospiraceae; genus Claveliimonas. Next base: position 35,545 of record CAJUTH010000009.1, read on the forward strand.
AATTTCTCGCAAAAGTCTTTTCTTTTTATCGGAAAGCGGACGGATTCCCGCAAACCACCACTCATATCTTAACATTTCTATAAATCAACGCCTCCTGTAAATGTTCTATACGAATCTTCTCTTCCCCCTCCAGATCTGCAATTGTCCTTGCAACCTTCAGCACCTTATGATAGGTTCTTGCCGTCAGGGACAGCGTTTCAAACGCCTGTCTCATCATCCGCTCCTCTGGTCCGCCAAGTTCGCAATATTCGGCAAGCTGCACTCCCGTAAGCTCCGAATTAAATAAAATCCGTTTCCCCCGATATCTCTCAATCTGCCGCTTTCTTGCCTGCTCTACCCGCATTCGAATCATCTTAGAACTTTCCTCCCGCCGGACGCCGTTCAAATCCTCATACCGGACTCCCGGCACCTCCGCGCAGATATCCATCCTTCCCAGAAACGGCTGGCTGATTTTCCCTTGATACTGCTGAATCTGAAAAGGAGTACACTGACATCTGTTTAAATCTGGGAAATAGCCGCAAGGACAAGGATTCATGGCCGCAACCAGCATCACATCCGCCGGATACTCATAGATCCCCTGGCTTCTTGCAATACGGACAATCCTCTCCTCTAGCGGCTGCCTTAAAACTTCTATTACAGGCCGCTGGAATTCCGCAAGCTCATCCAAAAACAGTACGCCGCCGCTTGCAAGGGAAATCTCTCCGGGCTTCGGCCATGGCCCGCCACCCAAAAGAGCGGCTCTGGTAACTGTCTGATGGACTTCCCGGAACGGCCTTTTCGTAATCAGCGGATGCTCTCCCTTTAACATTCCCGCAACGCTGTATACCTTTGTGATCTGAAAGCTCTCCTCTCTGGTCAGGGAAGGCAGAATTGACGGGATTCTCCGGGCAAGCATAGATTTTCCGCCGCCCGGCGGTCCTGTAAGCAACAGATTATGATGCCCCGCCACGGCAACCTCCGCCGCCCGTTTTACTGCCTGCTGTCCTCTAATATCTGCAAAATCCTCCTGTTCTTTCCCACAATCATCTGCACCAGCTATATCCCATTCCCGTACGGTGCCGACACTCCCGCGTTCTTTCAGCTTTCCGCACAACATTTCCAGACTATCTACTCCAATCACCCGCAGACCTTCCACCAGCCTTGCCTCCGCCTCGTTTGCCACTGGTACAATCAAGCAGGCCGCGCCCTCCTTTCTCGCATGATCGGCAATGGGGAGAATGCCATGAATCCCCCGCACACTTCCGTCCAGCCCCAATTCTCCGACCGCCAGAACTCCTTTCAAATTTGCTTCATCCAGCTCTCCTACAGCCGTTAGAATCGATAACGCAATCGGCAGATCGTAGGATGTTCCCCGTTTGCGCACACTTCCGGGAGACAGATTGATCACAATCTTCTTCGCGGGCATCGAAAAGCCGGAATTATGTATCGCTGTCCTCACGCGCTCCCCTGCCTCTTTCACCTCCGCCGAAAGATATCCCACCATATGGAATACCGGAAGCCCATTGCTTACATCCGCTTCCACTTGGACCGGAATCACCTCCATTCCCTGAAGCGTTGCCGACATAATCCTGCTGAAACTCATTGCATCACTCCTTTTCTTACACTCTCCCCTATAATCATAGAGAATAGCCTACATCAACAAATCGTATCACTCTAATAGTTCTATAGGAATCACAGGCTGAACCGCCCGAATATAGAAATATATGATAATTCCCGATATGATAATCTTCTGATTTTACGACTACCATTTTTTATAATATACATTCTTTACGTTAACTAGTCAATATATTTTTATGGAAAAGCACAAAATAACCCACTTTTTCATAAACTGTAATTAAATACGCTCAGAGGTGCTTCCCTTGAAATCCTTTCCTTCACCACTTACTGCTGCCGAAGAACAATATTATCTTCAAAAATATACAGAAGGAGATCTCGAAGCAAAGCACATCCTGATTGAGCACAACCTTCGGTTAGTAGCCCATATTGTCAAAAAATATCAGTCCATGGACGAAGATGTAGAAGACCTTCTTTCCATCGGCACCATCGGACTAATCAAATCCGTTGTCACCTTCAATCCTGATAAATGCGTCCGCCTTGGGACTTACGCGGCCAGATGTATCGAAAATGAAATTCTCATGCATTTACGTGCAAAAAAGAAAACTGCCCGTGACATTTCGCTCTATGAACCTATCGGGACAGACAGGGAAGGAAATGAAATCCAGATTTTTGACATCATTGAAACAGATATGGACGATGCCCATCAGAAAGTCACCTTAAAAGATGATATCAAACTTCTATACTCGAAGCTTGAATCCATCCTCTCGCCCAGGGAACGGGTGGTATTAAAAATGCGCTACGGCCTGTACAATGAGGAAGAGTATACCCAGCGCGAAATCGCAGAACGCTTAGGAATATCCAGATCTTATGTATCCCGGATCGAGAAAAGCGCAATCGAAAAGCTGCGGCCCTATTTCTAGGACTGCAGCCTTCTTATAACCTATTCTTCCCTTTTCCGCAGAATATCATAAATATCCGCATCAGCGTCAAGCTCCACATACAATATCTGCTTGGAATGCGGCGCGCTCTCCTGCTCCTGCCCCTCTTCATTTAGAATTCGTTTTACCACAACAGGAACATTTGCCCCATCCGGCTTCATAATCTCAATCTCTTCTCCTACGGAAAATTTATTCCTCTGCTCAATCCGGCACATACCCTCTTTTACTTCTCCGATAATGCCAAGATAGACATACTCTCTCATATAAGTATTATTGTCATAAATCTGCGTATTCTCATCCGGCTTTCCAAAATAAAAGCCCGTCGTAAACTGCCGATAGGTACAATTGCTGATCTGACTCAGATACCAAGGCATATTCTTCCGGTAAATTTCAGGACTCTTGGCATAATCATCCAGTGCTTTCCGGTAGGTTCTGGCAACCGTCGCCACATAGAGGGCGGTCTTCATCCTTCCCTCTATCTTTAAGCTGTCGATTCCAGCTTCCACAAGCTCCGGGATATGCTCAATCATGCAAAGATCCTTAGAATTGAAAATAAACGTGCCTCTCTCATTCTCATATACCGGCATATATTCTCTCGGTCTTGTCTCCTCCACCACCGCATATTTCCAGCGGCAGGGATGGGTACAGGCCCCCTGATTGGCGTCTCTTCCTGTAAAATAATTACTCAGAAGACACCTGCCGGAATAAGAAATGCACATCGCGCCGTGCACGAAGCTCTCAATCTCCATTTCCTCCGGGATATGCTCTCTGATTTCCCGAATCTCCTCTAGAGAAAGCTCCCTGGCAGAAACTACCCGCTTCGCCCCCTGCTTCCACCAGAACTGATAAGCCGCATAGTTCGTATTATTCGCCTGGGTGCTGATATGCCGCTCAATCTCAGGACAGATCTCCTTCGCCATCTCAAAAATTCCCGGATCCGCAATAATCAGCGCATCCGGTCTCATACTTTTAAGCTCTTTTAAATACTCCCGGACTCCCGGCAGATCTCGGTTATGAGCCAGAATATTTACCGTCACATATACCTTCACTCCATGGTTATGCGCAAACTCAATCCCTTTCTGCATATCCTCACGAGAAAAATTTTTAGCCTTTGCCCTGAGACCAAAAGCCTCGCCGCCGATATACACCGCGTCCGCGCCGAATATAACCGCTGTCTTCAATACCTCCAGACTACTTGCTGGAATCAAAAGTTCTGGGTGTCTTTCCATCATATTTTCCTCTCTATCCGTACGGCTGGATTATATCGGAAAGGAAGCAGGCAGCAGACAGCGCCCACTCTTACGCAAAGCTGGGCAGCGCTCCAGCGAACTAACTGCTAACTACGTCTAAGATGCGAAGTTAACACTCCGCATCTAAGTCTTCGTAAGCAGTGGATTTCGCTTCCGCTAAAAGCGCCCTCTCATGCTTTGTGTAAGAGTGGGCGCTGTCTGCTGCCTGCTTCCTTTCCGATATAATCCAGCCTGTTTTTCTCATCCTTTAAGCTGTAAAGACTCACCGCTTCACGCTGAGCGCAACTCCGTCTCCTACAGGAAGAATCGTTGTCTCTAAGTCTTTCCTATGCTTTAATTCAAATAAGTACTCCCGCATCCGGCTGTGAATCGTCCGGTTCCGGCGTTCTACCGCGAATCTGGAATTGATCACATCCCCATCCTGAAGCACATTGTCAGATATCAGGAGACCGCCCGGAGCCAAAAAACGCATAACCTCAGGCAGATAGTGAATATACTGTCCCTTAGCCGCGTCCATAAATATAAAATCATAGGGTCCCGCAAGACCTCTCATAACCTCCAGCGCATCGCCCTCTATGAGCGTGATGTTCGATTCTTTCCCCGCCCGGGCAAAATTAGCCCGGGCAATGGGGATCCTTTTTTCATAATTCTCAATGGTAGTTATCTTACTGCCCTCCGGCGCATAAGCGCTCATAACAAGGGCAGAATACCCAATTGCTGTTCCCGCTTCGAGTATCCGCATAGGTCTTTTCAATGTCAGAAGTACTTTGAGAAGACTTTTGGTCTCTGTGCGGATAATCGGTACGAAAGCATCCAAAGCTTCTTTTTCAATCTCCTCCAAAAGCTTATCTTCCGGAAGCTCCATAGAATTGATAAACGTAACCATTCTCTCATCTACAATCATCGCTATACATCCATAATAATCGGAAGAATCATCGGCCTCCTCTTGGTGCGTTTCCAGATAAATTCATTCATGGTATCCCGAACTACCAGCTTGATCTTACTCCAATCTGCATTCCTCTGATGATTCAAGCAGTTGTATACCGCCTCCTCCAGGGCATGTCTGGCGTCCTCCATCAGACCTTCTGATTCTCTTACATACACAAATCCTCTGGATACGATATCCGGCCCCGCAAGGAGCTGGTTGGTTCCCCGTTCCAGTGTCATAACTACAATCAAAATACCGTCCTCGGCCAGATGCTGGCGGTCCCGGAGCACGATATTCCCCACGTCTCCCACGCCAAGGCCGTCCACTAATACCTCTCCGGTATGCACCTTGTCTACAACTTTCGCCTCATTATCATCCATCTCCAGAACATCGCCGGACGAAAGCATAAAAATCCGATCCTTTGGAATGCCAAGGCTCTGTGCAAGCGTAGCGTTCGCCTTTCTGTGACGGTACTCGCCGTGAACCGGAACCGCGTATCTTGGCTTTACCAGAGAGTAGATCAGCTTTAATTCCTCCTGACAGGCATGTCCCGACACATGGGCATCCTGAAAGATGACGTTCGCGCCTTTTTCAGACAGTTCATTGATCACTCTGGACACAGATTTTTCGTTGCCCGGAATCGGATTTGAACTGAAAATGACCGTATCATTAGGCATAATCGTAACCTTTCTATGGATATCCGCCGCCATTCTAGACAGAGCCGCCATGGATTCTCCCTGGCTGCCTGTGGTGATCAGCACGGTCTTCTCCGGCGGATAATTCTTAAGCTGGTCGATCTCTATCAATGTCTTATCCGGTATCTGTAAATATCCCAGCTCCTGCGCCGTAGAAATAATATTTACCATACTCCGGCCTTCCACAACGACCTTTCTTCCATACTTGTACGCCGAATTGATGATCTGCTGAACACGGTCCACATTGGACGCAAACGTTGCGATAATAATACGCGTATTTTTGTATTCTGCAAATAAATGATCAAAGGTATACCCCACTGTCCGCTCAGACTGGGTAAATCCCTTCCTCTCTGCGTTGGTGCTGTCGGAAAGAAGCGCCAATACGCCCTTTTTCCCAATCTCAGCAAAACGCTGCAAATCAATCGCGTCTCCAAATACCGGCGTATAGTCTACCTTAAAATCTCCTGTATGCACTACCACGCCCGCCGGAGAATAAATAGCCAGCGCCGACGCATCCTGAATACTGTGATTCGTCTTAATAAATTCAATCCGAAACTGACCCAGCATGATAGACTGTCCGTGCCGCACTACCTTTCTTCTCGTAGAACGCAGGAGATTATGCTCCGCAAGCTTCTTCTCAATAATGCCCATCGTAAGCTTTGTCCCATAAATCGGAAGATTCATCTCCTTCAGCACATAAGACAGCGCTCCGATATGGTCCTCGTGTCCATGGGTGATCACAAATCCTTTCACCTTTTGAATATTATCCTTCAAATACGTAATATCTGGAATTACCAGATCAATTCCCAGCATATCATCCTCCGGGAACGCCAGACCGCAGTCCACAACAACAATACTGTCTTCGTACTCAAAGGCAGTAATATTCATTCCAATCTTTTCCAGACCTCCCAGCGGAATGATACGCAGTTTTCCATTGTTTCTTTTCTTCAAACCTTCACCTCCATGTATTATTTGATCCGTTCTTCTCTTATCTTTTCAGAAATTCCATGCATTACCGCAAAAACTTCTCTGTAACTTCTACAGTCCCGTCTCTTCCCAAGGCAATCCAAGGCGCACAAATGCCCTATATGAACAAACGGACTTCTTTATGCTGATTCTGCATCAAATCTCCTTTGTACAGACGACTTGCCGTTACCGTTCGATATCCACATCCTCCAGTAACTCGTCAAATATTTTAAATACAGCATCAAGCTCCACATCGTCCTCTACGAACTCATAGATACTGTCTGTATTGTCTGCCACGGCTCTATCCTTTAATATCATACACTCTGCATCCCCGAACTCGGAATCAGTCACCAAAATATAAGATACTCCATTCACCTTTGTCTGCTCCAGCACATAAAACTCCAATTCCTCGCCGGTCTCATCAGACATCATGCTAATCTTTTCCATCTATAGACACCTCTAACACTTTGAATCCAGATATCCCTGCAAAATAAAAACCGCCGCAATCTTATCAATATACTGCTTACGGTTTTCTCGTCTCACTTTATTCTCAATCAAAGTCCGTTCTGCTTCCACTGTAGTAAGGCGCTCGTCCCACATAACAACCTCAAGTCCTGTTCGGCGTTTTAACATCCCGCCAAATTCCAGAGCTTTCTTTGCTCTCTCTCCAATGTCGTTATTCATATGCTTCGGCAGCCCCAGTACAATACGCTCCGCCTCATATTCACGGATCAATTCTTCAATGCGGGCGCATGTCCTCCGAAGCTTGTTCTCATCTTTTCTCCAAATTGTCTCTACTGCCTGGGCTGTAATGCCCAGCGGATCGCTTACTGCAACGCCAACCGTCTTAGAGCCATAGTCAAGCCCTATAATCCTCATATACTATTCTTCCCATCCATGATACTCAATATACGCCTTCAGCATCTCTTCTACCAGCTCGTCCCGCTCCATCTTCATAATCCGGCTTCTCGCTCCGTTGTAGCTTGTGATATATGTCGGATCACCTGACATAATATATCCGACAATCTGATTCACCGGATTATAACCTTTCTCGCTCAGAGCCTTGTACACAATCTCAAGAATATCTTTTGCTTGAATCTGTGGACCGCTTTCTACCTGAAAAAACTGAGTGCTGCTTAAATCTTTCATATACTCACGTCCTCTCACAATACTTCTTTATCATTCTACATGAAACCATTCTAAAATTCAATCCATTATTTGTAAACGATTCTGAATTTCTATATTTATTAAATGATTTGTAAGATTTTCTTCACTTTTTTGTCTGACTTTCACATATTCTCTTGTATGACCTGTCTGCCAGACTTCTCCGTCTAGAATGGCCTCTTCCTCTATCAGAACCTCTACAGTCCTTCCAATGAGCTTCTCCTCATATTCCCGTTTCTTTTGCTTCCCCATAGCGATCAGCTTACTGCTTCTTTCCGCCTTCACCTGCTCCGGAACCTGCCCTTCCATCACCGCCGCCCTTGTGCCCTGCCGTTTCGAATATTTAAAAATATGAGTCTCATAAAATCCTATCCTCTCCACAAACGCCATAGACTCTGCAAATTCTTCCTCTGTCTCCCCCGGAAATCCCACGATCACATCTGTGGTAATCGCCGGATTCTTGAAAAACCTCCGCAAAATCCTGCATTTCTCCTCATACTCCTTCGCCGTATATCTTCGGTTCATCCGCTTCAAGGTGGCATCGCACCCACTCTGCAAAGACAGATGAAAATGTGGGCACACTTTCGAAAGAGCGGCAAGCTCCTGTGCAAATTCCTCTGTGATAATTCCCGGTTCTAAAGAACCCAGACGGATCCTTAAAATTCCATCCACCTGATGTACCGCTTTTATCAGCGACAGCAGGCTCTCTCCGGTATCCGCGCCGTAAGAGCTTAAATGTATGCCCGTCAGCACCGCCTCCTGATAACCATTTGCAGCAAGCCTCCTCATCTCATCCACTACATCCGCAAGCTTCCTGCTTCTCACCCTGCCCCTTGCATAAGGAATAATGCAATAGGAACAGAACTGATTGCATCCATCCTGAACCTTTACATTGGCTCTGGTATGTTCCGCCTGTTTCGATAAAGTCAGCTCCTCATATCCGCAAAGTTCTTTCATGTCAAGAAGCGCCGTCCTGACCTCTCTCTCTCCTTGATTTCCATAGCTTTTGCTGTCTCTCTCCTGAAAATACCCTTCCAGAATCGGAATCAACTCCTTTTTCCGGTTATTGCCGATGATAATATCAATGCATCCGTCCGCCACAGCTCCTTTGGTCTGCACATAGCATCCCGCCGCCACAATCACCGCATCCGGATTCATTTTCCTTGCCCTATGCAGCATCTGTCTGGACTTACGGTCTGCAATATTCGTCACCGTGCAGGTATTGATCACATACACGTCCGCGCCCTCTGCAAAAGGCACGATCTCATATCCATTTTGTTCCAGCAACTCCTGCATGGCTTCCGTCTCATATGCGTTTACTTTGCAACCCAAATTGTGCAATGCTGCTTTTCTCATATCACTTTCTCCTTGACTTTTTCCCTGTCAGCTAATAATATGTTTATAGAATCCACATGGAGAGGAGGTTAGCAGGGATGAAGACAGTACAAATTTCATTAAATTCCATCGAAAAGGTCAAATCATTCGTCAATGTGATCACTCAGTTTGACAATGATTTCGATCTAGTGTCCGGCAGATATGTGATAGACGCCAAGTCTATCATGGGTATTTTCAGCTTAGACTTGTCCAAACCAATCAGTCTTAACATCCATTCTGATGACGATGTAGATAAGGTTCTGGAGGTTTTACAGCCATATCTGGTATAGAAATGAATACGGCTTTTGCCGGAAGTGCGCGGAGGCTCTCTTAACGGATATTCATCATCCGTTGAGTATCCCTAGCGCACTTCAATTATTTCCACCGTATCTATTGCAGTTCTCACAAGCTCATCTATCTTTTCCGCTAGATTTTCTTCCGACCGTTTGATTATCTTAATACTCGGCTTTGTCACCGGATGCTTTGCTACGAAAATAGTGCAGCAATCCTCAAAAGGCTGTATCGACGTCTCATAGGTTCCGATCCTCTCTGATACTTCCACAATCTCTTGTTTGTCAAACCCGATCAGAGGACGGTAAACCGGAAGAGAACATACCTCATTTGTCGCCGCAAGACTCTGCATGGTCTGGCTTGCCACCTGACCGATGCTCTCCCCGGTAATCAAGCCGAGACATCCACTCTCCCCAGCAAAATGTTCCGCAATCTTCATCATATATCTGCGCATAATGATCGTCAGCTCATCATGGGGACACTGATCATAGATATAGAGCTGTATCTCTGTAAAATTTACTACATTCAGACGGATAGGACCCGCATACTCCGCCAGGATCCCCGCCAAATCCACAACCTTCTGTTTCGCCCGCTCGCTGGTATAGGGAGGCGCGTGGAAATACGTTGCTTGAAGACCCACGCCGCGCTTTGCGATCATATAGCCTGCCACTGGGCTGTCAATCCCGCCGGACAAAAGAATCATCGCCTTTCCATTGGTCCCCACAGGCATTCCGCCGGGACCCGGAATAATCTGAGAATAGATATAGATTTCATTGCGGACTTCGATGTGCAGCAGCACATCCGGCTTATGCACATCCACCCGGATTTCCGGGAACGCATCCAGAACCGCTTCTCCAACAGCGCAGTTTATCTCCATAGAATTAAGCGGGTAGGTCTTCCTGCTTCTCCTTGCTTCTACCTTAAAGGTAATCTTTTTATCCGGGTACATCTCATCCAGAAAGGAAACCACGTCTTCTTTCAGCTTTTCAAACCCTTCGTCCTTCTTTCGCACCACCGGGCAGATCCCCACCAGACCAAAGACTTTTTTAAGCTGTTCGATTACTTCGTCACAGTCATAATCTCCCGCACAGTCCACATAAATTCTGGCTTGGGATTTGTACACCTGAAATTCGCCGCAGGTATCCTTCAAGGCATACCTCACCTGCCTGACCAGCGCATCCTCAAACAAATGCCGGTTTTTTCCTTTTATTCCTATTTCTCCGTATTTTAACAAAAATGTCTGAAATATCATCCTGTGTTTCCTTTCTTTTCTTAATGCCGCGTATAACGTCTCAGCACCGGCACCAGTTCATTTAAACAATCCAATGTATAATCAATTTCTTCCCGCGTGGTAAATTCCGACATACTGAATCGAAGCGTAGCATCCAGATACTCCTTTCTGGTACCGATGCCTTTTAACACCCCGCTGATTGCCGGATGATTCGATGCGCAGGCGGATCCGGAAGATACGCAGATCCCCTTATCCTCCAGCGCATGAAGCAGAACCTCGCTCCGGATACCCGCAAATCCTACGCTGATGATATGAGGCGCGCTGGTCTCGTCATACAGCCCATGAATGGTGGTCTGTGGAATCTTCGTTACTTCTTCTATAAAATGCGCCTTCAAGCTTCTCATATTCGCTACCTTTTCATCCAGATTCTGGTAAATCATCGCAGCCGCCACAGAAAGGCCCGCGATTCCCGGTACATTTTCTGTCCCGGAGCGGATATTCTTCTGCTGTTCCCCGCCGAATACGATTGGTTTGATCTTCACATGCTCGCCAATATAGAGGAATCCGGTCCCCTTGGGACCATGGATTTTATGTCCGCTGGCAGTCAGCATATCCACCTTCAGCTTTTTCGGATAAATGCGATATTTCCCAAATCCCTGCACCGCGTCCACATGAAACAGGATGTTCTTATTATAAGCCTTCACCATACTTGCCGCTTCCAGTATCGGCTGCACGGAACCAACCTCATTATTAACATACATCACAGATACCAGTATCGTATCTTCACAAAGTGATTCCTTCAATGCTTCCAGCTTGATCCTCCCATAGGAATCCACCGGAAGATAGGTAACCCGAAACCCTTCTTCCTCTTCCAGATACCGCATCGTATTCAGAATGGCCGGATGCTCGATGGACGAAGTAATCAGATGATTCCCCGCCCTTTTATTTGCTCTGGAAGCGCCGATTAACGCCAGATTATCCCCTTCCGTGCCTCCCGATGTAAAAAATATCTCCTTCGGCTGTACCTTTATAAGCTTAGCAAGTGTTTCTTTCGCTTCTTTTATATACTTCTCTGCGTCCACGCCCCGGTAATGCATGGAAGAAGGATTCCCAAAATCTTCACACATCACCTTGCGCACCACATCGCCCGCCTCTTCGTAGGCTCTGGTGGTTGCAGAGTTATCCAGATAAACATCCATGATAAACTCCCTAACTATTCTTACTATAATAATATGCCGCTTCCGCTCTCTTGACAGTGTGTCCCCGGCGCAAAAGCGTCCTGTTAACCACCCTCAAGATGATACATCAAAATAGACAAAACCGCAAGCCCCGCTGTCTCTGTCCTTAGAATCCGCCTGCCAAGCGTGATTTCCGCTGCTCCGGCTTCCAGCGCCATGTATACTTCTTCCTTATCAAAACCGCCTTCCGGCCCGATAAAAATCCCGACCGACTGCCCCGGCTTTACCGCCCCGATCACCTTCCTTGTATGTTCCATTCCCGCCGCCAATTCATAGGGAATGAATACTGCGTCAAGCTTCCCGGCAAGGGAAAGGGCCTCCCGAAACTCTACTACCCGGCTTACTTTCGGAATCCTTCCCCTGCCGGACTGTTTGGCCGCCCCTCTTGCAATTTCATTCCAGCGGTTCACCTTTTTCTCCGCCCTTTTCTCATCCAGCCTGACCACACAGCGCTTCATTGCCGTTGGAATCACCTGATATACCCCAAGCTCCACCGCCTTCTGTATGATCAGATCCATCTTGTCCCCCTTAGGAAGCCCCTGAAACAAGTAAATCTCAGAAGCAAGCTCCGTGTCCGCAGCCTCTTCCTTCAGAATTTCCAACAGCGCCTCATCCTCTCCATACTCTTTGATCCTGCACAGATATCTGCGGTTATTTCCGTCGCTGACGGACGCCTCTTCCCCCCGCTTCGTCCGCAGGACATTCTTCATATGATTTACATCAGAGCCCTGTATATAGATATAAGGTTTCTTCACCTGATCTGCCGTTACAAAAAAATGCTGCATCCTTCCACCTACCCTAATTCTTTCTGGCAGTCACCGACACCCATTCTCCCTGCCGGGTCACCTCCAGCACCTCAAATCCCGCCGCCTTCACGGCCTCAATAACCGTCTCTTCCTTGTCTTCAATAATCCCGCTGGTAATATAAATTCCGCCAGGTTTCAGATGCTCTCTAATCACAGGCGTCAGCGGCACCAGCACGTCAGCAAGGATATTGGCGGCCGCAATATCAAATCTCTCATATCCAGCCTGCTTTTTCACCTCTTCATCGTCAATGATATTTCCTATCATAACCTCATACTGCCCCCTGCTTATGCCGTTGGTTTCCATATTCTCATGGGTCGCCGTGATCGCACAAGGGTCAAGATCCGTTCCCACAGAATACGCCGCTCCAAATTTCAGCGCCAGCATTCCAAGGATTCCGCTGCCGCAGCCCACATCCAAAATAACCGTTTCTTTGGTCACATATTTTTTTAACTGGCGGATACATAACTGAGTGGTCTCATGCATCCCTGTGCCGAACGCCGTCCCCGGATCAATATGGATGATCATCTTATCCTCATCCTCCGGCGTAACCTCCTCCCAGGAAGGAATGATCAGCACATCGTCAATGGTAAACTGATAAAAATACTTCTTCCAGTTATTAATCCAGTCCACATCCTCTGTCTGGGACTCTTCAATCTCTGCCTCTCCCACGTCCATATAAGTCCCGATCTGCGCAAGCTCCTCCTTTACAGCGGCAAGCACAGACTCCTGATCTTCCTCCACATCCAAATAGAAACTGATATAGGCGGTTCCGTCGTCCTCCCCGAACTCCGGAAGGATATCTACAAACATCTGTGCTTGCTCCTGCGCCGTAAGGGGTACTTTATCCTCAATCTCCACTCCCTGAATCCCAAGCTCCATCAAACTGCCGCAGACCATGTCCTCTGCCTGCGTAGTAGTCTTGATTCTGAATTTATTCCATTTCATACATTACACCTCATAAAGTCTGTGCCCAAGGCTAAATTCTTCTAACCCTAAACTATCATAAACCGGCTGAATTGCCGCCGTTTTCATCCATCTTATCATATCCGCAGAAAATGCTCAACGTACTTTTTTATAAATACCGCAGACCTTTAACCGATCTTCTTCTACTTGAAATTTAATTTCCATCCCGGCATAACTCATTCCATACACCCGGTCCGGATCCTCCTGATAAGCAGGTCTTGGATCCTGACACAGCAGTTTCGTCAGAATCTCTCTTTTGTCCTCCGGTATTTTCTCCATCCAGGTTTCCGGAATTTCCACCTGAAGGTTCTCATCCTTTACCCGGCTGGCAAAGCCTCCGGCCGCGTCTTCTTTTGCCTCCACATAAGGCAGATAGGGTTTGATATCATAGACCGGCGTTCCGTCTAACATGTCCACTCCCCTAACCAAAAGCACCGTCCCCTGTAACTTTGTCTCCTCTCTGGACACAAGTTCCACCAAAGATAAACCCACCGGGTTCGGGCGAAAGGGCGATCTGGTAGCAAAAACTCCCATGCGCCTGTTTCCTCCCAGCCTCGGCGGGCGTACCGTTGGCTGCCAGTCTTTGTCCGGGATCTTAGAAAAACCCCAAATAAGCCAGAGATGCGAATATTCTTCTATTCCCTTCAGCGCGTCCGGATTCCGGTATCCCGGCTCAAATATGACCTTTCCCTCTGCCGCCGTCAGTCCGCTCTGTCTGGGAATCCCAAATTTTTCCGGGAAATCTGTATGTATCACGGCAATCTTTTTCAGTGTCAGGTTATCTTCCATCCTATCTCTCCCATTCCTTTTCATCCTTCCGAATGCCGAGCTTCCCTCTCAGCATGGCAATTTCCTTCCTGTGCCCTTCCTCATCAAAGGGTGTCTCCAGATAGAAGGGCAGCTCCTTTAGCTTTGGATGCGTTATTACGCCAAGCAGCGCATCCAGCCCAATCTCGCCCTCCCCGGCCGCCGCATGGCGGTCCTTACGGGAGCCAAACGGCATCATACTGTCATTTAAGTGGACTGCCCGCAAGAGCGGCAGCCCCAGCACACGGTCAAATTCCTCCAGCACTCCGTCTAAATCATGAGCAATATCATACCCCGCCGCAAATACATGGCAGGTATCCAGACAAACGCCAATCTTTTCCGGATAGCGGACTCCGTCCCGGATTGCCTTCAATTCTTCAAAAGAGGCTCCGATTTCCGTCCCCTTACCGCTCATAGTCTCCAAAAGCACCGTGATATTCTGGCTTTCTGTCACCGCCTGATTCAGTCCGCTGATAATATTTTCTATCCCAGCTTCCACTCCGATCCCGGTATGGCTGCCGGGATGAAATACCAGATTCTCAATCTCAAGAGCTTCCATCCTGACAAGATCCTCCCGGATCACCATACAGGCAAATTCATAGGTCTTTTCATTTGCACTGGCCAAGTTCATCGTGTAAGGCGCATGGGCAAGGAGCGGTCCAAAGCTGTATCTGTTCCTGATATCCTGAAAAATACGAATCTCTTCCTGTTCATATGTCCTGTAGTTTGACCCTCTCGGGTTCCGGCTGAAAATCTGCATGGTATTCGCTTCCATTGCCGCCGTGTGTTTGGCCGCCCTGGCAATCCCTCCCGCAATGGACATATGCGCGCCTATAGTCAGCATCCAAAATATACCCCCTGTACTTCTTCTGATTCTATGATGCGCAGACTGCTCCGCATATCATACGCGTACTATTATCATTATATGGGCATTTCCTTGATTTTTCAAACCATTTCTGTCCACAGGCAAGCCGATGTTATTGTTCACGTTGCTATTACTAAAAAAGACACCTTCTATTCTTAAAATAGAACATGCCTTTTCCTTTATATTTATCTGACCTGCATCTTTACTGCCATCTATAGATATACCCGCAGCTTCTTCATAAATCCTTCTTCCGCCCGGATGATCTTCTCCGCCAGATCTACGGCGTCCTTTGACGCCTCCCGGTTCTGGTTCCTGCACTCGCTGATGGACTGGATCCCCATATTGCAGCCGTCCATTAAAAGCTTTGCGATCTGGCAGTTGCCTCCGTTCATCATCATTTTGACATCCGTTGTGATCTTAGAAAAAGCCTCTGCCGCAATCCCCGGCTGTTTCTCGTGCTCTCCCTCCCTGCGCAGAAGCTCCCCGCACTTCTTCTCCAGCTTTTCATGCTCTTCCTTCGCCTCTAGTATCGTATGCTCCAGCATCTCATCCTGAACATATTCCAGAATCTGCCCTATGCTGTTTAACGCCATTTTACAGCCGGAACTACACTCCTTCAGCAAAGCTATGGTATGTTCTTCCTTCATCACTGATCCTTCTTTCATTTTTTAGGTAGCATTTGCAGTTTCCGGCATTTTATTCCCAAAGCATTCCTTTTTGTTTATAAATCTCTTTCAAATCATCAATGGCCATTTCAACATCAAAAGTATGGAAACCAAGCCAGCACTCACTCATCGTTTCAGCATCGGCAGTTTTACTGTCCATAAAAGATTTAATAAATGACGGACAATCCAATCCAGTTGTCAGGGCAAGCTCAAACAATCGTCCCTGTATATCGCAGAGCTGGCGCTTTTCAAGAGTAAGCTTTTCCATTCTATTCACCTGCCTTTAATATTTCATCAAAGAACCGGCCGTCGCGACGATATTTCCGGCAAATTTCATCTGCCAGCGCAATACTTTTTGAACGGTTGGCCTCGCTTTCTTGCTTTAGTTTATCACGATCATCCTCGGCGAGTCTTTGTTCATCAAGAACTTCTATTTTTTTCTAGCTGCGCTTACGCATCATGCATCTATTTAACATACACAATTCCAAAAGCTCCTGGGCCGATATGGGTTCCGATCGTCGGCCCGATACCTCTGGTCTTCACCTCGCCAAAATCCATGCCTTTTTTCTGCAGCGACTGAATAAATGAAATACAGTTCTTCTTATCATAAGCATAGAGAAAATATACCGGGTAATTCTCGTCCGGAGCCTCTTCCTCCAGAATCTTTCCAAGCTGCTTGCACACCTGCTTTACGCCCCGCTGTTTTCCATGCATCACGACTTCCCCATCCTGGCTGACCTTAATGATCGGCTTGATATTCGCAAGCTTGCCGATCACCGCCTCCGCCTTGGATAAGCGTCCCCCTTTCTGCAGGTACTCCAGCGTATCCAGCCCCGCATAAATCCGGATCCTTGGCTTTAAAGCCTCCAGCTCCGCCACGATTTCCGCCGCGCCCGCACCCTGATCTCTCATACGCACAGCCCTGTCTGCCAACATACGAATCCCAAGCGTCGCGCTCTTGCTGTCCACAATAAAAATATCCTCGTACTCTGTCAGCTCCTTTGCCAAAGCAACGCTCTGGATCGTCCCGCTGAGCGCTCCCGATATGAGAATCGCAACTACAGAATCCCCCGCCTCCTTCGCCTCTTTGAAATATTCTTCAAAGGCCGCCGGGGAAGGCTGGGAAGTCTTTGGAAATATATCCGTCCCTATCAGCTTCTCAAAAAACTCCTCCTTGGAAAGATCCACTCCATCCGTATACTGCTCCTCGCCAAATGCGATCGTCATAGGAATGCAGGTAATCTGCCTCTTTTCTATCTCCGCTGCTGAATAATCCGCTGTAGAATCCACAATAATCCGAACTGCCATTTCTTTATCCTCTTCTTTCTAAAAATTTCCGGGTATGTCTGCCGTTCACAGGGCGTCTGCCTTGCCCACAGAGCTTCGCCATAGGAAGCAGGGCATTTAAGAGACGTTTTTAATGGAAGGGAAATCAGTGCTTACGTAGTCTTAGGAGCGAAGGCATTCCTGAGCTTCATAGACTACGTTGGTACTGAGTTCGCTGGAATGTTGTCTCGCCCTGCTTCCTATGGCGAAGCTCTGTGGGCAAGGCAGACGCCCTGTGAACGGCAATACTCGTTTCTTCGCAACTAATTATTTTAAATGTTGACTTATCAACTTGTTTCATATACTATAGCAGTAGATTTCTTATAAATCAACTATTTTTAGAAAAATTTTTTTCAGGAGGATTTACAGATGGCAGACAGTTTTGAGCAGCTAACCGGCGGCGTTACCAGAATCTACAAAAGCATCCAGAAGATCAAACGTCTCCACATGGATTCCATCGGCCTGAAAGGAACCCATGTCATGTGCATCCATTATCTCTACACACATCCGGAGGGCCTGACCGGCACAGAGCTGTGCAGCAAATGCCGGGAGGACAAGGCCGGCATTTCCCGCATCCTCTCCGATCTGGAAGAATCCCGGATGATCTATTATCAGGATACTGAAAATGGAAAAAAATACCGGGCTAAGGCTCTGCTGACCGAAGAAGGCGTCTCTTACGGCGCAAAGGTCAACGCCTACATTGCCAGAGCCGTTGTCGCAGGAGGAAACGGACTTGACGCTCACGATACCGAGGTTTTTTACCGGGTGCTTTTTACCATTGCCGATAATCTAGAAGAGCTTTGCAGCCAAATAGAGCAGAAAGGATAGGATCAAACCATGAATCGATTAAAAAAATTATACTGCAGAACATTTCAGACAGCATTTAAACTTGCGCTTCCATTTCTTCCCTACCACAAACCGCAGATTGTAGGAAGCGTAAAGGAACTCCCCGACGTAATCCGGGGTAACGGCAAAACCAGCGTACTGATCATCACCGACTCCGTTATCAGAGGGCTTGGCCTGACTGCCCGGCTGGAGCGGACCTTATCTAAGAATGAGATTCCCTTTACTGTCTACGACAAAACCGTCGCCAACCCTACCACGGTAAATGTGGAGGAAGCTCTGGAAATTTACCATGAACAGAGCTGCGATGTGATCATCGGTTTCGGCGGAGGCTCCAGCATGGACTGCGCCAAGGCGGTGGGTGCAAGAGCCGTCAAGCCAAAGCAGTCCCTCGCCCGGATGAAGGGGATCCTAAAGGTAAGGAAACGCCTGCCGCTCCTGATTGCAATCCCTACCACTGCGGGAACCGGAAGCGAAACCACGCTGGCCGCAGTAATTACAGATGCCGAGACGCGCCACAAATATGCGATCAATGATTTTCCGCTGATCCCTAAGTACGCCGTGCTAGATCCGAAGGTAACCTTAAGCCTTCCTCCCTTTATCACCGCCGCCACCGGAATGGACGCGCTGACCCACGCGGTAGAAGCCTACATCGGACGATCCACCACCATCAGCACAAGGAGAGACGCGCTTCATGCCGTCCAGTTAATCTTTGGCAATATTGATACGGTTTACACCGACGGCGGCAACGTCAACGCAAGAAGAGATATGCTCCACGCCTCCTTCTATGCGGGCTGCGCCTTTACCAAATCCTATGTAGGATACGTACACGCCGTCGCCCACTCCTTAGGCGGAGAATACAATGTAGCCCACGGATTTGCCAACGCAGTCCTGCTGCCCTTTGTGCTGGAAGCATATGGAAGCACCATCCACAAAAAGCTCCACAAACTGGCTATTGCGGCGGGCATCGCAGATAAGGACACACCCCGGGCCATTGCGGCCGCCCTGTTCATCGATGCCATTCAGGATATGAAATGCCGGTTCGGCATCGGCGATACCATCGAAGAAATCCGGGAAGAGGACATCCCAAAACTCGCCCGCTACGCAGATAAGGAAGCAAATCCCCTCTACCCGGTCCCAGTTCTCATGGATGCAAAAGAGCTGGAGGAATTTTACCGATTATTAATGAAATAAAAAATTTCTATCTTGTGTCCTGACTGCTTATCCAGTATAATACAAAAGATACATTGATACATTTGGAAGAGAGGAAGATTATATGAGTCACAATTCAACACACAAACGCAGCAGCTTTACCGGCTCCATCGGATTCGTTATGGCTGCTGCCGGAAGCGCCGTCGGTCTTGGAAATATCTGGCGTTTCCCCTATCTGGCAGCAAAAAATGGCGGAGGAACCTTTATCTTTGTCTATATCATCCTTGCGCTGACCTTCGGGTTTGCACTCCTGACTACGGAGATTGCCATCGGCCGCAAGACAAAGCAGGGCCCCCTTACTGCATACGGCGTATTAAATAAAAAGTTTGCATGTACCGGGCTTTTTGCATGGCTGGTTCCGGTCATCATTCTGCCTTACTACTGCACCATCGGCGGCTGGGTGCTAAAGTACTTATTCGCCTACATCACCGGCGACGGCATGAACGCTGCCGCAGACGGCTATTTCACCGGACATATCACAAGTCAGTGGTCTCCGATTATCTGGCTTGTCATCTATCTGGGCATGACAGCCTTCGTTGTGTTCAGCGGAGTAAATAAAGGAATCGAGAAATACAGCAAGATCATCATGCCGATCCTGATCGTACTGATTCTCGGCATTTCCTTCTTCTCCCTCACTCTGAACCACACAGACGCAGAGGGCGTTACCAGAACCGGGCTGGAGGGCTTAAAGATCTATCTGATTCCAAGCTTTGCCGGAATGACGCTGAAGGGCTTTTTCTCACTGCTTATGGACGCGGTGGGACAGTTATTCTTCTCTATCAGCGTTGCCATGGGCATCATGGTCGCTTACGGTTCTTATGTGAAGGATGATGTAAACCTAATGAAGTCCATCAACCAGATCGAGTTCTTCGACACGTTAGTCGCCATGCTGGCTGGACTGATGATCATTCCTGCCGTCTTCACCTTTATGGGCGCAGAAGGCATGTCGGCGGGACCGGGACTGATGTTCGTATCATTGCCGAAGGTATTTGAAGCTATGGGATCCGTCGGTATTTTTATTGGAATCCTGTTTTTCCTGATGGTAACCTTTGCTGCCGTCACCTCATCCGTATCCGTCCTTGAGGCAATCGTATCCGGTATTATGGATAAGTGGAAATTCTCACGGAAGAAGAGCACCGCCCTTGCAACGGCCTACGCACTTGTTGTCGGCGTCATCGTATGCCTCGGCTACAATATCTTCTACTTTGAATACGAACTGCCGAACGGCTCCGTGGCGCAGATTTTGGATATTATGGATTATCTCAGCAATAATATCATGATGCCGATCGTAGCGATCCTGACCTGTATCCTGATCGGCTGGATTGTAAAACCGCAGACCATTATTGATGAAGTTACGAAGAATAACAATCCTTTCGGGCGCAAAGCGCTGTATATTGCTATGATCAAGTTCATAACCCCTGTATTCCTTGTGATCCTGCTTCTGCAGTCGCTGGGTATATTCTAATATGCCAAAAACAAATCCCATGAAGATTCAAAGGTTTCCAAAACCTGAATCTTCATGGGGTTATTTGTTTATCTCAAAAACATCAGCTTATCTTCTTTTATTTCCAAATAATCCGGCATACCTTTCTCCTTCAGCACGGACAGCAGTTCTCTCTGCACAAACCAGCAGATGCTTATTCCGTTTCCTTTTGCCCCTCCCTCCGGCAGTAAATAATAATTCCGTTCAAATGGAAATTCCGCCATTGTATCAACATCCACCTTTAAGGTATTTTTTTTACGTTCTCCCCATACCGGGACAAAATCATGCGCGCGGTATCCTACATAATTCACATTTTCCGGTACTTCGTTTTCCATATGAAGTACAATCCCCCAATCGCTGATTATTACCGTATACTCATCTTTTCTTCTTATCCGTGCTATATTTTTACAGCCGGTTAATCTTGCAGCCTCCTGATAGACAGGATTTTCAAAAATCCCCTTTGTCCCGCCATATATTACCGAGTGTCCGTCTTCCATAACCAGCAGTTCCTCCGAAAAGCGATAAAGTTCATCTCTGCTATGAGATACCATGATGACGATTCCCTTATAGTCTTCCAGCATTTCCGTCATCTCTTTCTGAAGACGGTCTTTCAAAAACATATCCAGCGCAGAAAAAGGCTCGTCTAATAGAATCACATCCGGCTCGTATGCCAAAATCCTTGCAAGCGCAGTTCTCTGCTGCTGTCCTCCGGATAATTCCCCCGGCAGCCGGTCCGCAAACAGCGCTATCTGAAATTTATCCATCATCTCCTGCGCCCGCCTTCTCTTTTCCTCCTTTGTTCCCCGGATTCCGGCTTTAATATTCTCACAGACAGTCATGGTAGGAAAAAGCGCATAATTCTGAAATAAATACCCGACATTTCTTTTTTGCGGCCTTACGTTTATAGAATTTGAAGAATCAAAAAATACTTTTCCATTCACGGAAATCATTCCTTTATCCGGGTTCTCAATTCCGGCAATGGATTTTAAAGTCATACTTTTTCCACAGCCGGATGCCCCTAAAATGCCGATTCTGTCCGACTCCCCCTGAAATTCCACATCCAGCTTAAAATCTCCAAGCGCTTTTTTTATCTGTACTGTAATTCCCATAAGCCGTTTCTCACCACCGTTTTGCATTTCTCATCTTTTTGTCTGCTATCAAATTCATAACGCAGATTGCCGCAAAAGCAATTATTAGCACAATTCCGACCCAGACTCCCGCCCCCAGATAATCCCCATCCTGAATTACCATCGCAATTTTCTGAGAAATCGTTCCCGTCCTGCCCGGAATATTTCCCGCAAGCATGGACGTAGCTCCATATTCTCCCAGCGCTCTTGCAAACGTAAGAATCGTACCGGAGACAATTCCCGGTCTCGCTCCCGGGATCACCACTTTCCAAAAAATTGCCGCCTCCGACATTCCAAGGGTTCTTCCCGCATAAATCAAATTCACATCAACCTGCTCAAAAGCCGCTCTGGCATTTCGATACATCAGCGGAAACGCGATCACGACCGCCGCGATAATGCATCCCAGCCAAGACTGGACGACTTTGATATGAAACGTCTCATACAGAAATATCCCAAAGGGCCTCCTTCTGCTGAATATAAGCAGAAGAAAAAAACCTGCCGCCGTAGGAGGAAGCACCATAGGAAGGGTCAGGATTCCGTCAAGCAGCGCCTTCTTTCCCGGCGGCGCTTTCATAACCTTTCCAGCCGCAAATATTCCCAGAAAAAAAGAAATCAAAGCAGCAACCGCCCCCGTTTTCAGCGAAATAAACAAAGGACTCCAGTCTAAATTGTTTAAAACTTCTCTCAGCGCATCCATATTTTTACTCTACATTAGTATCGAAATAGTATGAATCAAATACCTCTGCTGCTTCATCTGACAGAATAAATTCCAGAAAATCCTCTGCCGCCGCAAGCTGGGCTTCGTCCGCCTCTCCATTCACCACCCGGGCAATGGGATAGATTACATTTCCGGTCAGGTCATAGCTTACGGTTTCCAAAATCTCAACATCCTCCTCAAAACCATATGTATCCGAATAATACACGGTCCCCACTTCACAGGACCCTTCTATAACTGCCGATAGTACCTTGCTTACATTATCCTGTTCGCTGATTTCCACTCCGTCAAACGCTTTCGATACCTGTTCCGTAGTAACAGACGCCGCGTCGTCGGTATCTCCAAGTATCCCTAGACTAATAAGCGCCTCCCTTGTATACTTTCCTGCCGGTACGCTTCCTCCCGCCAGCGCGATGCTTTCTGCCTTTCCAATATCCGCAAGGCCTGTTACTTTTGTTCCGCTGTTTTTTAACGCAATAACTACTACCTGATTATTCAGTACATTCGATCTTGTCCCTTCTATCAGCAGTCCGTCCGTCTCCAATTGATCCATCTGCTTCTGAGCCGCCGAAAAAAAGATGTCGCACTCATACCCCTCTTCAATCTGGGCAGCCAGAGTTCCGGAACTGTCTGCATTATACGTAATCTTCACTTCCGGATGTTCCTCCCTATACTTTTCCGCAAGTTCCGTCATGACCGTATTCAGGCTCGCCGCAATAAACACCTGTATTTCCATTTCTTCGGGATCCTGGTTTTCTTTTGTTTCTTCCGCCGGGCCGGCGGCATCGGGAGCGCCTTCCTCCGATCCGCTTTTACGGCATCCTGTAAATATCATTCCAGCCAGTGCAATGATCAGTATTACCGCTGTCATTCTTCTTGTCATACTTTGTCTCCTATCGCTTTCCTATATTATTATTCTCCTATTATTTCTCTTCATCATTTTTCTATAATCTTGCACATTCTCCTTCGCTTCCTCTTAAGATTCCAAGTCCATGGGGAAGCTCGGGCAGAAGAAATTCCAATACTTCCCGAACGGCTTTCGGACTTCCCGGCAGATTGACGATCAGTGTTTTTCCACGGATTCCCGCTGCCCCGCGGCTAAACATCGCCCTTGGCGTAATTTTCATTGAATTATTGCGAATCGCCTCCGCTATTCCCTCCGCCATCCGGCCGCACACCTCAATCGTTGCCTCCGGCGTTACGTCCCTCTCTGAAAATCCGGTGCCTCCCGTAGTAAAAATCACATCCATCTGCCTCTGATCTGCCAGACGGATTAGGTTCCGTTTCAATTGTTCTTTCCCATCTGGAAGAAGCAGCATTTCCTTTACCTTATATCCGGCTTCCGAAAGAAGTCTTGCAGCCGCAGGCCCGCTTTCATCCTTCCGCAGCCCGGCATGGCCCTTATCGCTTAATGTAATCACCGACGCCGTAAATGCTCTGTCATTCTCCGGTTCTATCAGTTTTATCTCATCGCCTGTCTGAATACAGCCTCCTGTGATTACCTCTGCAAAAACCCCTTCTCTCGGCATAATGCAGTCACCCATTTTCTTATATATCTCGCAATGGCTGTGACATTCCTTGCCAATCTGGGTAAGTTCCAGCGCTGCATTTCCAATGAGGAATCTGCTCCCCACCGGAAGTTTTCTCAAATCAAAGCCTTCTACAAGCAAGTTTTCACCGAAGGCTCCCGCTGCCGCCTCCGCTCCCCTCTTCCGAAAATCATCAACCTTTTCCTTGGAAAGAAAACTCACCTGCCGATGCCAGTCTCCCCCGTGAGCGTCTCCCTTGATTCCCCATCCCTTCACAATCTCGGCTGTTTGAACCGGTTTTTTAGGCGTGCCGCGCTTCTTACTGATACAGATTCCCACAAGTTTTCCTGTCATAAGATTCATCCTCCAATTTCAACCATCTTTCTCAGTTCCGTTACATTCTTATTTTCCTCAAAACAATGTTTTTCTGGTTTCATTAAGACAGCTCTCCTGATAATCTCTCTCACTTCACTGTCATTTTTATCCCTGGCTGCCTTCCGGACAGATAAAGAATCCTGATAGCAAAGACAAGGCTTGATATCGCCTGCGGCAGTCATCCTGATTCTGTTACAGCTTCCGCAGAATCTGCCATGGATCGCACTAATAAATCCAATACTGCCCGCAAATCCCGGAATCTGGACATATACCGCCGGGCCGTTTCCATGAATCCGATCGTCGCGCTCCACATTTCCATACCTTTCTTTGATCATCTCAAATAACTCTTTATTTGACAGACCCGGATACTTTCTCCCGCATCCGATCGGCATCATTTCAATAAACCGGACGTCCAGCCTTTTATCTCTTGCAAGCAAAATTAAACCCTCCCATTCTTCCTCATTGATTCCCGGCTGGAGTACGGTATTTATTTTTACTTTTAGTCCTGCCTCTAACGCTCCGTCGATTGCGGATAATACCGTATCAAGCTTTCGAAATCCTGTGATCCATTCAAATTTCTCTTCGCTCAATGTATCAAGACTGATATTTACCGCGTCTAATCCGGCGGCCAAAAGCCCTTCCAAATTTTCTTTTAATAAAATCCCATTGGTAGTCATCGTAACCTGTTCTATTCCGGAAATATTCTTCAGCTTCCCGATAAGCTCTGCGCAGCCCTTCCGCACAAGCGGCTCGCCGCCGGTAATCTTAAGCTTACAGATTCCCAGCTCTGCGGCCTGCCTGACCACCCGTACCATCTCCGAAAAAGTCAGTATTTCACTCATGGGGCGCAGCGCAATCCCATCCGGCATACAATACCTGCAGCGGAGATTACAGCGGTCTGTAATAGAAATGCGCATATAATCAACGGTCCTTCCCAGCAAATCCCTCATCTTGGCTCCCTCCGTTTCAAGAAACCGGCTCCAGCAGAACATCCACAATACCGCCGCATACCATTCCTTCATCTTCCGCTTCTTCTCCGGTCAGATCCACCTGATAAAGCTTGGCCTTATCTGCGCCCTCCCTTATCATGAGAAGCGCCATCTTTAAAACCTCTGATTCCATACAGCCGCCTCCGATGGTACCAATGCAGTTTCCATCCGGGAGCACAAGCATTTTAACCCCTATTCCCTGCGGCGCGGATCCCTTTCTATCCACAATCGTTACCAATATCTTTTTTTCAGAGACGTGCCTGGTATCCATGACTGTCCCTATCAGTTCTTTTGAAAATCCATAGGTCCGCTTTTTCTTATTCTTGACGCTGACAATCTCTGCCATAATCGCCACGCCGATTTCCGCCGGAGTCTCCGCTCCGATATCCAAGCCAATCGGCGTATAAACCTGTTCCAAAACCTGTCTGCTGCCGCCCTGTTCTATCAGCTTCTGTTTTACCATTTCTACGCGTCTTCTGCTTCCGATCATACCGATATACGCATGTTCCTTTTCCGCAATCATTTTCAGGCAGAGCTGGTCATAGCGGTGCCCTCTGGTAACAATGACAAAATAGGTATCCCCGCTTCCCTCTACATTCCGAAGCCCCTCCTCAAAAGGCTGGCAGATTACAAATGACGCCCCTGCTTTTCTAGCGTTGTCTGCATATTTCGGCCTATCTTCCAAAACGGTTACCTCCATGCCCAGCATAAGCCCAATCTGGATTACCGGCATGGACACATGGCCTCCGCCGCATATAACCAGCTTCTTACTCTCTCCAAGAGTATCGCAGAACACACGACGCCCGCTTATTTGAACGATACCGCTGCCCATAACTTCTACAGCTTCTTGTGCATGATGCGAAAAAAATCCCTCTTTCCTGCTCCTCCAAACCATTTCTCCGCCTGAGACCAGCGCCTTTTCTCCAAGCTCCTCCCCGTCTAGAAGAGTTAATACCATGCTTTCCCCCGCCTTTTCACAGCCATCTATCGCCTGAAACATCTCTTTCATCTTTTCTTAATCCTTTCCCGCAATTTTTCTGTTCGTTGTTTGGAAGATACCAAAAGACCCACTTCCTTTCTGTTAGTTTTTGAAGATACCAAAAGACCCGCCTCTTCTTTACCTGCTTCCGCATTTCCCAAATCCACAGTTAGGAAAACTGCATACCGGACAGTTCAGGCACAGGCCGCCTTCTCCCATTCCATTCAAATCCTCCGCCGTCAGCGTCTCTCCGGTCAACACCCTGGGAAGAACCAAGTCAAAAATCGTACGCTTTGCATACATCACACAGCCAGGAAGCCCCATAATCGGAAGATCTCCGCCATAATATGCCAGAAAAAACATTGCCCCCGGCAGTACCGGCGCGCCATATGCCGCCACATTCTCCGTAACGTTTCGGATAGCCAAAGGAGTTTTATCGTCCGGATCTACGCTCATGCCCCCGGTACAAAGGATCAAATTACAGCCTCTTTTCATCTGTTCTTTGATTGCATTGGAAATCATTTTCGGATTGTCATTACAAATAAAATGCTCGCACACTTCTACGCCATATTCAGAAAGCTTTTCCTCAATTACAGGCGTAAATGTATCCTGTATCCTATGGGAATATACCTCGCTTCCGGTGGTTATAATTCCCGCCCTTTTCCGCAGATAACGCTTGATCTGAAAGATCGGTTCATTTCCCGCCGTTTCCTCGGCTCTTCTCATTTTATCCTCATGGATAACCAGCGGTATGACTCGGGTTCCGGCAATCTTATCTCCCTTTTTTACCGGAAAGTTCCCATGCCTGCTTGCAATCATCATTTCCCCCAGCGCATTAATTTCCCGAAGTTTCCCGCCGTTTACCTTCAGTACGCCGTCGCAGTCCGCAATCAATTCAATCTTCCCTTCCTTCACTGATGATGCGTGCAGGTTCTCTCCCTGACATATTTTCCCGAGAATCTGCGCCGCCTCATTTTCATGGAGCATCCCCTCCTGTTTTTCCCAGACGTAAAGATGCTCTTTTCCAATGGACAAAAGTACTGGTATATCTTCTTTTGTCACAATGTGTCCTTTGCGAAATACAGCGTCCTTTTTCACACCTCTGATAATCTGGGTCAAATCATGGCAGAGCACATGGCCCGCCGCTTCTTCCGTCCGAATTAATTTCATTTTCGATATCCTCCTTATAATATTCCGCTTCATGTTCTCTGACAGGCGCCATCCCGATTTCTTCTGCTTTCATATCCCCGCATTCTCCGACAAGAATCCGGCTGATTCCTCCATACGGCTGGGGAAGGGCTCTGGACGTTTCAAGGGGCGTCCCCAATACTTTCGATAAAAAGCAGCAGTTAATTCCCGCATGGGCCACGCACAAGACATTTCCCTTTGTCTCGTTTAGAATCCTTCCGACTGCCTGTTCAAATCTGCGCAGAGCCGCCGCCCTTCCCTCTCCATACTCCGGCTCTGGTTCCAGACCTTTATGTAGCACTTTTAGTGGGCGGTTCTCCCATTCGCCCATATAGATTTCTGACAGGCCCTCTTCTATTTTAACCGGCATCCGGCCGTCCGCTATCATATCCGCCGTTTCCACACAGCGCCCCATAGGGCTGGAATAAATATGGTCCACAGGATGTTCGCTGAAGTACCTGCAAAGCTCCCTTGCCTGATTCCTTCCCTCTTCGCTAAGCGGCACTTCTGTCCGCCCTATGCACCGGGTAACCCCATCAGGGAAATCCACCTTGCCATGGCGCGCAAGATACAAAATTCTCATTTTTTCTTAATACCTTTCTATTTCCTTATCTA
>CAJUTH010000009.1:63674-87113 GCA_910589275.1 uncultured Dorea sp.
GGACTAAGTGCTGTCATAAGTTTAAAAATTCCTGAAAAGCTTTTTCGGTATGCTCTTCAATTTCCCGAACCATATCCCGGTAATTTTTTACAAGCTGCCTCCCCTTTTCCGTCAGGACGGAACCCCCTCCTCCGCTTCCCCCGGTCCATCTCTGCACCGCCGGGAATCCAAGCTGCCTGTCAATAGCTTTGATCATCCGGCTTCCCTTGCTATAGGATAGCTCCATCTTCAGACAGGCCTCCTGAATCGAGCCGGTTTGATCAATCAATTCCAAAAGCCCGCACACTCCCGGTCCAAAAAACCGCTCTCCGGCTTCTAACCCAACCTGGACAAAGGGCCGCACCGGATAAACTTCCCCTCTTCCATAATTCCATTGAAGAAGTTCCAGATATTCCTCCGGCGTATCCACATCTCTATAAATTCCTTCATCTTCAACTTCCAGATTCGTAATGGAAAGCCCGGTTTCCTCTATTGCACCCCGAAGCCCTCTGGTTCCGTTATAAGCGCATACGGCGTTAACCGCCCCGGCGCTGAGCAAAACCGGATGCCCCGGTTCCCCTTTACACATTGTCCGTACCACCTCTGCGTCGACCGCCATTACCCGGCGGATGGTCTCCGGCTTGATTGCCGGAGTATCGATCGGCATCAACATAATCTTATCGCAGTCAGCAGCCGCTTCTGTCAGTCCCAGTTTGATCGAATCAAACATTTCCGTTTCTTTGTACCGTTCGTTTCTTACAAACCGAACGCCGGCATGAGAAAGATGCCTCTCAAGTTCCTCCGCCCTGTATCCGGTCACCACAATAACCGGCCGGATACCCATGCCCTTTAACACCCCTACAATATGGCCCGCGATGGTAGAACCCCCAAAAGGAAGCATCGGTTTATACTCCTCCATTCTAGACGACAGTCCCGCCGCCGCTAAGACCGCTCCTATCCTCATCATGTTCCCTTCCTCCGTATCCCCTGAATGATTTTCCTTGAACAAATGTAACATCGAAAGAACAATCCGCATTTGTGCGGAGGCTGTATCCTTACCTGCCAAAAGACAGGCAGGGATACTTTTAAGCGCCTCCGTTTTCACTCTCCGCCTATGCTCTTTCCATCTGTCAGAATAACTGGGTGCCTTTTTCGATTTTTTCCATCAGGATGATGCCTCTCGCCCCGATTTTTTCATCCCACATTTCTTTCTCCGGCCAAAGTTCCGCCACATTGATTACGCCGCGTTTTGTGTATTCCCCGCGGCAGAGCATCAGGATCATTTCTATTACAAAACTTCCAATCGTCCCGTATACATTATGTCCCGCCCAGGGAAGATGCTTCATCGCTTCACTCATTGTCGCCGCATGGAAAGCGGTGTGGCGCACGGCAACGCCCTTCTTTTTACCCGTAACCTCTATGGAAATTGCCAGCATACCGTCTCTTAAAACTCCCTGGTCCATAAACTCTTTAAAATTAGTATTGTATGCCAGCGACTCCCCAAAGGTATCAAACATATTCTCTGCCCCGGAATGTTTAGCCGTCTGTTCGCTGATCGCTTTCAGCCACATGTCCTTCATTTCCAGGCCGCCCATACAGATTCCCATTTTCCCTTCGATATGCGGCAGCGGTTTCTTTGAAAATTTGCTCACCAGTACAATATCCGGATCATTGGTAAAGGTATAGATCTTCTGTTTTCCCGCCGGTTTAGGAAATTCATATTCCTCCTCGCTCTCAAGCAGGCCTATCTTCTCTGGCGTCCCGTTAATAATACGCGTCGGATGCGGAGGGCCGAGCCACAGAGCAAAAATATTCCTAGGCGCAATCGGAGCCAGTAGAATATCGCTGTCGATCCAGTCAATATTTCTAAAAATCACGCTGTCCACTGTATCCATCTCTTCAATCATATAATTGGCCGCCATATTCGCCCAGCCTGGGCTTACACCCATGCAGGGACAGGCTGTAATCCCAGCCTCCTTAAATTCCTCATCCATCTCAAACTGGGCGTCAATGGTCTCGCGGTATGGGATTTCTGGTCCTTCCATTACGTTCGAGCGAAGATCCATGTAGTGAGCGCCCACCTTCAGGCACGCCCGCATAAGCGGATAATTATACGCGGCATAAATGCCGTTAAAAATCATATCCATCCCCTGAGCAATCCCTGCAATCTGTTCCACATCCGCCGCGTCGCCCTGCACCGCCAGGATTTCGCCTGCCAGACATCTTTCGCCCAGCCCTTCTATCAATGCTTTCGCTTTTTCTGCCTTTGCCTTTTCTATGTCAACCAGAACCAGTTCTTCTACGTCTTTTTCCTGCGCAAGAAGTCCCGCGACGCCTGTTCCCTGATTCCCGGTTCCAACAATACATACTTTCATAATTTTTGTCTCTCCTGTTTCTTACATATTCTTCCCTAACTGGTACGATACATCTACGCCCTCCAGTTTCCTATTTCCAATTCCCAAAAAGCTGAGAACTACCACCATAAGCGGCACTAGCGGGAATAGGATTGCATATGGGAAGAACTGCCCGATCGTTACGCCGTATACGTTTCCGGAATAAAATGCACAGAAAGACCAGGGCAGGCATAATGTGGTGAGCAGACATCCAGACAGCGCAATTGTCGCCGCTTTCTTTGGATCATATCCGGCTTTCTCAAAAGGCCGCTTTAACAAATCATGGCTGATGATTACCGGCGGATATGGATCTGCCGTAACCACTCCGAATAGCAGGATCGCCATCATAGAAACAAATGTCAGTTTGCCCGGCGACTTGATATCCTTGAAAATAGTAGTCTGGATTACATCAAATACACCGATAACATCCAGCAGGCCGACACAAGATAACGCGCAGAACAAAAATACCAATGAATCCGCCATAGAAAACATACCGCCCCGATTAACCAACGATGCCAGTTCCGCCGAAATTTCTTTTCCCGGAAGAAAAACTTCCGTTGAAAATCCACTGTAAGCCCCGGCAATGACATCCGATATTTGATATCCCTGAAATATAACTCCCATTGCAAGGGCTGCAAATCCTGAACCAAACAGTACTAACACCGTCGGTACTTTCAAAATAGAAAGTACAATTGCAAGCACGATTGGAAGTATCAAAATTGGATTCGTATTAAAATTATCCTGTACGTCCGCAATAAATGCCTGTACATTCCCCATTGCATCCGCTCCGCTTCCCGTATTCATCATCCCCAGTACAAAAAACCATACTGCCGTAATAATAGTAGCGATTCCCAGCGGTTTCACCATATCCGCAATCAATTCATTGGTTGTCATCTTATTTACCTGTGCGGAGCAATTCACAATATCCGCAACCGGAGATATGTACTGTCCAAACCATGATCCGCAGATAATTGCGGCCGCCGCCATACCCGCCGGAATCCCCTGAAGATTTGCCACGCTAAACATAACCACCCCCAAGGTTCCCATCGCCGCGAAGCTTGATCCAATCGCCATCGCCAATACCGACAGCAGTACAAAAGAAAGGATCAAGCAATACTTAGGAGAAATAAGCTGCGACAGCCAGCTTACTAAGAGCGGCATTGTACCGGATATCATACAGCATCCAATCAAAAAGCCTATTCCAATCAGTATCAGAAAACACCCTCCCATAGAGGTTATTTTTGCAACGATTCCATCCTGCATTTCATCCCAGCCCGCACCGCATCTCCATGCAATCACCATATTTACCGCCGTACATACCACCAGCATCATCTTAAGGTCAAATCCCAATACCCCATTGCCGACGCCGATAATAAACAGCATACAGCCCACCGTAAAGTACGCTTCAAACATTGTTGGAGCCCTGTGTACTCTCTTTTCCCTTTTTTCTTTCATTCCTCTTTCTCCTCCTTTGCTTTTCTAGTTTTCAGAGTTTGTCTTTCTATGTTTTATAAAAGCAAATTTTGTGCCAAAGGAAAAAGAATCAACATTGTTTCTTTTTTAACTATTTCTCTGTAAATTTCTCTATTCTCCTAAAAATAAAAAAGAAGCGCCTGCCCAAAAGCAGACAGCCGCCTAATTTTAATCTTCTAATATTTGTATGCTATAAATTTCTTTTCTCCGTTTACTTGAAAGAATATCCATCTGCCTCCTGTATTTTGCAATTCCCCTTCTAGAAACCGCCATTCCTTTTCTTTCAAGCATTTCGCATATATTCTGATCACTGACAGGATTTTTCCGGTCTTCATCCGCGATAATATTCTGTATTTCCCGCTTTATCTGCTTTGCGGTTATCCCCTCTTTATTCTCCGCGGCTCCCACAGCCGCTCCAAATAATTCTTTTACCGGTACTGTCCCTCCCGGATATTCCACATATTTATTCTTAACCGCCCTGCTCACGGTAGAAACATGGATATCCAAAGCATCCGCAATATCCTCCATCCGCATCGGAACCAGTCCTTCCCTCTGCTCAAAATACCCAGTCTGCCTTCTTACAATTTCTTTGAGAATACGGAGAATCGTATTTCTGCGGGACTCAATGCTATTGATAATAAAACGGGCCCGCTCCAGCTTCTGTCTAAAATATTGTTTCAGCTCTTCATCTGTACATTCCGCGTATAATTTCAGATAATAATCGTTCAGATAATAATTTTCTGTCCAGTCATCCGTAAGCTTAACTTCCCACCCGCTGTCTTTCTTCCGGCACACAATATCCGGATGGATATATTCAGTTTCCGCTCTTTTGTAACCTGTAACCGGAACCGGATTTAATTTCTGTATAATATGAAGATATTTCCCTACCTGCGCAGTCGATATGTGCAGCGCTCTGGTAATTGTACTGATCTTCCCTTCACTGACAGCCGACAAATATTTCTCGATAATTTCTTCTAAAATGGGATCGTAAATTCCTGCCGCCCGTAACTGGCTGATCAGACATTGCTCCAAAGATGCAGAAAAAATGCCTACAGGCTCCAATCCCCGGAGCGCTTCCAGACATTTTACTGCTATCCCACGATCCACTTTTAATACTTTTGCCACCTCTTCCGGATTTTCCTTACAATATCCCCGGTCATCCATGCTCTGAATCAAATATTCTATCACCGCCCATTCCCGCTCTGAAAAATCCTGCCTCTTCAACTGCATAATAATATCCTCGCGAAGCTGTTCGCTTTCTGCCGTCATTTCCCTCGCATAATGCAAAGGCGCCTCATACCCCGCGCAATTGTTTCCCTGATGGTCAAGCATAGGATTTTCCTGATATTCCTGTTCCAAAACGTCCTGTATCTCCGTATTTGTAAGCGCAAGCATTTCCAGCGACTGGATTTGAAGCTGGTTTAAAGATAGTTTATGTTCCAGTAACATTCTGGGTCTGATATCTGCCATTTCGTTCACCCTTTTTCCTTAGTCTCCCCTGAATCAGCAAAGCCGCGATACGAACTGCAATCTCATAAGATGTCCAATCTGTTCCATTTTCCACCTCTACAGTTTTCATTCTGGAAAGCTGTTCTCTTCCATATCCCTGATTCATAAGCCACCGTTCCTCATACTGCCTTTTGGAAGCATTTCCCACATCAATAATCATAGATACAGGCGTAGACAAAAGGTATGCCTCAACCCTCTCATCATACTGGAAATCTCTGGTAAGGACCACAGCCATATCGCCCTCCTCTATATAAAGGCGTTCCATTCTGTAATAATCAACAATCTGAACATCATAAATATCCGGAAACCGTTCTCTGTTCGCATATTCCATATTCTCATCCAATACCACACAGCAGAAAGCCGTAGGGAGGAGCACCTCCGTCAGCGCGAGAGAAATGTCGCTGCCTCCGAAAATATACACTTTACGCGCATGTTCCACCGCCTCTATATAATATCTTACGCCTCCGCAAAATTTATTCGCAGATATCTCCGGAAAGCATCTGCAGACCTCATCCGGAACCTCCGCTCCGCAGGCCACCCCGAACGTATCTATAACCGACAGTTCCATGGACTCTGTATTAACCGCCAGCCACATCTTTTCTCCTGCCTGCAAAAGCTCAAACGCGCGCTCCGCCATTCTTCTCTGCTTTTGATCCGAAGCCCTGATATACGCAAAACAAAATGCAGACTCTATCAACTGCGTATTTCCATTCCGCATATAAGTAAAGCATCTCACGCTCTCCTTATCCCCTTCAAACAGCCGCATGGCATCCGTCTCAATTCCTCTCCTCACCATACCGTTGTCAAAACTTCCATATATACGCCCCTCATCGGAAAAGAGCATATGAGTACCGATCATACTCTTTTCGGCATTGTCGTTTTTCATCAATATTGCCGCTACCGTATCCTGATTCTCCTCCATCTGTTTCAGGATTCTGCCAAACAATCCACGCATATACATTCTCCATTCTATTTGGACTCTTTATCAAAACTTTCTATTCCAAGTTTCTGCATTCTATACTGCAGATTTGACCGGGTATATCCTATCAGCTTGGCTGTTTTTGATATATTCCAGTCAGTGCGGGCCAGAGCGTCTAAAAGCGCTTCCCGTTCCGTCTCGATCAAAAATTCTTTCAGTCCGCCTTCCTCATAAGCGATCTGGTTCTTTTTATGCCTGTCCATATAGCGTTCCCGGATATATGGTTTCAAATGACAGACCTCCATGTCCTCTCCCGGTTCCATCATGACCAGCGAACCTTCAATTACATGTTCCAGCTCCCTTACGTTCCCCGTCCATTCATGAAACAAAAGCGCCTCCGCAAATTCCTCCGACATCTTAATTTTAGGCATTCCATATATTCCGGCAAATTTTCTGATGAAGTATTCCGCAAGAAGAATGATATCCTCTTTCCGCTCCCTGAGCGGCGGGATATCAATGCAGATAACCGATACCCTGAAATACAGGTCATCTCTGAGGGTTTTCTTTTTAATACACTCTAGAGGCGGCTGGTTGCAGGATGCAATAATCCGGCACTGAACCGGCGTATCCACTGTCCCGCCAAGCCTTCTTACTGTTTTCTCCTGAATTACCCGGAGCAGCTTTGTCTGGAGGTAGACCGGCATCGAATTCAATTCGTCCAAAAACAGCGTTCCGTTCTGGGCCTGTTCGAAAATCCCCGGCGTATCCCCGGCTCCGGTAAACGCCCCTTTCTTTGTCCCAAACAGCGTGCTCTCTAAAAGCGTATCCGGAATTGCCGCGCAATTTATCGCGATAAACGGACTGTCCTTGTAGACTCCGGCATTATGAATACTCTGAACAAACAATTCCTTCCCCGTTCCGGTCTCGCCATAAATCAAAACCGGCGAACTGCTTAAGGCAGCTTTCTTTGCCATCCGGACAGCACTTTTCAGCTTTTCGCTGTTTCCAATAATATTTTCAAACGTATAGGCCGCGCCGCCGCACGCTTTCTTTGTCTCCATCAGTTGTTTCTGAAGCTCAATTGATTTCATCAGAAGCTGCCGGATTCCTTCATGAAACCGGGTAATGGCAAAAGCTCCGATCAATTCTTCATCCCGCATAATCGGATAGGCGCTGCTTAACTGATGTATTTTTTTACCGCCCCTTGTCACATAGGTCACATCGCGGTTTAACACAACTTCTCCGGTTTTAAGCACGTGCAATAGGGCGCTGTTCTCCGTATCGGGAAAGATTTCTTCAAACTGCCTGCCCAGCACCTGCTCCACTATCAGCTCATCATATACGGATGACGGCAGATTATATAGTATAATCTTTCGGTTCTTATCACAAGCCATAATCCCCTGATCAACGGCAGAGTCATAAATTGATTTTAAAATATAAAGCTCGTCCGCCAGCTCTTTGTACTCTTTCGTATCTTTTATATTCAAATCATCCATATATCTGTCTCCGAATCGTTAAATTTTTGTTTATTTGTAATTATGCAATAACCTCCCTCAAAAAGCAACTACACTTTGAAAAACTTTGAATAATAGCCCGCCAGAAAAGATACCGTAATAAGCACCGGTATGATATACTTCAAAATGGAAAAGATCCTCTTAGGAAACCGCATCCCGCTTCCCGTATCCGCTTCCCTGAGAAATTGATCCCACCCCCAGCCTCTTTTGCTGACACAGAACCAGAAATAAACCATGCTTCCGAAAGGAAGAATATTATTGGTGACTATAAAATCTTCCAGATCCATAATCGTACTTCCCTCTCCAAAAGGCTTAACTCCCTTCCACAGTGTAAATCCAAGGATACAGGGCATCGACAGAACAATCATCGCAATAATATTTCCCCATACCGCCCGCTTTGCCTCACAATTCCACAAATCAACTGCCATAGACACAATATTTGCAAAAGCTGTGATCACTGTTGATAACGCCGCAAAAAGAACCGCCGTAAAGAAGAAACTTCCAATAAGCCTTCCCCCCGGCATGGACGCAAAGACGCCCGGCAGCGTCAAAAATACCAGAGACGGCCCGCTGTCCGGCTGGATATTATTTGAAAAACAAGCAGGAAAAATAATCGCGCCCGCCAAAAGAGCAGCCAGGGTATCCAGCGCCACGATCGTTAACGCTTCCCCCGCAAGGCTCTTTTCTTTGCCTATATAGCTCCCGAATACGCCGATAGAGCCCATTCCTATACCCAGCGTATAAAAAGCCTGCGTCATAGCCGCATTCAGCGGCTCCCATATCCCGTGAGCCGTCAGTCTCTCAAAATCCGGCATGAAATAGAACCGAATCCCTTCCGCCGC
This sequence comes from uncultured Dorea sp., assembly GCA_910589275.1. Taxonomy (GTDB): domain Bacteria; phylum Bacillota; class Clostridia; order Lachnospirales; family Lachnospiraceae; genus Claveliimonas. Next base: position 72,304 of record CAJUTH010000009.1, read on the forward strand.
CCCGGGAAGCGTCCACACATAAACCAGAACTACAAACATCAGAATAAATAAGCCGCCCGTAATCAAAGTACAGAATTTTTCCACGCCTTTTCGGATGCCCGCGCCGCAGATGAGAAAAGATATCACAATCACAAATACCGTCACCAAAGACATCTGTACCGGGTTAATCATCATATCTTTGTAAATGACCTGTATCTGCCCCAGATCTTTCCCCTCAAACCTGCCGCACATCATATAAACGGCAAAGATAAGCACCCAGCCCGCCACTGTCGTATAAAACATCTGGAACAGATAGTTCCCGGCAAACGCCGGATACTTAATCAAATGCCATTTTGTTCCGGGAGGCTCAAGAAAATCAAAGCTTTTCGTCACGCTTTTCCGGCTCGCCCTATGTACGGCAAGCTCCATTGTGATCATTGGAAAGCCAAGCAGCGCCAAAAACAAAAGATAGATCAGAACAAACGCCGCCCCTCCATACTGCCCGACTATATATGGAAATCTCCAGATATTCCCAAGGCCTATCGCACAGCCTACTGATGTCAATACGAATCCTATCCTGGTTGAAAAACGTTCTCTTTTCATATAAAGCCTCCTCAAAAAATCACTGATTATTTTCCATTATAATCTCCGTAATAAATGCCGCATGCAGGAGACTCTAACGTATTGTGGTATCCCGCCGGCGCGCCGGCAATATACGGAATGGCGTTTACAATCGAGCCGATCGTAGATGCCATGCCTCTGTCCGGCGTATAATTACACATACAGTCAATCATCGGCGTGCCTTCTACTTTCAGATGGTCATAGTATTTCCTTTCCGGATCTTCTACCATGACATAATTCAGTTCCAGTTTCTTTTCACCCTTCTTTAATCCGCAGACCGTCGCTTTCAATCCATAAATCCTTCCGGTATTATTCACCATCGGCGTTTTTTCCAAGGTTACCTGGTCAATCTCCCATCCGAACGCCTCCGCAATATATGGAATCGACTCTTTTAATTCTTCCTTGGATTTTACTGTTCCAGCCTTTACGCCGTCATAATAGTCTTTCTCCTGCATGGAAATGCCCCACTCCGCCGCGTTGCTCTCATCAGAAAAGGCCTGAACATCCGCATAATGGGTAAACACGATATTTTTTACATCCGTGCTTCCCTCGGTCATAGAGATAATAAACCGCTCTTCCGTCTGAGTCGCGCCACGCCCAATATAACTTATCCCGTTCTTCTTGCAAGCCTCATCAATCTCCTTTGCAAGTTCTTTGTCGGTAAACCACAAATTACAGGTTTCCGCACTTGCAACGATTACATTAACACCTTTCCTGATTGCCGGCAGGAGCTGTTCAAACGTCTTTTTTACATCAACCGGAGACGCCGTGTTTACGATAACGTCTGCCTTGTTCTCTGCGCAAAACGCCTCCAAGTCGTCTGTGACGGTAACGCCGATGGGCGCTATGCCGGACACCTCTCCCGCATCTTTTCCGACTTTAGCCGGGTCAATATCAATCGCACCCGCTACTTCTACGCCTTTCCTGTTCTGAAGCGTCCGGATAATTCCCATTCCAACGCTTCCCACGCCAAATACAATTACTTTCACATTGCTCATTTGAATCTCCTCCTTTTATTTTGAATGGAGCGCCCACCATACGCGCTCTTTTGTCATTGGCAGATCATTTACCTTTACATCCATTGCATTATTGATTGCATTGGCAATCGCCGGCATGATCGGTACCATTGCAACCTCGCCGATTCCTTTCGCCCCGTACGGCCCTCTTTTATGAGGCTCTCCTACAAACCCTGACTCAATCCCCGCGTTAAAGGGAATATCCAGCATCGTAGGTATCTTATAATCTCTATAATTCCCATTTATAACTTTACCATTACTATTAAACAATGTCTCTTCAAATACTGCCTGTCCAATTCCCATCGCAACCGCTCCGTCGATCTGTCCCTGAATTGTCTTTTCATTCAGAATCTGTCCCGCGTCATACCAGCCTCCGGATTTCAAAATACGGACCTCGCCGGTATCCCTGTTCAGTGCAAGCTCGATTCCAATCGCGCCATAGGAATAATATGCAACAGGCTCTCCCTGGCCGGTTTCCGCGTCAATGTTTCCTTCTTCATATGTGAATGCCGACGTTGCGATCAGTTCGCCCTTTTCCGGTATCCACCCGCCGTTGTTAAACATCTGTTTATAGGTACACTTCCTCTCCGGGCTGGCAACTTCAAAGACCTCTCCGTTTTTCGTATCCAGCCTGTCCGCCGGTATTCCAAGCACTTCCGCTCCGCGCTCAAGTACCATTTCCTTTAGCTTCTGACAGGTCTTGATCACCGCGTTTCCATTCATAAATGTGCCCCGGCTGCAGAACGTTCCATGGTCAAAAGGACAAAAGGCTGAATCATCAAATACAATCTTTACTTTATCCGGCGTAATGCCAAACTGCTCCGCGGCAATCTGCGCCATAACCGTATTGCATCCCTGTCCCATCTCAATCTGATAATGCCTGATTTCAATGGTTCCGTCGTCATGCGCCTTTGCAATAATAGAAGAGGTAGAGCCGCTCATTGTGTATTTATTTCCGCAGGCAAGCCCCTTCGCAATGATCCACGGGCCGTCTTCTTTCCTCATATCCTTTCCCCAGCCAATGTATTCGGCCGCTTTATCCAATGCAGCCATCGTCGCATTGTTATAGGTTACCTGCCCGTTAGCGTCAATGTCTCCGTCCACCAATAAATTCTTCTTTCTGATTTCCAACTGGTCGATTCCAAGCTGATCTGCCGCCCGGTCCATATGGCACTCAATGGCAAAATCCAGCAGCTCCGCCCCCAGCGCCCGGTACGGCCCGGTAGCCGGCGTATTCGTATGGATACCGTACGCATCCAGCTTCATATGTGGTACGCGGTACGTTCCGGTCGCTCCAAAGGCTCCGTCATTACAGAGCACGGTCACGTGCCCACTGTATGCGCCGCCGTTGATATACTCCGTAATATGCCGCGCTACCAGCGTACCGTCCTTTTTGTAGCCGTCTTTAATCTGAACGATAGCGGGACTTCTCGGATTCCCATGGATAAATACTTCCTCTCTTGACATTTCAAGCCTTACCGGACGGCCTGATTTTACCGCAAGCATCACCGCAATAGGCGTAACCATAAGATCTACTTTGCCTCCGAATCCGCCTCCCACATAAGGCGTAATAAAACGCACCTTCGAGGATTCCAGTCCAAAGGTATCACAGATAAAATATTTCAGACGGACTCCTCCCTGCTCGCTTGCCCATATTGTAATCCCGCCGTTAACATCCGGCTCTACCACGCAGGAATGCGGTTCCATAGGGCAATGCTGGGCTCTTGGCATCGTATAGGTATCCTCATACACAAAATCTGCCTCTGCGAATCCCTCTTCGATATTGCCGTGACGGATTTTTCTATGTATAAATACGTTCTTACGTTCCGGCTCTAGACGGTAAGTCAAAAGCGGAACCGGCTTCGTTTTATAATTTGGCAGATCCTCATGAATGATAACCGGACAGTCCTTTTTAAAACTCTCCAGCGGATCCAGAACATGTGGAAGCTCGTCGTATTCTACTTTGATCAAATCCAGCGCTTCCTCAGCAATTTCAGGCGTAACTGCAGCCACCGCCGCCACCGGATCCCCCACATAACGTACCTTTTTCTTACAGATTACATGCCTGTCCTGAATATAACCTGTTCTCATTTCCGGCGCGTCTGCTCCCGTCACAACAGCCACAACGCCTTCTAATTTTTCAGCCTCCGACGTATCAATGCTTTTAATAATTCCATGTGCAACCGGACTTCCTAACAGCCTGCCGTAAGTAAGTCCTTTTGGCTGCATATCTGCTGCATAAAGCGCTTTTCCCGTCACTTTATCCAGTGCGTCCTTACGGACAAAGCCTTTTCCGATCACTTTATATTCCGCCATACTACTTCCTCCTATTCTGCTTCCTTCAATAATTCCTGCGCTCTGTGTACCGCGTTGATAATATTCGTATATCCTGTGCAGCGGCAGATATTTCCCCTCAGGTAATCTCTGATTTCCTCTTCTGTCGGCTCCGGATTTTCATCAAGAAGCGCAACTACAGACAAAACCATTCCCGGAGTACAAAATCCGCACTGGATCGCAAATTCATCTACAAATGCCTGCTGATAAGGACTGAGCACTCCGCCCTTAGATAATCCTTCTATTGTTACAATTTCTTTTCCCTGTGCCTGAGCCGCAAGCATACTGCAAGACGCTGCGCCTTTTCCATTTATCAGCACCGTACACGCTCCACAGTCCCCTTCGTCGCATCCTCTCTTTACGCTTGTAATGCCAAGGCCGTCCCTGAGAAAATTAAGAAGCGTTGTATTCGGCAATACTGCAGCTTCCACCGTCTCGCCATTGATTTTAAATCTCATTAGCTGTTTCATCTCTGATCCTCCATATACATATTTTATAAAACTATAAGCCTGCAATTTCCTTAAGCCCGTTACGCGTCAGAACCCTTACCATCTCGCGGCGGTATTCGCTTGTTGCGCGCATATCTGTAATCGGCGAGCAGTCCTTTGTGCACGCGCAGTCCGCCGCCTGGTCAATCAGCTCCTCCGTAATCATTTTCCCACGCACCAGCTTTTCCGCTTCATATGCTCTCTTTGGAGTAACTGCAACCGCCCCAAGCCCTATTCTCACCTCTTTGCATACGCCGTTTTCTACTCTGCCGCTGACCGCTGCTCCCACCATTGCCAGATCAAGGGCCCTTCTGGCTGTATGGCTGTAATACACCGATCTGCTTCCTTTTTCCGGAACCGGAATCTGCAGTTCCGTAACGACTTCATTCCTTTTTAATACCGTCTTACAGACCCCGGTGAAAAATTCTTCGATCGGAACAACCCGTTCCCCCTCGCTGCTTTCTATCTTCACCTTTGCGCCAAGCACCAGAAGCGACGGCGCAGAATCTGCCGAGGGCACCGCGTTGCAGATATTTCCTACAATTGTAGCCACATTCCTAATCTGGGTGGAAGCAATGCTTGTACAGCCCTGATATAATGCGGGATATTTTTCCTTTACTACTTCTGCCGCTTCTAATTGTTTCAACGTCAATGCGGCTCCGATCTTTAACCCCTCTTTCTCGTCATAGTTCAGATAAGAAAGCTCCCGTATGCCGCTGATATCCACAACATGTTCCGGCGAAAGCACCCGTCCCTTTAACTTTGGAACCACATCTGTTCCGCCTGCGATAATCACAGCCCTTTCCTGATACTCATTAAGAATTTCCAGCAACTCTTCCATAGAATGAGGAGCATGGTATTCAAATGGCTTCATTGTTTTTACTGACATTTTCTTTCCTCCTTTAGTTTTCTAACCCAATACTACGCAAAAATTGTGCCATATCCTTCCTTTGTGATCTTTTTAACTAATTTTGGGTAGCGCCCATTTTTAGGCATTTCACTGGATTTTTCTGGCAGCCGCGTCATTTTCCCTGCATTTAGCGCCGGGATATGGACATATCCTGCAGGAATGGCCGCAGTCATACTGTTTGACCGTATAGTCTTTCAGTTCCTGTTCCATCTTCACACGAATATCAGTACAGTGTTTTTCTTCTTTCATAACGTTTCTCCCTCCCTGTAAAATCCTTTTAAATATTATTACGCAAATTCTGTGCCAACTTAATTTTCTATATTTTCCGCCCAACTTTTCTTATCTGTCTGGAATTAGGCAGGTAAACGTTTTTTATGATATAGGGATGGGAGTTTCCTTATAAAAAGGAGGAACTGCTGTAAGACTTCGCCCTACAGCAGTTCCTCTTTTTCATTTTCCTCTATATGGGGCGCCTTTCTAGGCTCCCTCCTGTTATAGTTTACTCCGTTTACAGCCGCCTTCCTTTTCGGTTACGCCTTTACCGTCGGCATATTTTCCTTCACCAGACCCGTTCTGTATGCCTCGATCAGTTCTTTCAGTTCGCTGATACGCTCCTGCATCCGTTTGCCGTTATCCGTATCTCCCACCAACTGCCGCCTTAAATACTGCTGTACCACCACTCTTCTAGACACGATATCCGTCTCATCTAAAATAGCGGCCTTCGCGGATGCCAGCGGTTCATGGGAGGTCAGGGTCAATCCATAGGAATTGTAGATCAGCGTATACCCGGCAATCCCGGTCGTCTTATGATAGGGCTTGGAAAATCCTCCGTCAATGATCAGTACCTTTCCGCCGCATTTCACCGGATTCTCCCCCTCGCTGTGGTGAACCGGAACATGTCCGTTGATGATATGGGCGCATTCTCCGGACAGTCCGAACTCTCCCAGCACCAGTTCCGCCGTGGACGGCTCCTCCAACAGCTCGTAATACGCATTCTTCTGCTCTTTTCTCGCTGGTTTTTCCTTAATAAAATACCCCTCAAAGGTCGCCATCTTATTCCGGCCAAAGAGCGGCGAACCCGGAGCGCACCACAAAAACCACAAGATATCCTGCCCCTTCTTCTTCTCCTCCTGATTCAGGTCAAAAAACGCCCGCCGGACGTATTTTTCCAGAACCTCATAAAGCTCCCTGCCCTGATATTCCCTGCCGTAGATCTTCACCTTCTGTAAACTTCCGTCGGCATTCATCGGCATACAGGCATGGAACAAAAGATTCCCATTAAAGACCTTATACAGGCTGCCCTGTTTCAGCAGGAAATCCACATGCTTCTGCAGTTTCTCACTGTTTAGGAATGCCCACACCAGTTTATCCACTACTTCCTGCTCCTTCTCAATCAGATCATAAGGGTGTTCCCTGTCCACCGTAGGGAATGTACAGTCCACCAGCGGATAGACCGCTCCGTCTACCTCAATCTCCTGCTTCTCATAGTCGATCTTGTGAAGGAGCTTCCTGCTCTCCATGCCAAACTCCGGATGCTCGTCTATCAGCTTCCCTTCCAGCTTGAACTGGATCGCTGCAATCGCTTTATGCATTTTCCTTTCCAGCAGCACCGACGGACTCACCTCCGGCGCAGGCTTTGCCCTAGAGTAAAAGGACTCCGGTATCATATCGTCCGTATAAGTCTCCATCGCGAATGTAGCAAGGGGCATCATATTGATTCCATATCCATCCTCCAGCACATCCATGTTGCTGTAACGAAGGCAGATGCGGATCACCGCTGCCACGCAGGCAGGCTGTCCGGCCGCCGCGCCCATCCACAAAATATCATGATTCCCCCACTGAATATCCAGCGTATGGTAATCCATCAAACGCTCCATGATCAGATGGGGATACGAACCTCTGTCAAAAATATCCCCTACAATATGTAAATGATCCACGATCATGCGCTGAATCAGCTCGCACATTGCCACGATAAAATTCTCCGCCCTCCCAATCTCAATAATCGTCTGGATGATCGCCTCATAATACTGCCCTTTATCCAAAACCTCTGATTTCTCCGTGATCAGTTCTTCTATTACATAGGCGTAATCCTTCGGCAGCGCCTTGCGCACCTTAGAGCGGGTATATTTGGACGAAACCGTCTTGCAGATCTCGATCAGCCTATAAAGCGTCACCCGGTACCAGTCGTCCGTATCCAGCCCGTCCTTCTTGATCTGCTCTAACTTCTCATGAGGATAATAAATCAGCGTTGCAACCGCCCTTTTCTCCGCCATCTCCAGCGTATGTCCGAATACGTCGTCAATCTTCTTGCGCACCGCGCCGGAGCCATTTTTCAGCACATGGGAAAATGCTTCATATTCCCCATGGATATCCGACATAAAATGCTCCGTTCCCTTGGGCAGATTAATGATCGACTGAAGGTTGATGATCTCTGTGGACGCCTTCGCGATTGTCGGATATAATTCCGCTAAATACTCCAAATAATTCTTCTCTTTCTTTTCCATGATTTTCCTCCCAATACCATACAAAATCCTTTCTTCCACTTTATCACCATTCCTCTTATAAGTCCAGATTTTGCTACAATTGCAAAATTACAATTCACTGGGCAGTCGATAAACAGCGGATTGAATCAGGCTATACCCTCTAAGCAGACAAGCAACATTTTCACAATTGAATTTTATATATGATTGTGGTATATTTTCTCAGAAAGCATTTGAAACAAGGAGGGACAGCTCATGGTAAAGAAATGGAATGTTACCATACCGAAGCTTACCGGGCACGAAGAGAGACGTGCCTATCTTTATCTCCCGGCATCCTACCGCTATCATGTAGAAAAACGTTATCCTGTTCTGTATATGTTCGACGGACACAATGTATTTTTTGATGAGGACGCCACCTATGGCAAATGCTGGGGCATGAAAGAATACATGGATTACACCAGAACCCAGATGATCATTGCCGCGGTGGAATGCAACCACAGCCCGGACCACGGACGCTTAAAAGAGTATTCCCCTTTCGACTTTTCCGATCCGGGATTCGGAGATATCAAGGGCAAAGGCAGACTGACTATGGACTGGATGGTCAAATACTTTAAACCCTTCATCGACCGCACCTACCGCACGGTCCCGGACAGAAACCATACTTTTATCGCCGGAAGCTCTATGGGCGGACTGATGAGCCTCTACGCCCTGTTTGCCTACAACCGCACTTTTTCCAGAGCGGCGGCCCTCTCTCCCTCTCTCTGGACAAACCCGGAGGAAATTGAGCGTATGATCCGGACAAAATCCATCCGCAAGGGCTCCGTTCTCTATATGGACTACGGCTCTAACGAACTGGCGAACCACAGCAGAATGATAGAAGCGTACGGCAGGGTATGCTCTCTTCTGCTTGAAAGGAACATCCATCTCACCAGCCGGATCGTACCGGACGGCTCCCACTGCGAAGCAAGCTGGGAGAGGCAGGTTCCATTTTTCATAAACACGCTGCTCTATGATCTAGACGAATAGGGGAATAGAATTTAAAAAAAATAGAAAAGCTTGATTTACAAAGTATTTTTTGCTATTATTACTTTAGCACATTACCGTGTTAGATCAAAGAAAGGATGAGATTACTTCTTATGGAAACGCAATACATAAAAAATTACAGCCCTGCGCTGAATAAAGACATGGAATGCAAGATTTACGGACATGCCGGCAGGCCGGTTCTTTTTATTCCCTGTCAGGACGGCCGCTTTTTCGACTTTGAGAATTTTCACATGACGGATGCATGGAGTCCCTGGATCGACGCCGGACGCGTCATGGTCTTTTCTATTGATACCATCGATGCAGAGACCTGGTCCAACAAAACCGGCGATCCGCGCTGGCGCAGCGAACGCTTTGAAGCATGGATTACCTATATCACCAATGAACTGGCGCCCATGATTCAGTCTATCACAAAAGAACGGAACGGATGGGAGGGAAATCCCGGCATCCTTACCTTTGGATGCAGCCTCGGCGCCACCCACGCCGCCAATTTGTTCTTCCGCCGTCCGGATCTGTTCGACGGAACCCTCGCCTTAAGCGGTATCTACACAGCCGACTACGGCTTTGACGGATATATGGACGGTCTGGTCTACAACAACTCGCCGGTTCACTATCTGGCAAATATGCCCGAAGACCACCCCTATATTGAGATGTACAACCAGCGAAAAGGCATCATCTGCGTGGGACAGGGCCCTTGGGAAATACCCCAGTCTACCTTCCAGCTCAAGCAGATCCTTGAGAGCAAAGGCATCCATGTATGGGTGGATATCTGGGGATACGACGTAGCCCACGACTGGGACTGGTGGTATAAGCAGGTCGCCTATTTTGTGCCATATCTGCTGGGCGACAGATAAGAGAACAGCCGACAAAAGATAATGGAAAAGGAGTATGCCATGAGTAATTTTATTTTTATTTCCCCCAATTTCCCTACCAATTACTGGATGTTCTGCAAGGAGCTTAAGAATAACGGACTGAATGTCTTAGGAATCGGCGACCAGCCCTACGACGAATTAAGCTATGAGTTAAAAGACAGCTTAAACGAATATTACAAAGTAGACAGTCTGGAGAATTATGACGACGTATACCGCGCCGTGGCATTTTTCATCCACAAATACGGACGCATTGACTGGCTCGAATCCAACAATGAATACTGGCTGGAGCAGAACGCAAGACTGCGCAGTGATTTCAATATAACTAGCGGTTTCCAGATCGAAGACATCCCCCGCATCAAATTCAAATCCAAGATGAAAAAATACTACCAGAAGGCGGGGATCCCAACCGCACGCTTCTACCTGACCGGCACCCTCGCAGGCTCGAAATCATTTGCAAAAAAGGTGGGCTACCCTATCATTGCCAAGCCGGACAACGGAGTCGGCGCTTCCGATACCCACCGGATTGGCAGCGATGAGGAACTGACGGCATTTTTTGGCACAAGGGAGCCGGGAGTAACCTACATTCTGGAAGAGTATATTGACGCCGCTGTCAATTCCTACGACGCCATTATCGATTCCAACGGCGAACCGCTCTTTGAGACTGGAAATGTAACGCCCAATTCCATCATGGATATTGTAAATACTCTGGATAATTCCATTTACTATATCGTAAAAGACCTGCCGGAGGATACCAGAAAAGCGGGCCGCGCGGCTGTCAAAAGCTTCGGGGTGAAGAGCCGCTTCATCCACTTTGAATTTTTCCGTCTGTTAAGCGACCACAAAGGCATGGGAAAAAAAGGCGACGTGGTAGCCCTTGAGGTAAATATGCGCCCTTGCGGCGGTTTTACGCCGGATATGATCAATTTCGGCCACAGCACCAACGTTTATAAGATCTGGGCGGATATGATTGCCTTTGACAAGTCTACGGTACCAAGCGGCGACGACAAATTCTGCGCCTACGCCGGTCTTAGGGACGGCAAAAACTTCGTCATGGGTCATCGGGATATCATGAAAAAATACGGCAAAAACATGAAAATGGTAGAGCGGATCCCGGACGCGCTCTCCGGCGCCATGGGGAACCAGATGTATGTGGCAACCTTCGACACCGAAGAAGAAATGAATGATTTCTACTCCCATGTCTTAGAGTGCAGGCAGGACGAAACGCCCGCAAGGAAAGCCTCTCCAGCGAAGCAGAGAACTAAGAAGGCAACTGCCTGATTATAGAAAGAAGACCTTCCGCCGCCTGGCCGCCTGATATGAAACGTACCAGCCAGGCGGACGGCCTGCCACACAGCACCGTTTCAGCAGATAAGGAGCCGATAGCTTTATGGAAGAATGCAGAATATGTCCGCGCAATTGCGGGGCAGACAGAAAACAAGGCAAAACAGGCGTCTGCCAGGAAACTAACAGACTCCGTGTAGCAAGAGCAGCCTTACATATGTGGGAAGAGCCCTGTATCTCCGGGAAAGAAGGCTCCGGAACGGTATTTTTTACCGGTTGTAATTTAAGGTGCGTCTACTGCCAGAACTATGAACTTTCCCGAAGCAGAACCGGAAAAGAAATTACAGAGTCCCGGCTGGCAGAGATCTTTCTAGAACTTCAGGACAAGGGAGCAAATAACATCAACCTAGTAACGCCCACACATTTCATCCCGCAGATCCTAAGGGCGCTTCAGTCTGCAAAATCACAGGGGCTCTGTATTCCCACGGTGTACAACAGCAGCGGATATGAGTGCGTGGACTCCCTAAAAATGCTGGAAGGGCTGGTGGATATCTATCTCCCTGATTTTAAATACTGGAATAGCGAAACGGCCGAGCGGTACTGCGCGGCAGCGGATTACCCGGCCTTTGTAAAAGAAGCTATAAAAGAAATGGTACGCCAGACCGGAGAGGCCGCCTTTGACGAGAGGGGCATGATGACAAAGGGCGTAATCGTGCGCCTCCTTCTGTTACCGGGAAAGCTGTCTGAAACAAAAGAAATCGTCAAATACCTGTATGGGACCTATGGCGGCAGCATCTATATAAGTCTTATGAATCAGTACACGCCTCTTGACACACTGGACAAACAAAAATTCCCGGAACTCGCTCGCCGGGTAACAAAAAGAGAATATGAAAAGCTGATTGATTACGCAATAGAACTCGGAGTAGAGCATGCCTTTATACAGGAAGATGGAACGGCAGAAGAAAGCTTTATCCCGGATTTCACGCTGGAAGGCGTCTGACTGCGCCCTGATTTTTTACTGTTCTTTCCCAAAAAATCTTTCCAAAATTATACATCTTTAACAAAATTACAGAATGCACTCTAATTTTTCTTGCATTTTCTCATTCCCAAGAGTATGATAAAAAAGAATTTACTTTATCATGCTAATACAGCAAAACGGAATCACTTCTATATTTACATAGAATATGCTTCCGGAAGTGAAGATATCAGTTATAAAGACTTCCCTGTATGAGCATGGCCATAAGGAGACAACTACATATGACAGGAACCAAACTATTAGAGCAGCTGCTTGATTCTTATCAATCCAGTTACGATATAGCGAAGCCCTTTGATATCAATGGGGATGTCTATGACGCGTATGCAAGCTTCAATGTAACCAGTGCCAAATATGTCCTTATAAAAAAGGCAGAACTATGGCGGGCGAATTGTTTCGAGCATACGTTTTTTCGTTGTACGGACTGTCTGACCCCAGAACAGCTTGCAGATTTCCGCAACCATATCACAGACTTTATCGAACCGGAGCTGATCCGGAATCAGAAGAAATACCCGGAAAAGAACCACATGTATTCCTATATCACAGGAATCTTTCTCTGTGAAAACGGCCTGCCGGAACACATAAAAAACGAAGTGCGGCGTTTCCGCTACACCAAAAACTACCTGCTCGGCATCCGGGGCTACTCTCAGGCGCGCCTGCTGGTATTCGACTTAAAGAACTTGGCAATATGCGGAAATGCGGCGGCAAAAGATTTAGTAAAGGGCTATAACAAGGCCGGAATACTCCGGTCTGTTTAGCAATAAAGTTACGTGCGGCATTACAAACAGTTACGCAAAGCTGCACAATCAAAAGAGAATGAGGAGGAATGAACTATGAACAGTATTGCAGTACTCGTTATCGGCATTGCAATCCTAGCCATTGCCTATGTTACCTATGGCAAATGGCTTGCAAACCAGTGGGGGATCGACCCTTCTAAGGAAACCCCTTCCCACACGGAGGAAGACGGCGTGGACTATGTCCCGGCAAAGGCTCCGGTTCTGATGGGACACCATTTTTCGTCCATCGCAGGGGCAGGTCCGATCAACGGCCCCATTCAGGCAGCGGTATTTGGCTGGATCCCGGTGCTTTTATGGATTCTGATCGGAGGAATCTTCTTCGGCGCCGTCCATGATTTCGGCGCGCTATTTGCATCCATTCGGAATAAGGGACAGTCCATCGGCGAGGTTATCGCTACAACCATGGGCGGGAAAGCAAAGAAGCTATTTATCATCTTTTCCTACCTGACGCTGATTCTGGTGGTAGCCGCATTTGCATCCATCGTTGCAAATACATTTATGGCTACCTATGATGAAAACGGAGCTGTGAACCTAGCGGCAAGCGCTTCTAATGCGTCGACCGCCATGATTTCCATCATGTTCATCATCATCGCCGTTGTATTTGGATTCTTTGTATACCGGAAAAATATGGGGCTTGGCCTCTCTACCATCATCGGGGTTGCGGCTATCATCCTCTGTATGGCGGTGGGCCTGAACTGGCATCCGATTTACTTAAGCAATACCACATGGATGATTATCGTAGGAATCTATATCACCGTCGCGTCGGTAACGCCGGTATGGATCCTTCTGCAGCCAAGGGATTATTTGAGCTCTTTCCTGCTGTACTTTATGATGATTGTTGCCGTTGTAGGCATCATCGGCGGCGGCATTGCGGGCGGCGCCCAGATGGATATTCCGGCGTTTACAGGCTTTAAAGATACCCTTGCCCCCACAGGGACTTCGCTGGGCTACATGTTCCCGGCCCTGTTCGTAACCATTGCATGCGGAGCCATTTCCGGCTTCCATTCACTGGTAGGCTCCGGAACCACGGCAAAGCAGTTAAATAACGAAAAGGATGCCCGTCCGATCGCATACGGCGGTATGCTGATCGAATGTGCACTGGCTATCATTTCCCTGTGTGCAGTAGGCTATGTATGGTCTGAGTACGCCGCTGGGGAAACCGTAACGCCTACCGTCGTATTCGCATCCGGTATTTCCAGAATGGTAAGCTCCATTCCCGGACTTGCAGGAACAGAGCAGATCGCATACTCCTTGCTGGTATTAACGGTATCCGCCTTCTGTCTGACTTCCTTAGATACCGCGACCCGCCTTGCGCGCTATATGTTTCAGGAGTTCTGGCTGGAACCGGGCGAAACTATTGAAAATACCACAGGATATAAGAAAGTCCTGACAAATCCGCTTGTTTCCACCATCATTACCGTGGTGCTGGGCATCGCCCTCGGCCTCACCGGCTACGCAAACGTATGGCCGCTGTTTGGTGCCGCCAACCAGCTCCTTGCCGCATTAGGCTTACTTGCCGTCGCCACATGGCTTGGCAAAGCCGGGAAAAACAATAAGATGTTCTATCTCCCGATGGCATTTATGCTGGTGGTAACCATTACCTCCCTGTGCTTCACGCTGAAAGCGAACTTCGCGGGGATCTCCGCCGGCGGCGCAGGAGTTACATGGTGTGTGATCCGCGCGGTAATCGCCCTGCTCCTGATTGTTCTTGCAGTAATTCTTGCAATCGACGGAATCAAAACCATGTCGGGGCAGAAGAAATCTGTATCATAATGGACATTAACAGTCCATTAAGCATACGGAGCACACTATTCCGAACCAAAGACCAAAAGACAAAGCATTATGGAAAAATCCAAAAGTTTTGATTTTTCCATAAATCCAAACTTAGGAGAAATCCAAACTTTTTGCAAAAAAGTTTACAAATCCGGCTTTTTACTGCAAAAAAGTTTGGATTTTAT